>NZ_JMLG01000003.1:87639-176632 GCF_000686645.1 Desulfofundulus thermocisternus DSM 10259
GGATGTGCCCTGGTTTTAGTCGTCGCTCCCGGTCGTATCGCTGGCCGGGCCCAAAAGGCCCCGGCTCCGGTCTTCGGCGGGTACCGGCCACATTCACACATCCTGTGTTCAGGTGGCCTCCGCGGACATCCTGTCCGCGGCACGTGGCCTGGCCCGGCAGCGCTCACTCCAGGTCGCTCCTCCTTTAAAACCAGGGCACTTGGGAAGTTTGTCACCGGCGATTACCTTTAACGGTGGTTGGGATAAGAGATAATTTTTTTCTCCCAGGTACGGAAGATGACGTGCTTATCATCCCGGAAGACCAGGTACCTGGGCAGTACAGGGGTTTTCCCCAGCCCGCCGGGGGCATTGATGATATAGGTCGGCACAGCCAGGCCGGAGGTATACCCCCTCAATTTTTCCATAATCTCTATACCCTCATCCACGCTGGTAATAAAATGCCTGGTTCCCCTGACCTCTTTGGCGTGGAAGATGTAATAGGGACGAACCCGGATGCGCAGGAGCGCCTGGTTGAGTTTTTTCATTACATGGGGATTGTTGTTAACCCCTTTCAGCAGTACCGCCTGGTTGCCCAGAACCACACCCGCCTTAACCAGGCGATCGCAGGCTTCTTTCACTTCCGGCGTAATCTCCAGGGGATGATTGAACTGGGTGTTGATGTAAATGGGCGGGTGTTTTTCCAGGATGGCACATAACGCGGGGGTAATGCGCTGGGGCATGGTTACTATGGCCCTGGTTCCAATGCGCTTTATCTCCACATGGGGAATGGCGTCAAGTTCGCTTAACAACCAGTCCAGACAGCGATCACTTAACAGCAGGGCATCCCCGCCAGTAATCAGCACATCCCGGATTTCAGGATTACTACGGATGTAATCCAGGGCAGCCTTGAGAACTTCCCTGGGCTGGTGCCGGTCTATTTCCCCGATATTACGGCGCCGCTGGCAATGGCGGCAGTACATGGCACACTGGTTGGTTACATTGATAATCAACCGGTCGGGGTAACGACGGGTTATGGCCGGAGCCGGATTGGTAAAAGCCTCGGCCATGGGATCATCGCTACCGCCATTATCGGTCAATTCCGCCTCCTGGGGCACGGCTTGCAGCCATATGGGCCCCCCGGGCCGGTCAACGGCCAGCAGGCTGGCATAATAGGGAGATATTGCCCACCGGAAGCGTTTCCCCACCCTGGCAATACTCTGCTGTTCCTCGGGTGTCAGATCTACAATCTGGCTTAACTGCTCAACGGTGGTAATGCGATGAGCCATCTGCCAGTGCCAGTCAGCCCACTGCTCTTTTCCAGCCTTAAAGATTGAAAGGATTTTCTGCCGGGCTGCTTCCAGCTGCTCGACCAGATCAAGTCCGGTCGGGATCTTATCCTTAACCTGGAGGTAGTCACGGATGCTTTCCTTCAGTTCCTGCGCCCGTTGCAGTGAAATCCGGCGTTTTTCCTCGGCTGAAACGTTTTGTTTTTCTGCGATGTCAAATCCTGCTGGAGGCATTGGGAAAATAGCCATTTATACCCCCCCTTATGGAAAAATATAGCCCCAGGAATATTTTTCCTGGGGCAGAAGAAAGTGAACCCGTCATCGGGACAGCACAGGCACATGGGTGTAACCCGTGCCACCCCGAGCACATATGTCCTCCCTTCCACGCTTACGAAGTTAGCTGTCGGGTTCGGGTTGAAAGGATAACCCTACCCCCGGGAAAACGGGCGCACTATCACGCCTCCTCTCCAGGGGGATTCACCCCAGGAAATGGGTCCTCCGCTTCTTTCGGGTAAAGAATTAAGCGTTCAGGACATAAAATATTTATTTTGTTAACTAACTTTCCTTAAATTTTATCATTTTCCGGAGCAATTGTAAATGGTTTTTATTTTAACACCGGGGTTCACGACCCGTTAAAAGGCTCTGGCCCACCGGCTTTAAAGAGTCCAGCAGGCGGCGGATGATCCTTTCTCCGATACATTGATGTGCTGGCGTACCGTCTTTACGGAACATTTCCTCGTAAGGAATAAACAATGTAAAATAATTATCGGCATCAAAGTTTCCCAGCAGGTTCACCTTGGCCTTCATGTGAATGCGCAGGCCGTCCTTCTCGTTTTCAAAGATCATTTCTATATCCTCAATATGACGGAAATCTGCCGGTGTACCCGGGCCGGAACAGAATTTAAATACCTGCTGCCGGGAGGTAGAGATGAGACCACAGGAGGCAAACCCCAGATGCCAGGATAAAGCTTCCCAAACGGCAGTTATGGCCGGTGCCGGCTTTATATTCAGCTCAATCATACGGGTGAGATCGGGGGCAAGAGGAACCAGGACCTGAATCCGTAAATAACAGTGGTGATGAGAGCTGCTGATGGCCAGGTTCAGGGGCAGGCGCAGGGTGAAAGGGATGTTCAACCCTTTATCAGGATAAATAACTGCTTCCCCGGCCAGATCCATTCTGGCCGTAACTTCCCTTTTCTGGTGACGCCCTTTCTCACTTTCCTCTCCTTCCCACCATTCTTCCAGCAGTTCCAACCTGATCCCCCTTATACGCCGGGAGATTTTCGCCGCTTTCAGAGAAACTTCCCCCTGTACTGTTCCACCCTGGACATATTCCAGGGCAGGTAAATGAACATCCAGGGAAAGATCGAAAATTTTACCTTTTATATTGTTCCACAGGCTCAAAGATCCCCACCCTCCCCCCGCTTACCGGACTTTTGTTAATTATTCGCTCCCGGAGAAAACATTTCCTGCTGCTACCCTTCCGTAATGTTGCTCCTCCGGTTATGGCCGCCGGACCATCCGGTCCCGCTTTTTAACAGCATCCCATCATAGTTATAACCCCTCTCCCCCCATTTCTGTCTTCCTCAGATAATCTTCATCCGTCCTGATTTTTCTAAAATAAAACTGCCCCGGAGGGGCAGGCAGCTTGTAGAGAAAGTGTTTCCAGGATGTGCCCTGGTTTTAGTCGTCGCTCCCGGTCGTATCGCTGGCCGGGCCAAAAGGCCCTGGCTCCGGTCTTCGGCGGGTACCGGCCACATTCACACTTCCTGTGTTCAGGTGGCCTCCGCGGACATCCGGTCCGCGGCCCCGCCTCATCCCGTCGCCCGGGCCTGGCCCGGCAGCGCTCACTCCAGGTCGCTCCTCTTTAAAACCAGGGCACATAGGAAGTTTGTCGGTAGTCTGAAACTGCCCCGGAGGGGCAGGTCAAGCCGTTATCCGGAAGGAGCGGCTGGATTCCAGAGGTTCCACTATTGCTACCCGTAAACCATGCTCGGTCGCCCAGAGAATCTGGGAGGCAAGGCTGCCCACATCTCTTTCCTGAACAGCCCTGAGGGGCAAAGCCACGGGAAGGCAGAATTCCGGACGTCCGCCATCGCACAGACAAACCTGCAGGTGTACCCGGTCACCCACGGAACGCAGCGGAGCCAGACGTGTGATCCGCCCGTCCCGGGAGGAAAGCTCGGCCTGCACCTGAGCCAGCAGGGTACAGCCCAGTAACCAGATCAGTTCCTCCAGCAGGCAGGATCAAACGTTCAATGGTAACCGGGAGATAACCGTTTTTCGCATAGCAATTTTAATACTTAATGGCTATATTTACCGTTTGCCCCGGTGTATATCCGTTAAGAAAGGGGTAATAATATGAGCAACAGGGTCGGTAATGGCCGAGCCAAGACTGCTACAGGGTCACTTAAAAATGGCTCTGTAGCAGCCGGCCAAAGGTTGGTAGCGGGTCACAGGGCTCGCTACCAGCCGGCGGGCAGATCGCTGGATGTCCCGGCAGGCTCGGCAGCGGTCCGAAGGATTACTGCCGGGTCGTAAGGAATGTTCAGCGATCGAGCTAAGATCATTACAGGTGCCGGCAGTTTTTGTCATCTGACAAACAGCTTTTGTCATTGACAAAAAAGAGAGGTTTGGTGCAGTCGAGAGATTGTACCAGGCTTCCCAGGTATCTGTAATGGTCGAGCAAAGGTCATTACGGGTTCCGTAATGGTTTGCGACAGCCGAAAGGTTATCGTGGGCTATGCAGGGATCTGTAATGGCTGTAGCGAAGGCTGTTACCGGCTCGAAAAAGAAACCCTTCTCCACGGAGAAGGGTTTCTTTATTTACTGCCCGGTTATAACCCCTGCGCAACGGGGGCATAAGGTGGGGTGTTCCGGATGCTGTCCGACCCCGGGGTGGTACATCCAGCAGCGCTCACACTTTTTCCCCGGCGCCCTTTCCACCGCCACCGCCAGGTCGGGAATCATCTCCGAAGCCATTGCTTTTTCGGGCAAGTCCCCGTCCCACCTTTTCAGCTCCACGGCGGAAACGATGAAAATTGCCGGCAGCTCGTCCACCCCGGAGAGGAAATCATATAATTCCCCCCGGGCATATAATATCACCGCCGCCTCCAGGGAGTTACCGATTAGCTTTTCCCTGCGGGCTGCTTCGAGGGACCGGGTAACCTCGCCCCGTACCGCCAGCAGGCGCTCCCACCGGGTCTCCAGTTCCGGATCCAGGTAATCTTCATTGACCCGGGGCATGTCGGTTAGCTGAACACTTACCGGCGCATCCTTTTCTTTGGGAGCATAACGCCAGATTTCTTCCGTAGTAAAGGCCAGAATGGGCGTAAGCAGGCGTACCAGGGCATGCAACACCTGGTAAAGCACGGTTTGAGCCGCCCGGCGCTCCAGGGAAAGGGCGGGAGTGGTATAAAGCCTGTCTTTGATCATATCCAGATACAGCGCGCTCATGTCAACGGTACAGAAATGATGAATGGTGTGGAAAACCACATGGTACTCATAATCCCTGTAAGCAGCCAGTACCCGTTCTATCATCCGGTGCAGGCGTAAAAGGGCCCAGCGATCCATTTCCGGAAGCTGTTCATAGGGCACCTGATCACCGGGGCCGAAATCATAAAGGTTCCCCAGCAAAAACCGGCAGGTATTGCGGATTTTACGGTAAGCTTCCGTCATCTGCTTGAGGATGTTCTGCGATACCGCCAGGTCACCCCGGTAATCCGCCGAACTCACCCAGAGGCGTAAAATATCGGCTCCCATTTGCTCGACGATCTTCATAGGATCGATAACATTCCCCAATGACTTGCTCATCTTGCGGCCCTGCTCGTCAACCACAAAACCATGGGTGAGTACGGCCCGGTAGGGAGCCTGGCCCCGCACAGCCACCGCCGTGGAAAGGGAACTGTTGAACCAGCCCCGGTGCTGATCGCTACCTTCCAGGTAGAGATCCGCCGGCCAGCTCAGTTCCGGCCATATATCCGGCTGCTCCAGCACACCCACATGGGAAGTACCGCTATCAAACCAGACATCCATAATGTCGGTTTCCCTGGTAAACTCACCGGCCCCGCAGAACGGGCATTTGAAACCGGGAGGGAGCAATTCCGCCGCTTCCTTCATGAACCAGATATCCGAGCCATGTTCTCTGAACAACCCCTGTAGGTGGGATATGGTTTCCGGGGTAATAATCTCTTTTCCGCAGGCCTGACAATAGAAAATGGGTATGGGTACACCCCAGGTCCGCTGGCGGGAGATACACCAGTCGCTGCGGTTGGCCACCATATTATAAATGCGCTCTTCTCCCCAGGCCGGAATCCAGCGCACCTGGCGGATAGCCTCCAGGGCCTTCTTGCGGAAGCCTTCAATGGAAGCAAACCACTGTTCTGTGGCCCGGAAAAAGACAGGCTTCTTGCAGCGCCAGCAGTGGGGGTACTGGTGGCTGATGGTACCGCTATTGAGCAGCTTGCCCCTGGCTTTTAGCTCGGCAATAATATTATCGTTGGCCTCCGCATAAAACTGGCCGGCAAACTGCCCCGCTTCCCCGGTGAAATATCCCCGGCCATCAACGGGAGAAAGAATGGGCAGGTCATACTGCAGCCCTACCAGGTAGTCTTCATGGCCGTGACCGGGAGCCGTATGCACGCAACCGGTTCCGGCATCCAGGGTAACGTGATCGCCTAAAATGACTAAAGAATCCCGCTCGATAAAGGGGTGCTTTAAAACCACACCCTCCAGGTCTTTCCCCGTAAACTCTTCTATAACGGTCCATTCTTCCAGGCCGACGGCCCGGGCAAATGAAGGCACCAGTTCCCTGGCCACCACGTACTTCTCTGCACCGGCAGCCACCAGGGCATAGGCAAATTCCGGGTGCAGGCAAACGGCGACATTGGCAATCAACGTCCAGGGAGTGGTGGTCCAGATAACCACCTGGCTACCAACCGGCAAGCGGCCCCTTCCATCTTTAACGGGAAAAGAAACATAGATGGAGGGGGACTTTTTATCCTGATACTCCACTTCCGCCTCGGCCAGGGCAGTTTCACAGGTAGCGCACCAGTAAACGGGTTTCAAGCCCTTATAAATGTAACCCCGGCGGGCCATTTCTCCGAAAACACCTATCTGCGCGGCCTCATAGTGGGGCATCAGGGTGAGGTAGGGATGTTCCCAATCCCCTCGCACACCCAGGCGCTTGAACTCCTGGCGCTGGATATCCACAAATTTTAAAGCGTATTCTTTACACCTGCGCCGGAACTCCACGGGATGAACGGCATGCCGGTTCAACCCCAGGCTCTTAATGGCCTGCTGTTCTATGGGCAGCCCGTGGGTATCCCACCCGGGAACATAGGGGGCATCATAGCCAGCCATGGAGTGATATTTAACCACAATATCCTTGAGCACCTTGTTCAGGGCAGTCCCCAGGTGGATGTGCCCGTTGGCGTAGGGCGGCCCGTCATGCAGGATAAACTTGGGCCGGCCGGCATTCTTTTGCTGTACCAGGCGGTAAATATTAATTTCATCCCAGAACTTCAAGATCTCTGGTTCCCGCTGGGGCAGATTGGCCCGCATGGGGAAATCAGTTTTGGGCAGGTTCAAAGTCTGGCTGTAATCCATCCGCACCACCTCAGGCTAACATTAGTCCTCAAGCATGTCCCCCAAATAGAAAAAGCCCGCCCCAAAGGGACGGGATATTCCCGCGGTACCACCCTTCTAGACAGGTAAAAAGGCCTTTCTACCTGTCCCCTCATTTTGCCGGTAACGGTGGCTGACCGTCCGGGCTTACTGGGCGGTTACCCGCCGTTCAGCCGGAACCTCCCGGGTGATTTTCACCGCGGACCCCTGTACCCGTTTCCAGCTTCCCCGGGCTCTCTGTAACAGGAGTGCCGGGCTACTCGTCCCGTTCACAGGCTTTAACAGCTTTAAAACAAGGAGTATTATACACAAAAACAGGGCCAGCGTCAATCTTACGGGCCGGTTAGGCCGGGGTTAAGTTTAATTTCTCCCCGGCTCAAAGGCCGCTCGCTGGCGTGCCGGAACAGCGACCATTTTATCCGTTGTTCCTGGCGCCGGTGGTGGTTTCCAGCAGGGAAAGTATCCTCCCGGCAGCAATGCCCTTTACCCTGATTAACTTGCTGCGTCCCTTTTGCCCGGCCACAATTTCCACCTGCGACCTGGGCACCCCCAGCAGCCGGGCCAGAAAATCACGCAGGGCTTCGTTGGCTTCCCCCTCCACAGGGGGGGCCGTGAGGCGTATTTTCAGGGCATCTTCATGCAGCCCGGTCAGCTCATTCCTGGCTGCCCGGGGCTGAACGCGCACCTTAAAAACCACCGCTTCCTTTTCTTCACGCAGGAAGACCATAAAACCGCCACCCGTTAAACATACCGGTGCAGGATAAGCGCCAGGCGGCCGCTTCTGGTCGTTCCTGTGACACGGGTCACCTGAACCCGACCGCGTCCCCTGGCGGAAATAATATCCCCCTCCCGCACCGTTCGTGAAAGTTCAGTGCAGACCTGCCAGTTCACGCTAACCCGCTGGGCGGTAATTTCCCGGGCCATCCTGGTGCGAGAAGTGCCAAAGCCGGCGGCTGCCACCACATCCAGGCGCAGGGAAGGAACGGTGGCCTTGATTTCCCTGACCCGCCGGGGGGGAGGGCAGATCTGCTCCCGGGAAATCTCCTCCACAGTCACAGGGACGGAACCCACCCTGGTCAGCTGGGATTGCACGAAAGGTGCCACTTCGGCAGCCACCACCAGCTGAGCCCGGTCGTTATGCAGGAGGATGTCTCCAATTTTCTCCCGGCGCAGGCCCAGGGAGAGCAGGGCCCCGAGAAAATCCCTGTGGCTGAGCTCCTGCTCTGCAAAGGAGCCCCGCAGCGAAAGGTACGCCAGCTGCCAGTCTTCCTCCCGGGGCTCCAGGTAATCGGGATAAATAAGCACGCGCACCCTTTCGGCAGCCGGGTAACCGCCGTCGCTTCCGGCTGCCAGATCGGGAACCCTCTTCAGGGCCATATCCACCAGACCGGCGTGATAGGGATCAAGGAAATCGGTTACCCGGGGCTGCCGGGTACGTAAAACCTGCTGTACCAGGTCATAAATCCTGGCCAGCATCTCTTTTTCCTCCTGGTTCCTGGCATGGCAGAGCAAAAACTCCTTGTCCAGCACGTCTTCACATCCTTCTGGTCCTACAATCCCAGTGCCCGGATCACGTTGAGGATTATCTGGCGCAGCAGTTCCAACGCAAAAAAGGCTACCAGGGGTGAAAAGTCAAGCATACCCACAGGGGGAATAAAACGCCTGAAAAACCCCAGTACAGGTTCGGTAATTTCGTAAATGAAGCGGATCAGAGGATGATAGGGGTTGTGACGGATAAAAGATAAAATAATCCGGATAAAAATTAACCAGGTGTATACCTGAAAGGCGACATTAATAATACGTTCCAGGCTCATGACGCTCTCCTTTTATTTTAATCCCTCGGACAGTTCCCGGGAACGGCGGGTGGCTTCTTCTACCGCCCGCATAAGGGTTACCCGTAACCCTCCCTCTTCCAGGGCATAAACACCCGCAATGGCCGTCCCTCCCGGGGTGGTAACCATATTCTTAAGGCGGCCGGGGTGTTCACTGGTTTCCAGGACCATCTGGGCTGCCCCCAGCATGGTCTGGGCACTGAGCAGAAGAGCCACATCCCGGGGGAGGCCTACCCGCACCCCTGCATCAGCCAGCGCCTCCAGGATAACATACATATAGGCGGGCCCGCTGCCACTGAGTCCTGTTACAGCATCCATCAACCCTTCCGGTACTTCTACCGCCCGGCCGACGGCGCTGAAAATGGCTCTCGCCCGCTCCCGGTCCCGGTCGCCGGCATTGGTGCCGGAGCAAAGGGCACTGGCCCCGCACCCCAAAAGACACGGCGTATTGGGCATAACGCGAATTACCGGTACCGGCTCAGGGAGAAATTTTTCAATGAACCGGGTAGTGATACCGGCGGCAATAGAAATCAGCGTTTGCCGGGGCTGGAACAGGTCCCCCGTTTCTTTTAAAACCTCCTCCACCACCTGGGGCTTAACCGCCAGGATAACCACATCCGACTCCCTGACCAGATCCCTGTTACTCTCCCGTCCATTAACGCCCAGCTCCCGGCTCAGGTAATCCAGCCTCTCGTGGCGGGTATCGCTCACATACAGGTTACGGGCCTGAATACCGCTTTTAATCAACCCCGTAAGCAGGGCCTGGGCCATGGCCCCGCCCCCCAGGCAGCCAATGGCGAGTCCCGTTAACGGCAAAAAGAACACCCCCGTTATTCATCTTTCCAGGGGAAAATTCCCCGTTCCCCATATTCTTTAATGTTTCCTGCAATATCCATGTTGCTGGGAACGAAGAGAAAAATTCCATTACCCACTTTTTGCATGCTCCCGTTCAGCGCGTAAGTGGCGCCGCTGATAAAATCCACTATGCGCCTGGCCAGATCGCTTTCCGCCCTCTCCAGGTTAACCACCACCGGGCGACGGTTTTTCAAATGATCGGCTATAGCCTGCACATCTTCAAAGACCCTGGGTTCGGCCACAATAACCCGCACCTGGCGCTGGGTGTGCAGGCTGAAAACCTGGCCCTTGCGCTTTACCTGGGGCACCGGATCTTCTTCCCGGAAATGCTCCTTTTCCTCTTCCTCCACGGGCTCCTCTTCAAAACCCATAAAACCCAAGACTTTGTCCACCAGTTTCCTGGCCATGGTTATCCCTCCTGGAATTATGGTCGGGGGCCAAAAATGGCGCTACCCACCCGGATGATGTTTGCCCCTTCTTCCACGGCTACGGTAAAATCATTGCTCATCCCCATGGATAAATAATCCAGGGGCAATCCCGGCAATTCCCGCTTGAGCCAGCCGGCCATCCGGTTCAGCTCCCTGAAAACCGGTCTCACCTGCTCGGGATCGGAAACAAAGGGAGCGATGGTCATTAACCCGCGCACGCGGACACCCTCCAGGCCGGCCACTTCTTCAATAAAGCTTTTTACCTCTCCCGGCGGCACACCGTATTTGGTTTCTTCCCCGGAAATATTCACCTGAACCAGAACTTCCGCCACCAGCCCCCGTTCCCGGGCCCGGCGGCTGATTTCCCGGGCCAGGCGCAGGCTGTCCAGGGAATGGATCAGGCTCACCTTACCAATAATATACTTTACCTTATTGGTTTGCAAATGCCCGATCATATGCCATTCAATATCTCCCGGCAGACGGGGCTGTTTGGCCACCAGTTCCTGCACCCGGTTTTCACCAAAAACTTTTATTCCTGCCGCCAGGGCTTCTTGCATGACTTCCAGGGAAACATTCTTGGTTACGGCCACCAGTTTAACCGAACCGGGATCCCGGCCGGTTTTGAGTGCTGCCCTTGCTACCTGTTCCCATACACGGGCAAGGTTCTCCCTTACTCCCAATATCCGTCCCTCCAGCTCCTCACTCCAGTTCATCGCCTTCCCGTACCCAGAACGGGTTGGCCACGTAGCGGGTGCAGGCAGACAGCTGCTCCCCGGTAATAATTACCCGTTCCGGTGTTCCCCCCAGGACCCGTACGGGAACCCACGCGACCCGGCGGCGGGAGACAATATAAATTCCCTGCTCCTCCCCCCTTTTCACCAGCGCCCGGGAAGGTACTACATATCCGGACAGTTCCCCTACCTTCAGCTCCATCTGAACCTGGCGCCGGTGAATCAGGTCACCGGGATAAGCGGGTAACAGAAAAAGCATTTCCTCTCCGGCAATCTTCTCCAGACGGGCCTCCACCGGCCGCCCCTGCCACAGGATAACCACCTGCTGACCGGCAGGCCATTTTACCGCCCGGTTTCCTTCCCCATCAACGCGGCACCAGTACCATATACCGGAAAGGTTATCCACCAGCTTGCCCACCGGCTCTCCCTTTTCCACCCTGCTCCCGGTAACGGGAGAAACGGGTTTTACTTCCAGTTTTTCCACGGCTTCCATTTTCAATGCATTTGCGGGCCGCAGCACCTCTTCCAGGCCATCAATATGGTTGCAAAAAACCCCTCCCCGGGGGGCGTAAACAACCCGTTTTTCCCCTGCACCACCGTTCTGTGAGAGGATGACTTCTGCCACCGGAGCGCCGGCCCGCACCCTTTCCCCATCATCCACCAGCAGTCTTAACTGGCCCCTCCCCGGTGAGAGAAGCAACTGTTCTTCCTTGATCAGCCACCCGGAGGTGGCCATGGTGCGGGAAATCCTGTCCTCCTTCAACCACTCTATATCTACCAGCCGAACCCTGACCAGATTCCACAGGTAAAACATGAGAATCAGGACAAGGATGACCAGGAAATATATTCTTCTGATCCGGGGCAGGGAAGTCAATCCCGTCACCTGCCAAACCTGGATGTAGATGCAACTTGATTTATTCGACGTTTCCCGGGGTAAATCCTGCGCCAAAGTTAAGAATCAGTTCAGCTCCCAGCGCTCACCGGTAACCAGGTAGATAACCGCTTCCCCGATATTGGTGGCATGATCGGCTATTCTTTCCAGATAGCGGCTGACATATAAAAGGTAGGCCGACTGCATTACCGTCCGGGGATCTTCCCTCATGCTGTTGACCAGTTCCCGGAACACCCTGGCAAAAATATAATCCACCTCGTCGTCCAGGGCGCACATCTCCCTGGCTTTCTGGACATCGCCATTGACATAGGCATCCAGCCCGTCCTTGACCATCTGCTGGGCAAGCCGGGCCATCCGCGGGATATAATCCAGGCATTTTACTGTTAAAGGCTGGCCGCTCAGGCACATGGTAGCCCGGGCAATATCCACCGCATGGTCGGCCATTCGCTCCAGGCTCAAAAGAATCTTGATCCCGGTAATGGCCACTCGCAAATCCCGGGCCAGGGGTTGCTGGGTAGCAATTAACTTGACGCACTTATCCTCAATTTCCAGGTAAAGTTCGTCAATCATTTCATCGCTCATAATTACCTGGGCCGCACCGGCCACGTCGAGCCTGATCAGGGATTGTACTGAATCGTAAATGGCCTGCTCCACCAGGCTGGCCATGCGCAGGATGTCCTGCTGAAGTTCGGCCAGGGCCCTTTCAAAGGAAGAACGGGGACTCACGGTCATCCCTCCCGGAAAATATAAACTTTATCCCCTGGAAGCCAGAATACAGTAAATATAATTAACCGAATCTTCCGGTAATGTAATCTTCCGTACGCCGATCCCTGGGACGGGTGAAAATTTCTTCCGTTGCCCCCCATTCCACCACTTCACCGTTTAAAAAATACGCGGCAATATCCGAAACCCGAGCGGCCTGCTGCATGTTATGGGTCACAATAACAATGGTATAGTCTTTTTTCAGCTCCTGAATCAATTCTTCTATTTTTAAAGTGGAAATGGGATCCAGCGCGGAACTGGGTTCGTCCATCAACAGGACCTCCGGTTCCACCGCCAGGAGGCGGGCAATGCAGAGGCGCTGCTGCTGGCCGCCGGAAAGACCCAGGGCCGACTTGAACAAGCGGTCCCGCACTTCATCCCACAGGGCCGCCTGCCGCAGGCTTCTTTCAACAATTTCGTCCAGCAGCCGCCGGTTCTTAATACCGTGAACCCGGGGACCGTAGGCCACGTTATCATAAATGGACATGGGGAAGGGGTTGGGGCGCTGGAAGACCATGCCCACCCGCTTGCGCAGGTGAACCACATCCACATCACGAGCGTAAATATCCTGGCCGTCCAGCAGGACCCGGCCTTCAACCCGCACACCCTCGACAAGATCATTCATCCGGTTCAAGGTGCGCAGGAAGGTTGATTTGCCGCAACCGGAAGGGCCAATAAGGGCAGTTATTTTGTTGGCCTGAATGCTTAAATTTATATCCCTTAAAGCTTGAAAATCCTTATAATAGAGGTTTAAATTCTTAATATCAATTTTTACCCGGTTCTCCATCAGGGCACCCCCACATGAACTTTTCTGCTGCTTTAACCGGATACATTTTCTGCCAGGGGCAGGGTGAAGAAAAACAGGCTTCCCTTCCCGGGCGTGCTTTGCACATCAATTTTCCCGCCGTGGGCCCGGATAATATGCTTCACAATAGCCAGGCCGATCCCATACCCCCCCAGTTCCCTGGAACGGGCCTTATCCACCCGGTAGAAGCGCTCAAAAACCCGGGGCAGGCTTTCAGCTGGAATACCGATGCCGGTATCCTCCACTTCCACCCTCAATTGATCCCCCCGGACCATGGCCCGGATGGTTATGCTGCCCCGGGGCGGGGTATATTTAACGGCATTATCCAGCAAATTAATCAACACCTGGGCGAGCATATCGGGGTCACCGTAAACCGCAGGCAGGTCCCGGGGTACTTCCAGGGAGAGAGTGAGCGATTTTTCCCCTGCCCGGGGCCGGAAGAGGGAGACCACGCGGCTGATAATGTCCGCCAGGTTCACCCGCTGCCAGCGGTGCACCACCCGCCGTTCCTCTATTTTAGACAGGTTGAGCAGCTCATCAACCAGGCGGGTCAGGCGCTCTGTTTCCTGGCTTATTATTTCCAGGAAATGACGGGATGCCCCGGGATCATCAATCGCCCCGTCGAGCAGGGTTTCCAGAAATCCTTTAATGGAGGTTAAAGGGGTGCGCAGCTCATGGGAAACGTTGGCCACAAACTCGGTTCGCATTTGCTCCAGCTTTTTGCGTTCGGTGATATCCCTAAGGACCACCACTACCCCGCCTGTTTCCCCGTGGCAACCTTTCAGAGGGGTGGCCTGGAGGCGAAAGAAACGCGGCTCCGAGCCGGCCCCCAGAATTTTTATTTCCTCACTGGTGGAGTTTTGCGACTCCAGAGTCCTGCTCAGGAGGCGCTCAAGGTCATAGTTACGGATAACCCCCAGGATTTTTTTCCCCAGGCAGGCCTCCTCCCTTAAATCAAAAATTTCTTCTACCACCGGGTTTATAAGCAGCACGCGACCATCCCGGTCCAGGGCAATTACACCGTCGGCCATACTGTTCAAAATGGCCCGCACCCTGTTCTTTTCCTCGGTAATCATAGCTATAGTTTCCCGCAGCTGCCGGGCCATTTCGTTAATACTGCGGGCCAGTTCTCCTATTTCATCGGGTGTACACAGGTGCAATTCCCGGTCCAGGTTACCCCGGGCCATATCCCTGGCCGCGGCAATTATTTCATTTAACGGGCCGATAACCCTCCGGTATAAAAGCCAGGCCAGCAATACCGATAGGGGCAGGATGATTAACAAGGCCCCCAGGACGCTCAACTTTTTGGCGGCATAGAGCTGCAGGAGGGCAAAAAAGATAACCATAAGGAAAAAATAACTGACCACCGGCCGCCAGGATACACCCTGCAGGAAGTTGAGCTTCACCCTCTAAGGCACCTCCCGGAAACGATAACCCACCCCGCGCACCGTTTCAATATACTGGGGGGCACCGGGTACCTGCTCCAGCTTCTGGCGGATATGGCGGATGTGAACATCCACCGTCCGGGAATCACCGGTATAGTCGTAACCCCAGATCTGTTCCAGGAGGTAATCCCGGGAAAATACCCTTCCCGGTTCACTGGCCAGCAGGCGGAGCAACTCGAACTCTTTCGGGGTCAGATCCTGCTTTACACCGTCAATGGTGACCAGAAAACGTTCCGGATCAATTACCAGCCGGCCGCGAACCAGCCTCCCTCCACGGTGGTGAGCACGCCTGTCTTCCCCGGACCGGCGCAGGCGAGCTTTAACCCGGGCCACCAGCTCCCGGGGACTGAAGGGCTTGGTCACGTAATCATCGGCTCCCATTTCCAGACCCAGGACTTTATCCAGTTCATCCCCCCGGGCGCTGATCATAATAACCGGAATGCGGCGGGTGGCAGCTTCCTGCTGTAAGATCCGGCAGACGGCCAGCCCATCCTGCTCCGGCAGCATTACATCCAGGAGGATGAGATCGGGCCGCTGGGAGCGAGCTATTTCCACAGCCGTATTCCCATCGGTAGCGGTCACCACCTGGTAACCTTCTTTCTCCAGGTTGAAACGTATCAGCTCGAGGATATGTTCCTCGTCATCGACCACCAGGATCTTAGCCATATACTCACCCTCCCCCGGTAAAAAAGCTTTCAGGTCAGCATGAGCAGGGCCGCCATCCTCCCCGTTCGACCGCCACTGCCCCGGTAGGAGAAAAAGAGATCCTGCCGGCAACAGGTGCAGATACCGGCCGTAAAAATATTTTCCGGTAAAAGACCTGCTTTTAGGAGGATGCGCCGGTTGGCTTCCCAGAGGTTCATCTGCCACCTGCCCGATGGATTGGATGTTAAGAGCTCCTGCCAGAGCGGAAAATGCTCTTTAAAAAGGTCAGCCACAGGTGCATCCACTTCATAGCAGCAGGGCCCGATGGAAGGGCCGATGCCCGCCAGGCAATCCGCCGGCCGGGTGCCGAAGAAACGGCCCATGGCTTCCACCGTTTTGGCCGCAATATCAAGAAAGGTTCCCCTCCAGCCGGCATGGGCCAGGCCGACCACCCGCCGGACCGGGTCAAGAAGAAAAACCGGCACGCAATCGGCGTAGTAACTGGACAGGGGGACCAGGGGCTCACCGGTAATCAGGGCATCGGTGGCCGGCAGGGCGTCTTCCTGGGTGCGGGCTCCCCGGCCCCGGTGTTCCACTCCCACCACCGCCACCCGGTCCCCGTGTACCTGCTGGCCGGCCACCAGGTGGGCGGGGTTTATATGCATAGCCCGGCAGGCCCGCTCCCGGTTGCTCAATACCTGTTCGGGATCATCACCCACGTGCAGGGCCATATTTAAAGTAGCGAACTCCCCGGTACTGGTACCGCCATGGCGGGCGGTAAAGCCGTGGCTCACCAGGCCGGTATCCAGAAAGGCCTTCCAGGCCAGCCATTTAACCATTCCCTTTTCCTGCCACAGGTAAGGGACCACCAGAGTCAATCCTCCCGCTTGATTTTTGTTTGATTAATTTTAAGCTTTCTACCCTCATGCAGGCAATAATAAAATTATTGGGCCTGCTTTTGAATGGATGCCAGCAAGGCGTTCAAATGATCCAGCTGTTCCACTATCTCCCTATAATATCCCCTGCCCAGGCCGCTGGCCAGCACATCCTGCAGGCGGCTGGCCACAGCATCATATGCCCGGCGCAGTTCCTCCTCACCCACCGGCAGGGCCGGGGTAAGCTGGACTTCTTCCTCGAGCACGGGGATGTGCACCGCAAAACCGTAGCGCAGGGCTATATCCCGGGCCAGGGCACTCATGGAGGAAGGTTCTCCATGAACCAGGAAAACTTTTTGAGGCGGTTTTTGCAGGTGCCCCAGCCAATCCAGCAGTTCCTCCTTATCCGCATGGGAGGAATAGCTATCGATACTCCTGATGTCTGCCCGTACGGCCACTTCTTCCCCGTGCAGGCGCACAAATTTGGCCCCGTTCTTTATCTTGCGGCCCTTGGTTCCCGGGGCCTGGTAGCCAACAAATAAAACGGTGCACTCGGGACGCCACAGGTTATGGCGCAGGTGGTGCTTAATCCTGCCGGCCTCGCACATACCGCTGGCCGAGATAATGATGGCACCGCTTTTTATCTTATTCAGGGCCACGGATTCTTCGGTGGTGCGGGCAAACTCCAGGGCGGCCATGGTCAGGGGGTCCTTTCCACTAGCCATGAGCTCCTGGGTTTCAGAGTCAAAATAAGGCCTGTATTTCTTGAAAACTTCCGTCGCCGCCACCGCCATGGGGCTATCAATATAAACCTTCATGGGCGGGAAACGGTTGCTGGTAATCAGGAGATTGAGATCATAAATTAAATCCTGGGTACGCTCCACAGCAAAAGCAGGAATAATTAAATTACCGCCCTTGCGATAAGTTTCCCAGATAATATCGTGCAGGAGGTTCAAATGCTCCTCCTGTTCCGCATGCAGGCGGTCACCGTAGGTTGATTCCAAAAAGATAAAATCGGCATGTTCAACATACGAAGGGTCGTTCAGGTAAGGCTTATTTTTTCTCCCCAGATCGCCGGTAAAAAGAAGCCTGGATTCCTGCGCCCCTTCCTTTATCGTAAGCTCCACCATGGCCGAACCAAGGATGTGTCCCGCTTCCAAAAAGCGTACGCTGATCTCTTTGGTAAGATTCACCGTCTGGCCGTAATCGACTGGTTGAAAAAAATTCATGGCCCGGTGGGCGTCCTCAACGTTATAAATTGGTTCTATGAGCGGGCGGCCGGCCCGGGCAGCCTTGCGGTTAAGCCTTTCCACCTCCATTTCCTGGATATGCCCGCTGTCGGGCAGCATGACGGCGCACAGATCGATGGTAGCCGGGGTAGCCAGAATCTTTCCGCGAAAACCATGCTTCACCAGTTTGGGAATCAAACCGCTGTGATCTATATGGGCGTGGGTAAGCAGAACATAATCCACACTGAGTGGCGAAAAAGAAAAAGGGCGGTAGTTACGCTCCCGTAAAGCCCGGGGCCCCTGGAACATCCCGCAATCCACCATTATCCTGATGGGACCTGTTTCCAGGAGAAAACAGGAGCCTGTAACCGTCTGCGCGGCTCCCAAAAAACGAACGCGCATGTAAATCCTCCTAACTGCTTATTTATTCTTTCGGCTATTCAATTACTACTCCCTTTTTTTAATAATTCCCTCTCCCCTCGGCCAATCCCTCCCCGGACGGGTGAAAAAGCTTGCCTTGACAGGGGACAATCTGCGGCGTAAGCTAAAAATAGCCGGGGAGTCCGGCCCGTCCATGGAGAAAGGAGTGTTACCAGATGCCCATTTACGAATTTCGCTGTCATACCTGCGGTCACCGCTTTGAAAAATTATGCTCGCTGGGAGAAGGTGGAGAACACCAGGTCTGCCCGGCATGCCGGGCCACCGGCGCGGAACGGGTTATGAGCAGCTTCGCCTCACCGGGCAACCGGGATGCGGGCGGCAGCTCCGGCAGCGGCAGTAGTTGCAGCGGCTGCTCCGGAGGAAGCTGCGCCACCTGCGGGCACTGAAAAAAGGGGCCGACAGGCCCCTTTTCAGATGGTTGACCAGCTCTTTATGTGCCCTGGTTTTAAAGGAGAAGCGACCTGGAGTGAGCGCCGCCGGGCCGGGCCAGGGCGACGGGACGAGGCGGGGCCGCGGACAGGACGTCCGCGGAGGCCACCTGAACACAGGAGGTGTGAATGTGGCCGGTACCCGCCGAAGACCGGAGCCGGGGCCCAGGGCCCGGCCAGCGAAACGACCGGGAGCGACGGGTAAAACCAGGGCACATCGCGGATGTAATTTATCTACAGTCAAAGGGCAGGTACCGCCATGGTACCTGCCCCGTTCTCTTTTACTGTCCACCCCACGGGGCAATGACCACCCGCCCGCAGGCCAGGGATGCGGGTACATCGATCACCCGCTGGTTGCTGGAGCCGCGGAAGGGTAGTTCCGGATCCCTTTTTTCCTGGATAAAAGGTCCATCCACAATATAATCGGAAAGCTCCACCAGCTCTTTTACCGCCCCGTCCCTCCCGGCCAGTTCCAGGAGCTTCTCCCAGGTATAACCTGTATACGTAATTACATCCCGGCCCAGGGCACGCACCTGCCGGGCCAGAACAGCGAGGGCACCGGCCTGGGCAAAGGGCTCACCCCCGGAAAGGGTTACCCCTTTTAACAGGGGATTCCTTTTAACCATGGCCAGGATTTCTTCCACCTCCATCAGGGTGCCCCCGGCCGGGTCCCAGGTGTGGGGATTATGGCAACCGGGACAGCGATGGGGACAGCCCTGGACAAAAACCACCAGCCGCAGGCCGGGCCCGTCCACCACACTTTCTTCAATTATCCCGGCTACGCGCAAGCGCATGTTCATCTCTCCCGCGAAAAATCTCTAACGCAGGCTGTGGGGCAGGCGGTCGTTCAATTCCGCCACCTTGCTGTCATTGAAACGATCCACGGTGGAAAGATAACCGGTTATCCGCCGCACCCGCCGGATGGCAGCCGACCCGCAGCGGGGGCAGGTGCTTTCATTGATCACACCCGTCAGGTTGCATCCGGTACAGAAATCCACCGGGAAGTTAATGGCCGCATAACCCATGTCGCAGGCCGCCATGTGCCGAATGATGGCTTCCACCGCCTCAAGGTTATGTACCGGCGGCGAGGCCATTTCCACATAGCTGATGTGCCCGGCGTTGCAGTACTTGTGGTACGGCCCCTCCAGGCTGATCTTCTCAAAACTGCTTATGGGATAATAAACCGGTATATGGAATGAATTGGTGTAATATTCCCGGTCTGTCACCCCGGGAATAATACCGAACTCCCGCCGGTCCAGGTGTACAAACCGCCCGGAGAGCCCTTCGGCCGGTGTAGCCAGCAGGGTATAGTTCAGGTTGTACTCCTCACAGGCCTCATCAATGCGCCGGCGCATAAAGGCTACAATCTCCTGGCCCAGGGCCTGGGATTCCTCGCTCTGGCCGTGATGCTGGCCGGTCAGGGCTACCAGGGCTTCGGCCAGGCCGATAAACCCCACGGCCAGGGTACCGTTGACAATGGCCGGCTCGATACAGTCCTCTTCCTTCAGACCCTCCGAACCGAGATAGAGCCCCTGTCCCATGACAAAGGGCATGTCCTTAACCCTGAGCCTGGCCTGTACCCGGAACCGGTGATAAAGCTGCCTTATGGCCAGCTCCATAACCTCCGCCAGGAGCTCATAAAACCGCTTGATATTCCGCTCGGCTTTAATACCCAGCCGGGGAAGGTTGATGGTGGTGAAGGACAAATTACCCCTTCCCGGCGTCACTTCCGGACCCCTCCGGTTGGCCATCACCCGGCTGCGGCAGCCCATGTAGGCCACCTGGTCCCCGTAAGGACGGTTGAAAGAAGAATCCATAAAGGCAAAGGATGGATTCAGCCTCTTACTGGCTACCCGGATAGCTAGCTGGAATAAGTCATAGTTTGGATCTCCCGGCTCAAAGTTAACCCCTTTTTTGAGGCGGAAGATGATATTGGGGAAAATGGGATTTTCCCCCCGCCCCAGCCCGGCTTCATAGGCCAGAAGCAGGTTGCGGGTTACCTTGCGACCGGCCTCGGAAGTGTCGGTGCCCAGGTTGATGCTGGAAAATGGCACCTGGCTCCCGGCCCGGGAATGCATGGAATTAAGGTTGTACACCAGCGCTTCCATGGCCTGGTATGTCTCGTTTTCATCCGCATTCTCCACAAAGGGAGCCATCTGCCGGTCAAAGAAAGGAAAGGACTGCCCCCCGAACATGTCATTTTGTGAGCTCTGCAGGATAATTGCTGCCAGGGCCGTGGCCGAGGTGGGCCGCCTGGGAGGCCGGATATAGCCGTGACCGGTGTTAAAACCCTCCGTTAGGAGCCTGTCCAGCGGTATCTGCAGGCAGTTCAGGGTTTTGGCGTACCAGTCGAGATCGTGAATGTGGATATCCCCCCGCATGTGGGCGCCGGAAAAATCCTCATCCAGGAGGCGGGTGAGATAATATTTCTTGCTGGCGGCACTGGCAATCTGCAGCATTTTCGCCGAAGGGGAATTACCCACATTGGCATTTTCCCGGTTGGTTTCAGCCAGGATTTCCTCCACCGCATCCATTAAGTCGCCCTTGGCCTCCCGGATGCGGGTTCGTTTATCCCGGTAAAGGATGTAAGCCTTGGCGGTGCGAGCGTGACCGGCCTCAATGAGCACCTTTTCCACCACATCCTGAACATCTTCCACGCCAAAAACCTGGCCGTTGTACTTTTTCTTCAGCATCTTGAGAACTTCAATGGTCAGCTCCATGGCCGTCTGGCGGTCCTCGCCCCCCACCGCCCGGGCAGCCTTGAAGATGGCATCGGTAATCTTGGTCTCGTCAAAGGGCACTTCCCGCCCATCCCGCTTCCGGATAACCTTAAACAAGCTGGCAGCCTCCTCTATAACCTGATGTGAAAAAATGCTACGATTAAAATTTAATGATTAACTGAATACACCAGCTGCAAATAACGGCTCGCTTACGGTTTTTCGGACAGACGCTGGATTTCCCGCAAAAATTCCTCCACGTCCCGGAACTCCCGGTAAACGGAGGCAAAGCGCACGTAGGCCACCCCATCCAGAACCCGCAGCCGGTCCATAATCATCTCGCCAATTTGCCGGCTGGAAACCTCCAGCTCCGCCGTGCTGCGCAATGTGCGCTCCACCTCGTCCACCATGGCCTCAAGGGTGGTCATGGATACGGGACGTTTCTGGCAGGCCTTCACCAGTCCGGCCAGGAGCTTGTTACGGTTGAAAACCTCCCGCCGGCCGTCCTTCTTGACCACCACCAGGGGCAGTTCATCCACTCTTTCATAGGTGGTAAAACGCCGGGCACAACCTGCACATTCCCTCCTGCGGCGGATGGAGTAACCGTCCTCCGCCGGACGGGAATCCAGCACCCGGCTTTCCGAAAAACCGCAAAAGGGACAGCGCACGCTGCCTCACCACTCTCTTATCACAGGCCTGGAACGGATTTTTATATATGTAGTACAGCTGGCAGAGATATTATACTATATATTGGGGTAAAAACAAAAACGCAAAAAGGGCACCTCCTGACCAAACATAAATCATTTACTCCTTCTCTGTTCCCCGGAGGCACCCTTTTCATATTTTTCCCTTATCCGGAATGCTTGTCTCCCCTTCCAGGGGAAAACATCACCGGCCGGCGGGCCCTTAGAAAAACCTTTCCTTCCCGTTACCCGCAGAACTGTTATCCGGCCTTACTTCCGTAATATCCCGCAGGTCGATCAGGATTACGTCCAGGCCGATTTTTTTTATTTTATGCCAGGGAACTATAATTTCCTCCTCCCGGCCGAACAAACCCAGAAAACGGCTGCTCTGACCGGGGAGAATGATGGCGCTGACGCGCCCCTGTTCCAGGTCAATGTCAATATCCTTAATTGGCCCCATGCGGCGCCCGTCGGCAATATTGATCACTTCCCGCATGCGCAGATCCGATACCTTTACCACCTTCCCTGCACCCCCTGGCATATTATATGCCACCGGGCGGGCAGGTTGAACCGGGCACGCGCTGAAAAATTGTTCACAGCAGCCTAAACATGGAAGAGATGATCCAGCCAGCTACGCGTACCGGCAAGGAAATCCAGGATGCGGAAGCGAAATTCCACGGTAGTACCATCGGGGGAATTTACCTTCAAAACAGCACCTTCATCCCGGCTGTCTTCACGGGGAGGGGCCAGGGTGGCCACGGCGGGCGGCCCGGACCACTTAAAAGCCGGTTCCGCCTTTCCGGCAGCACCTTCCTCCGGCGGGGTTAAATCCTTTTTATCCCCGGCCGGTTCGCGGGTTACTTCCGGCTCCTGCCGGTTATCCTGAACATCCACAAAACAAAGGGGAGGGAACAGCACGCACCACCAGTTGGCACCCGCACCCTTACCGATAACCACCCGCACCGCTTCATACTCACCGGCGGGCAGGATCAGGTCGTGAATTGCCCCCGGTCCGGCACCGGCCACATGATAGGTCCGGGCTGGAAAATGATAACGCCCCAGCGATACGGTAACGGGATAATCCGCACCGGACTCGCGAATGGTTTGCCTGGCCAGTTGCTCCATATAATCCAGCTTATCCCGGGCAATGGCCCTGGCTTCTTCCACACTGCCAGCCTGCTGGAAATAAGGGGTCATGGCCTGCACAAGAACATCACGGACCCGCAATTTTAAAGCCTGATCGGCAGGTGAATTGCTGTTGGCCATAACATGGAAGCGGATCAAATGATCGGGGCGGTAGGGATAATCCACAACCTGCCGGTACCAGCCCCACCCGGCCAGTAAAATACACATCAGTAAAACCCAGAATCCGATCCGCTTTAGTGAAAACATTCCTTGTTCCCCCATTATTCAATCTGCAAATGTTTGTTCTAATCCTAGTTTTACCCGTATTTCGACACTTTAAACGTTGCTGTCAAAAGGGGGAAATGAAAAAGGAACGACAGTACCTATAAATATTTACGCATATTATTCAGGGCAGCTTTCTCCAGGCGGGAAACCTGGGCCTGGGAAATGCCAATTTCTTCGGCCACTTCCATCTGGGTTTTACCTTCATAAAAACGGAGGGTGAGAATTAATTTTTCCCGCTCGCTCAATCTCCCCAGGGCATCCCTTATGGCAATACCCTCCAGCCAGTTCTGATCGTGGTTCTTTTCATCTTTAATCTGGTCCATGACAAAAATGGGGTCCCCTCCGTCATGATATATGGGCTCAAAAAGGGAGATGGGCTCCTGGATGGCGTCCAGGGCAAAAACTATCTCTTCCCGGGGCAACTTCAGCTCCCCGGCAATTTCATTAATCGAAGGTTCGCGGGAATATTTGTTGACCAGGTTATCCCTTACCTGCAGGGCTTTATAGGCGATATCCCGTAAAGAGCGGCTCACGCGAATGGAGTTATTGTCCCTTAAATAACGGCGGATTTCACCAATAATCATGGGAACTGCATAGGTGGAAAACTTGACATTCTGGGAGAGGTCGAAATTATCAATGGCCTTCATCAATCCGATGCAACCCACCTGAAAGAGGTCGTCCACATATTCACCGCGGTTGGTAAAGCGCTGGATTACCGAAAGTACCAGGCGCAGGTTGCCATTTATCAACTGGGTTCGGGCTTCCCGGTCTCCATTATGCATTGCTTCGAACAACTGGCGCATCTGGGCCCCCGTCAGCAGGGGTAGCTTGGAGGTGTTCACACCACTGATCTCTACCTTGTTCAGCAGCATGGAAGACCGCCCACCTCTTTTCAAATTTTTTTGCGCTTGGCCATAACCTCATTATTACCCCGGCTACCTGCTCTTATACATAAATAAAAAAACCCGGCTTGCCGGGAACAGCGGAATCTTATTCCAGCCGGTGCATCTCTTTTTTCAACCGTTTGATTATTCTCTTCTCCAGCCGCGATATATAGGACTGGGAAATACCGAGCATATCGGCCACTTCTTTCTGGGTTTTTTCCACCCCGTTATTCAGACCAAACCGCAGCTCCATAATCTTGCGTTCGCGGCCACTCAATTTGTTCAGCGCCATGTACAGGAGCTTTTTATCTATTTCATCCTCAATATATTTATAAATAATATCGTTCTCCGTACCCAGGACATCGGAGAGCAGCAACTCGTTGCCCTCCCAGTCAATGTTTAAAGGTTCGTCAAAAGACACTTCAGCCCTGGTTTTATTGTTGCGCCGCAGGTACATGAGAATTTCGTTTTCAATACAGCGGGAAGCATAGGTGGCCAGTTTAATCTTCTTGGCCGGGTCGAAAGTGTTCACCGCCTTTATCAACCCGATGGTTCCTATGGAAACCAGGTCCTCTATCCCCACACCCGTATTTTCAAACTTGCGGGCTATGTACACCACCAGGCGGAGGTTGCGTTCGATGAGCACGGTACGTACGGCGGTATCCCCGGCCTCCAGCTTGTTGATTAAAAAAGATTCCTCATCGTTGGAAAGGGGTGGTGGAAGCGCCTCACTGCTGCCCACATAAAATACTTCACGGCGCCAGCCCAGCCAGGTTGTCAACCTGATCAAAAACAGGCGGCAATGCCATTTCAACTGTACAATTGGCGGCAAAGACATATTTCCACCCCCACCTCAATCTGACCTCTATACCTCAGGCCGCCCCGGCCAGTGCCGGGGGCACCAGCGCTTGATAACTTCCCAGGGCATGCCTGTAAATACCTATAACTACCTGCTGGATGCGAGCCCGGCCGTCCCGCCGGTAAATTTCCACCCGGTCCGGGCGAATGCCCACCATCATTCCCTGCTCCCGGCCCACAGAGCGGAAAGGAATTAAACAGATGCGGGACGCCCAGCCGGTACCGGCCAGGGCTGCCAGCAGGGAGGGGTCGCCGGAATCCCCCCACCTTTCAATAACCTGCTGCAGGGATGGGGGCAGGGCGGGCAGCAGGGCGCTGTACTCCACGACAATCACCGGGTAACCGGTAAGGGGGTCCTGCAAACTGTTGCCCGTATCCACCAGGCCCTGCACTTCCACCCGCCGGCCAGCCATTTCCACTGCCAGTTTCACCCTGTATCCTTGCTGTTCCAGCCGCTGGTGCATGATTAAAGCCAGCACGCGTCCCCCACCCACCAGAGCCGCAACCGCCAGTAAAAGGCCGGGCCAGAAATACCGCTGGATAATATTCAGGGTCTGGTTGACGGCGGGGGCAAACCCCCCGCTGGAATAAAGGAAATATATAATCCCCAGCCAGAGCCCCCCCAGGGCAAAGGAGGAGAGGTAAAAAAATATCATACAGGCGAGCAATCTCTTCAGGGGAAGGGGGGCAAAGGCTCCTAAAACCATGATGGAAGAAAAGAACAATTTAAAAGGTAAACTGAATAACTGGTTGTAACCCGGAAGAAAAAAGAACAATGTGTATAAGCTGCCCAGAGCACTGGATAAAACCAGGCGAAATATAGTTGTCCTTACCTGTGACAGCCGCCCGGCAGTCCACAATAAAATATAGTTGAGGAGCAAGTTGCCCGCCAGGACCTGATCCACATAAACAACGTAGCCGGTCATCCAGCCCACTCCCACAACGGCCATGCACAGCCCTCTACCATTTATATGACCGCCCGCGGTACTCTATGACAACCTTATTAATCCAGCATTTCCACAGGCCAAAAGAAAAGCCTGGCTTAATTATACACCACCAGACTGGTAATAAATGTCATTCCATGTTTACCGGGTTCCCCTTTTTTTCTTGTTTTCAGGCCCTCTTTCGGGATCAACCAGAAGCTGGGTACCCCTGATGCGGTTCAAGTCCTCCTTGCGATTTCCCTTAACCTCCACAGTTTTTTCATGCTCCGGGTGTTCCAAGTTCATTCCCTCCTTCTGCGCTTAGTGTGCACAAAAAATAAAAAGCCATGTCATCAAGACAGGCTTTTTCAAAAACTACCGGCAAAATAGCGCTTAACCGCGCCGGCGCAGGAAGGCCGGGATATCAAGATCATCGTGGTTGGTGAAGGGTTTAATCTCCAGCTCATCCCTGGGCCGCTCTTTTTTAACCACCTTTTGGTCAAAGCCGGTGGCTATAACCGTCACCCGCACCTCATCTTCCATACGTTCATCGATCACAGCACCAAAAATTATGTTGGCCTCGGGATCGGCAGCCTGGGAGATAATCTCAGCCGCCTCATTGACCTCAAAAAGACCCAGTGATGTCCCTCCGGTTATATTCAGCAGCACGCCCCTGGCCCCTTCAATGGATGTTTCCAGCAGGGGACTGGAAATGGCCATCCGGGCGGCTTCCGTGGCCCGGTTCTCACCGCTGGCCAGCCCTATGCCCATAAGGGCGGAGCCGGTCTCCTTCATGATCGTTTTTACGTCGGCAAAATCCAGGTTAATCAGGCCGGGAACGGCAATCAAATCCGAAATACCCTGTACCCCCTGGCGCAGAACGTCGTCCGCTATGCGAAAAGCTTCCACAATGGAGGTGTGCTTATCTATAACCTGCAGCAGGCGGTCGTTGGGAATGGTAATCAGGGTGTCCACTTTCCCCTTCAGGTTTTGAATACCCATCTCCGCCTGGTTCATCCGCTTCCTGCCCTCGAAGGTAAAGGGCTTGGTGACCACACCCACAGTCAGGGCACCCAGTTCTTTGGCCACTTCAGCCACCACCGGTGCTGCTCCGGTGCCGGTTCCCCCTCCCATACCGGCAGTGACAAAAACCATATCCGCTCCTTTTAAAGCCTGGATAATTTCATCCCGGCTTTCTTCAGCAGCTTTCTGCCCGATCTCCGGGTTCGCACCGGCACCCAGCCCCTTGGTTAACTTGGCCCCAATTTGAATTTTATTGCTCGTCTGGGCCAGCTGGAGAGCCTGGGCATCGGTATTGACGGCAATAAACTCCACCCCCCGCAGGCCGGCCATGATCATCCGGTTGACAGCGTTGTTACCTGCTCCTCCCACTCCAATAACTTTAATATTGGCAAGCTGGTTGTTCTCGAGTTCAAAATCGAGCATGACAATCCCCCTCTAGAATTCCTGAAAGCAAGATTAGCTCTCCAAACCGCTGCCGCGGGGATAACCCCGGCGTATATACTCAAAGATTTGTTTTACACCCCTTGTTCCCAGCCGGAAATCCCCGGCTGCCACCGCCAGCTTTTGCTCCCCCTGGCCGGCTGCTTCCACCGCGGCACGCCTGGCCAGAAGGCGGGCAGCCTGGTAGTCCGGTTCTTCTGTTATTACCCGGACAGGTAACTGTAAAATCCGGGAAGCCAGGTCCGGCAACCCCTTTAACAGGGAACCACCCCCGGTGAATACCACTCCACCCGGCAGGGCCTCCCCCGGGGCGAGCCTGTAAATGCTCTGCTTAATCAAATCAAGAATCTCCAGCACCCTGGACTCGATTATTTGCCTCACGACAGCAAGGCTGGCCCGCCGGGAGGCCCGGCCATCCATGGTTGGTAATTCCACCCACTTCGCTTCCTGGGGCAAAAGACCAATTTCCTTTTTCATTCGTTCCGCTGCTTCCAGGGACGTTCTCACACCAATGGCCAGGTCACTGGTAATGTGTTCCCCACCCACAGGAATAACGAATAAATCCACGGGGGCACCGCCCTTGCAGAAAGTGACAGCAGTTGTCCCGCCACCAAAATCCACCAGCACCGCACCCAGTTCTCTTTCCACGGTGGTTAAAACCTCCCGGGCCAGCACCAGTGAGTTTACCACAACCTCCTTAACCCGCAAACCTGCGCTTTCCACCGACGTAACCAGCTGCTCAACCATCTGACTATCTGCAGTTATCACCCGTGCTTCCAGGGATAATCGCGAACCAGTACGACCGGCGGGGTTGCCCCTCACAGGAAGGCCGTCAACCTTGAACTCCACCGGAATTACCTGTAAAACCCGCCTTCCAGCAGGTATCTCCACCTGCCTGATTAACTGCATCAGGGTGGATATATCACCGGCAGTAATTTTTTTATTATTTCCAATAGTTATATCGGCATGCCTGGTGAGTATGTTTACACCATGGCCGGAAAACCCCACGCTTACAGTACCGATCCTGCACCCGGCCGCTTCCCGGGCCATTTCTACAGCCCGCTTGATAGCCTGAGCTGCGCCTTCCATATCTACCACGATGCCTTTACGCATCCCCAGGGACGGGCACCAGCCCATTCCAGCCACCCGTTCCGGATCGGCAACCCGGGTTACCACCGCCACCATGCTGGATGTCCCCACATCCAGGCCGGCCACAAATCCCCTTGCAGTCAAGCGGGGCACCCCCCTCAAACAGTTACTAAAAATGTAAAATTCTACGCCGGTACTTTTTTCCCTCTAAAAGCCGGCTTTTATTTTATTTTTTTAAACAGGTGACGCCGGATAATGGCCAGGTTCTGGAATAAACGCACCCCGAAGGCTACCACAGCAGCCAGGTAGAGATCGATCCCCAGACGCTCCCCGATAAAAGCCAGGACGGCAGCCAGGAGGGCATTGCTGAAAAAACCGGAAATAAAAACGGTATTGTCAAATTGATCCTCCATAGCCGCCCGGATCCCGCCAAAAACCGAATCCAGGGCGGCCAGGGCGGCCACGGAAAGGTACTTGGCATAAACCTGGGGCAGTACCAGGGGAATGTTGAGCCCCAGCAGCACACCTATAACCAGGCCGGCAACGGCCAGCCAGATGCCCAACCACATAGCTTTCTCACCCTTTTAATACTGGTTTGGCATAGCGAAATTCCATCGGCCGGGTATAACCCGGCAGGGTAAGCTGTTCATAGGGCCGGATGCTTACCTGAACCCCCAGATCCCGCAGGTACTCCACCAGCCCGCCGGGTATTTCCAGGGCGCTTTTCAGGTTCTCCGGTTCACCAATGGCCAGTATATGATACGGGGGTACTACCCTCGTCAGGTTGACATTGATAAAAGGGGCCGCCCAGCGGATTTCCGTTTGGGCTACGATGCGCTGGCCGTTTATGGACAGGGCCTCCGCCCCTGCACCCCGCAGTTCATTGATCACCCGCAGGAGATCCTCGTCCCGGATGGTATAAAGGCTGGCCGGCCCCTTTCCACCAGGTTGCTGGGGAGGGTTGTCCAGGGTTACCTCAATGCCGGGACCGGTTACGGGAACCAGTCCGGCCAGCAGCCTGGCCTTGGCCAGCTCATCTTCAAGGGCTTTCTCCGCCTCGGCCTGGCCACGGGTAGCCCGGTCCAGCTTGAGGTTCAGGTCACTGGCCTCGGCTTTAAGCTTGCTCTTGTCTTTTTCCAGCTGGCGCAGTTCCAGGGCCAGTTCCTGCGCCCGCCCGGCCGGGACGCCCTGTTCAATATGCCTGGTAACCCGGAACTGGAACGCAATCAGTATACCCAGAACCACCGCCACCAGTGCGAGGGACAGGTAAGTAGGTAATTTTGCCGGTAGTTTCATTGCTTTTCACCACCCTCCAGCGGGCGGGCAAAATCAAAACGCACTCCCCCCGTATAGGCAGGCACCGTAAGCTGGGCCACTTTTTTAACTTCCACCTGAATGCCCCAGAAGCGCAGCTGTTCCACAACTCCACCCCGCATGAGGAGGGAGTTAACTAAATTATCAGGATTCCCAATGGCGGAGATGACAAAAGGAGGGGTCAAACGCTGGTTGCGGTTGGTCAGGATGGTGGGGCCGATACAGCGTATTTCGCTGGTTGCCAGCATACGCTGGCCGTTAATGGATATGGCTTCTGCTCCGGCAGCCTTCAATTCATTGATAATTTTCAGCACATCCTCATCATGCAGGACATAAAGGTTGGGATTTTGTCCCGGCTGGATAACCTGGTTGCTATCATTTAAGGTTATCATCACCCCGGGTCCGCTGACCTCTACCAGCCCGGCAGCAATGCGCACCCGGTTCAGCTCCTCCTTCAGCGCGTCCAGGCGGGGTCCGGCCGTTACCTCATCCAGGTGTGCCCGCAGCTCGGTTACCTGCCGCTGGAGTTCATCCCGTTCTTTCCTGGCCTGGTTAACCTGAGCGGCCAGGTTCTGTGCCTGCTTAACCGGTGGGGTTTCCTGAATATCCCTGGTCAAACGAAACTGTACCGCCAGCATTAAACCCATAACAAGCCCCACCAGGATCAGCGCCCAGTGAAATCCCCTCATTTTCACCAAACCGTGCCCCCATTTGCCCTATTCCAGGTATTTAACCACAGGAACGCCCGTAAGATCTATGTAGGCTATCTGCCGCCCCTTAACCTGCTCCAGCACCTGAAGAATAATTCCGGCCTTCTTCCGGATATCTGCTGGAGCGCCCAGGCGGCACTCAATTCCCTCCAGGGTATAGAGCACCACCTGCCCACCGGCAGTGATATGTATTTCCGAGAGCTTGCTGTACAGAGAGCCGGGAAGCTGGCCGAGCACCTTTAAAGCCGTGGCAAGTTTTGCGTCCCGGATTACGTCACCCGGAGCGGGGTCCGGTACCGCCACCCCCGTCACCACCGGAAGGGAACCGCCCACGCCGCTTTCTTTCAGGCACACCCCTTCCCCGTCAACCTGTATAAAGCCATCTTTTACAGGCAGCAAAGCCAGTGCTTTTCTTTCCTCAACCCGGATAACAATGCGGGAGGGGAATTTACGGACCAGGCTGGCGTTTTTAATGAGCGGCATGGTAAGAATACGGGATTCCGCTTCTTTTAAATTGACCTTGAAAATATTTGTTCCCGTATTTATTCCGGCAAGCTCTAAAATTTTTTCCTCCGGCACAACTCTGTTACCGGTAACTTCTATCTCGCGAACCTCAAACAGGGGTGAACCCAGAAGGATAAAAGCGGCCAGAAGAATCAGTAAGGCAAAGAAAATCCTTTCCGCAAGAAATCTTCCGGTATACCGCGGAATGCTCAAGGCCCACCACTCCTAATATTTTGCCCCGGAACCGGCTGAATTGATGCCCGCGGATACCCGGCACTTCCTTAGTACCTTTCCGGATAGCTCCAGCTGTTAAATTTTAAGGGCTGCTTTTTATCGTGATTTTCCGTTCCCGGATTATTATACCAAAATCTTATAACAACCGGAAAAGCTTGTCCATTAAAAAGCTAAAAAAAGCAAGTTAATCAGATACCCTGATTATCCTGGCTCCCAGGGCGGTATATTTCTGTTCTATTTTTTCATAGCCCCTGTCGATATGTTCCACACCCTCAATCACAGAACCGTTTTCTGCGGCAAAGGCGGCCAGGACCAGCGCGGCACCTGCCCGCAAATCCGTAGCCATAACCGGCGCTCCGGTCAGCTTCTTTACCCCCCTGACAATGGCCGCCTGCCCTTCCACTTTTATGTCGGCACCCATGCGCAGGAGCTCACTTACATGTTTAAAGCGGTTCTCAAAAATTGTTTCGGTAATCACGCTGGTTCCTTCCGCCAGGCAGGCCAGGGCCATCATCTGGGGCTGCATATCGGTGGGGAAACCGGGATAGGGCAGTGTTTTTATATCTACCGGCCGCGGCCGCATGTCCCGGGCATTCAGGCGGATCCAATCATCACCCACTTCCACCTGGAAACCCATTTCCTTTAATTTGGCCAGCACGGCTTCGAGGTGTTCGGGAATAACGTTGGTTACCGTTACCTCACCACCGGTAATGGCGGCAGCAACAAGGTGCGTTCCGGCTTCAATGCGGTCGGGAATGACCGTATGTTCCACGGATTCAAGATGTTCAACCCCTTCAATGCGAATTACATCCGTCCCCGCCCCCTTGATGCGTGCCCCCATGCGGTTTAAAAAATTTTGCAGGTCAACGATCTCCGGTTCCCTGGCCGCATTCCGGATGACGGTCGTACCCCTGGCCAGCACGGCAGCCATCATAATATTTTCGGTAGCGCCCACACTGGGAACATCCAGGTGGATTTCCGCCCCCTCCAGCCGGTCTGCCACAACATTAATATAGCCAAATTTCTCCTCGATCCTGGCACCCAGGGCCCGGAGTCCCTTTAAGTGGAGGTTCATGGGCCGGGAGCCGATATTGCACCCGCCGGGGTGGGAAATCCTGACCCGGTGGAAGCGCCCCAGGAGGGGGCCCAGCACCAGGTTGGACGCCCGCATCCGGCGCATTAATTCTTCTCCCACTTCCACGGAATGGATGTGCGTGGTATCAACGGTAATGGAGTCCCCCTCTTTTATTACCCTGGCCCCGAGGTATTCCAGGACATCGCACATGGTTTCCACGTCTTTCAACGCCGGTGCCTGCCGGATGATATCCGGTGCCCCGTGCAGGAGGCAGGCGGCCAGTATGGGCAGGGTGGCATTCTTACTCCCGCTGACCCGCACGCTACCCTGCAGGGGATTACCGCCCGTAATGAAAAATCTCTCCATGCTGTCACCCCCGCTCAATCCTCACCGAGAACCTGTACCTCAAGAGCTAAAGATATCCCGAAGCGCTCGTAGACCAGCTGCTGGACCCGGTGAATCAGGGCCTGCACATCCCGGGCGGTAGCCCTCCCCAGATTAACGATAAAGTTGGCGTGGACCGTGGATACCTGAGCGTCACCCTGGCGCATGCCCTTGCACCCGGCCTGCTCAATTAACCAGCCTGCTGACTTCCCGGGAGGATTCTTAAAAACGCTGCCGGCACTGGGGTAGGACAGGGGTTGAGTGGCCTGGCGGCGGGCAAGATACTCCTCCATATCCGCCCGGATCCGTTGCGGATCCCGGGAAATGCCCCGGCAGGTCACTTCCACAACCACCAGCGAGCCGCCCAGCAAATTGCTGGTACGGTAACCGAAATTTAATTCATGGGCCTTCTTCCGCTCCAGATCGCCGGACGGGTTCATCACCATAACTTCCCGCACCAGGTCGGCCATGGAAGAACCGTTGGCACCGGCATTCATCACCACCGCCCCGCCGGCCGTTCCCGGAATACCGGTGGCGAATTCCAGGCCGCCCACACCGTTCTTTTGAGCGGCGGAAGCCAGCACGCCCAGCATGGCCCCCGCCCCTGCGGTGATGGTTGTTTCACAAACCTGTACCCTGCCGAGGGCACGGCCGATTTTTACCACCACGCCCCGGATGCCGCCATCCTTTACCAGCAGGTTGGAACCATTCCCCATAAAATAGAGGGGTAGACCGCGGTGGTGCACCCAGCTTACCAGGCGGGCCAGCTCCTTAACTCCCGCCGGTTCCACAAAGATATCCGCCGGCCCGCCGATACGCCAGGTAGTATGGCGGGCCATGGGCTCGAAAACCTTGACCTGTCCGGGTAAAAGGGCGTTCAATTCTTTATAGCCGGCTGGTGAAATCATGCTGTTTTCTCCCTCAACCTTTTCAGCAGGTCCAGCCCGCAAAGCCAGATATTACCTGCTCCCATGGTCAAAATTAAATCACCGGGGCGGGCCTCGGCGGCCAGGTAATTGACCACCTGTTCTCTGGCGGGCAGGTAAACCACAGGCGGGCGGCCGTAATTTTTTATAGCCTGGACAATCAACTGGGCATTGACCCCTTCAATAGGTGTTTCTCCGGCACTGTATATTTCATTTACTATCACCAGGTCGGCATCGGCAAAGGACCTGCCAAATTGTTCTTTTAACAAAAGCGTCCTTGTATAGCGGTGGGGCTGGAATACCACCACCAGGCGCCCGGGCTCCGTCTGGCGGGCGGCCTGCAGGGTGGCCCTGATCTCGCTGGGATGGTGGGCGTAATCATCCACCACCCGTATACCCCCCGCTTCCCCCAGCAGCTCAAACCTTCTCCTGGCGCCCCGGAACTCCCTGAGAATGGAAGCTATCAGGTTGAAATCCAGGCCCAGCCAGCGAGCGGCTGCCACCACGGCCAGGGCATTGAGCATATTATGCCTTCCGGGAACGTAAAGTTCCAGGGTACCCAGGAACCGGCCTTCATAATATACATCCCCGCGGCTGCCTCCGCTATCCAGAGATAGCTGGCGCAGGGTATAACTGGCACCGGACCCCTCGCTGCCGTAGGTTATCAGGGGGCGCTCCAGATCCCGGATTGTTTCCCGTACATTGGGATCATCAATACAGGCAACGACCAGACCGTGCTCCGGCACTTTATGCATGAACTGCCGGAAGGCTTTTTTTATCTCTTCCACCGAGCCGTAATGATCCAGGTGATCATCTTCAATATTGGTTATGATTGCGGCCAGCGGTTGCAACTTTAAAAACGAACCGTCACTTTCATCAGCTTCGGCCACCAGGTATTCCCCCCGGCCCAGCTTGGCGTTTCCACCAATATCGTTCAATTCACCTCCGATAACGATAGTCGGGTCAAACCCGCTTCTTTCCAGCACCAGGGCCAGCATGGAAGTGGTGGTGGTCTTACCGTGGGCTCCTGCCACGGCAATACCCTTTTGCCGCTGCATCAACCAGGCCAGCAGGTCTCCCCGGTGTATAACCGGTATGCCTTTTTCCCGGGCGGCCAGCAATTCGGGGTTATCCGGTTTGATCGCCGAGGAAATAACCACCAGCTGCGAGGTATCCAGGTTCCGGGAAGCATGGCCCACGTGGCAAACGGCTCCCCGTGACTCCAGCCTGCGGGTGATATCCGTGGAAGAAAGATCCGAACCGCTGATCTCATAGCCCAGATCGAGAAGGATGCTGGCCAGGCCGCTCATGCCAGCTCCACCAATACCAATAAAATGTACCCGCCGGGGTAGTGCCTGCAATGACTTTCATCTCCTTTCCGGGTCACAGCTCCTGGCCGTAGATAAAGCTTCGCGATACACCATCATACTATGCCTGAAACAAATAAGGTGTGCTTTACCGGGCTTGTCCAGCGGTATCGCCCGGTGAACCGCTTCTACTGCCGGGCCAGTTCACTTATAATTTCCACTATCTCTTCCAGCGCCCGGGGGCGCCCCAGGCGGCGGCTGGCCCGGGCCATAGCCTCCAGTTCAGCAGGCCGTTCCAGGAGCCGGGTTAGCTTCTCACACAGTACCGGCCCCGTCAAATCCTGATCCCTGATGACCAGGGCTGCGCCTTCCCTTTCCAGGGAACGGGCATTGTACTCCTGGTGATTCCCGGTGGCGTGGGGATAGGGAACGAGAATGGCCGGTAGTCCCACCGCCGTCAGTTCCGACAGGGTGGCTGCGCCGGCCCGGCAGATGGCCAGGTCGGCCGCGGCCATGGCCCGGGGCATCTCATCAAGATAAGGTACAGGGATAATATTGCCATTTTCAGGCCTGCTTAAACCCGCCTCCCCCAGCTGCTGGCAGAACTCCTTGTAATGCCGGGGACCGGTTACATGAAGAAAATAGACGCCATCCCGGTTATAAAAATGTTTTAAAACCTCAATCATGGCCCGGTTAATTGTTCTGGCTCCCTGACTTCCACCAAAGGAAAGAATCAGCCGGGCGTTTTCCGGAAGACCCATGGCCCGCCTGGCCTCGTCCTTTTGCCAGCCCATGATCTCAGGACGCACCGGAAGCCCGGTCACTTTAATCCGGGCTCTGCGGGGCATGTATTTTCGGGCCTCTTCAAAAGTCAGCGCCACCTGGTTGACAAACCGGGCCAGGAGCCTGTTGGTCAAACCGGGAAGGGCATTCTGCTCGTGAATCATGGTGGGAATGCCCATCATTACCGCCGCCAGGACCACCGGGCCGCAAACATAACCACCCGTGCCCACCACCACCTGCGGCTTGAACCCGGCCAGGATCTTCCGGGCCTGGAGAATCCCCCTGGTCGCCTGCCAGAATACCAGCAGGTTGCGCAAGGTAAGGCTGCGTTTTAAGCCGGCTGCTGGGATGGCATAAAAGGGCAGGTTCGCCCTGGGCACCAGCTCGGCCTCCAGGCCCCCTTCACGGCCGATGTAAAGAACCCGTGCTTCAGGGTACCTGGCCAGTATTCCCCGGGCAATAGCCAGGGCGGGGTAAATATGCCCACCCGTACCACCTCCGGTAACTACAAAACGCAAGGGCTCACCTCCCGTCATTTAGGGGCACTGTAGCGGGATACGTTCAACAAAATACCCACTCCCAGCAGGGTGAATACCAGAGATGTTCCCCCGAAGCTGAGAAAGGGGAGGGTGATACCGGTTACCGGCAGGGAACTTGTAACCACACCGATATTGATGATGGCCTGAATGCCCACTCCGGAAACAATACCGGCGGCCAGCAGGCTGCCAAAAGTATCCGGGGTGGTAATGGCCACTTTTAATCCCCTCCAGATGAACAGCACAAACAGCAGGATCACCAGGCAGGCGCCAATGAAGCCCAGCTCTTCCCCGATTACGGCAAAAATAAAGTCGGTCTGTCTTTCGGGCAGGTAGAGAAATTTGGAATGGCGGCCCTGCCCCAGCCCGGTCCCCAGGAGGCCGCCGGAACCAAGGGACATGAGGGAGTTTAAAATATGCCACCCCGACCCCGAGGGGTCCTTCTCGGGATCAAGAAAGGCCAGGAACCGTTTCATGCGGTAGGGTTCCGTCCAGATGGCCAGGGCCACAGCCGCTATGCCCAGAACTCCCAGGGCCCCCAGGTGCACCAGGGAAGCGCCGGCAGCAAAAAGCATCAGCACGATGGTCCCGGCCAGGGTAACGGCTGTCCCCAGGTCCGGCTGCATCAGGATCAACCCCGCGGCCATCGCCATAATTATAAGGTAGGGCAGCAGGCCCTGGCGAAAATCAGTAATCCGCTCGGGGTGCCGGGAGAGGCCGAAGGCTGTAAAAATGACCAGGCAGAGCTTGGAGAATTCCGAAGGCTGAAAGCTTAAAGGCCCGAGGTTCAGCCAGCGCTGGGCTCCCAGCTTGGAAGTGCCGATTCCCGGAATGAGCACGGCAATTAACAGGGCAAAGGCCAGGACCAGCAGTATTCCTGCCCACCTTTTCAGGTGCCAGTAATCATAATTCATCATCACGAACATACCGGTAAGGCCGATGATGGCCCAGATGGACTGGCGGACCAGGAAATGAAAAGGGTTGTTAAAGGGCGGAAACATGGCATAGTAGTAGCTGGAACTGAAAACCATCACGATGCCGATGCTCAAAAGCGTAAGTACGGTCAGGAAGAGGATAAAATCCGGTGGACGCCTGCGTAAACGCATGGATTCTCCCTGCCTTTTCCGGGTGAATGTTCAGCAAGATAATTCACTGCCCCCGGACATTTCCCGCAAGATCAATTCGTGCACCAGCTTCTTAAACATTTCCCCGCGCTCTTCGTAGCTTTTGAACATATCCCAGCTGGCGCAGGCCGGGGACAAAAGCACCACATCCCCCGGTTGGGCCGCCCGGTGGGCTTTTATGACCGCATCCCGAAAATCCCCTGCCCGGACAATCCGGCTTACGCCGGCCATCCTGGCAGCCGCTTCAATTTCCCCGGCACATTCTCCCATCACAACCAGCACCCTTACCTTTTCCTTTACCAGCTGCATAAAAGCAGTAAAGTCGTTGCCCTTATTCCTGCCCCCGGCCAGCAGTACAATTGGCTGGTCATAGGCCTGCAGGGCCTTCATGCTGGCTTCGGGATTGGTACCCTTGGAGTCGTTGATATATTTCACCCCGCCGATTTCGGCCACAAATTCCAGGCGGTGCTCCACGCCGGAAAAGTGCTGCAGGGCAGCTGCCAGCTGCTTCTCCCGGACACCCAGGACCCAGCCGCAGGCCGCGGCAGCCAGGGCGTTTTCCAGATTGTGCGCGCCTGGAATGCGCAGGGCAGTGGCCGGAAGAATGGGGTGGGTTTTGCCCTTTTCCCTGACGGCCAGGAAACCGTTGCTGAGGACTACCCCTTCTTCCAGGTTATGCCGCCGGCTGAAAAATATTACTTTTCCCGGGCAAAGGGGGGCCAGATCCCTGGTTAGGGGATCATCGTAATTTAAAACCGTATAGTCCCCGCCCCCCTGGTTGGCAAAAATGCGCGCCTTGGCCGCCACATAGTTCTCCATATTACCGTGCCGGTCCAGGTGGTCGGGGGTTATGTTTAAAATGGCCGCCACCCGGGGGCGGAATAAACTGGTGGTTTCCAGCTGGAAACTGCTGACTTCCAGGACCAGCAGGTCCCCGGGCCCGTACTTCTCCACCTCGGTAATCAGCGGCCGCCCTATATTACCGGCAACCAGGGTTCTTATGCCGGCCCCGTTAAAAATCTCACCCACCAGGCTGGTGGTAGTGGTTTTCCCGTTGGTCCCGGTAATGGCCACGATGGGCGCCCTGGCCAGCCTGTAAGCCAGCTCCAGCTCACCGGTCACCGGAATGCCCAGCTCCCGGGCCTGCATTACCGGCGGGATGGTCAGAGGAACCCCCGGGCTGACCACAACCAGGTCAAATCTGCCTGCCACCACTTCAGGGTAATGCCCCAGCACCAGTTCCACCTGCGGGGGGAGGAGGGATTGCAGGGGCGGGGAAAAAGAGTTTGCCTCCTTCCGGTCGGTCAGGACCACCCGCGCTCCCTTACCGGCCAGAAAATAGCTCACTGCTATACCGCTTTTACCTGCTCCGATTACCAGAACCCTCTGTTCTTTAAAATCCACGTCACTTACCTTCCTTCCCGCAATTTAAGCTTTATCAACCCAGCTGGTACAGGCCGGCCATTCCCAGGAAGGCCAGTATCAAGGCCCCTCCCCAGAAAGTGTAGACAACCCGCTGCTCACTCCACCCGCCCAGCTCAAAATGATGGTGCAGGGGGCTCATCCTGAACACCCTCCGGCCAAAAAGCTGGAAGGAGATGACCTGGATGATCACGGACAGGGCTTCCAGCACATAAATGCCCCCGATGATCAACAGGAATAATTCACTCCTGGTCAATACCGCCGCCGCTCCCAGGGCCCCTCCCAGGGCAAGGGAGCCGGTATCCCCCATAAATACCCGGGCAGGATGGCGGTTGTAGACGAGAAAACCCAGGCAGCCTCCCATCAGGGCGGCCAGAATAATGGCAATGCCCCATTTCTCCATTAAAAGGGAGATCAGAACGAGGGCGGCAGCCACGGGTATGGTTACTCCAGCAGCCAGGCCGTCCAGGCCATCGGTAAGATTCACCGCGTTGGCCGTGAACACCACCATCAGGACCGCAAATAAAATAAAGCCCCAGCTGTTCAATTCCAGGGTTACCCCGCCGGGAACAAAGAAACCGCTAAAGGGGATAACCACATCCGTACCCCGGCCAAAGGTGGAAACAGCCACCAGGGCCAGGAGGAAACTCAAGATGGTCTGGCCCAGGAGTTTTTCCCTGGCCCGCAGGCCCAGGGATCTCCTGAGGGCCACCTTTATATAATCGTCCAGAAAGCCAATCAACCCGAAGCCAAGGGTAACTCCCAGCAACAACAGGCCGTCGGCAAACCGGTGGGCCAGCCATAACCCGGCCACAGCCGTTCCGGCCAGGAACATAATTCCACCCATGGTAGGGGTGCCGCTCTTGGCAAGGTGAGTGGCCGGCCCATCATCCCGGACCTTCTGGCCAAACTTGAGCCGGCGCAGGAAAGGTATGGTCACGGGGCCCAAAAGAAGGGTTACGGCCAGGGAAACCAGGAAAGCCTTGCTTAAAAGCAACCACAGATCACTGTACCCCATCTCTGTTACCACCTGCAGCGGTGTTCCTCCCCTCAATATACCTGGATTACAGGTATAACCCGGCAGCCGTTGCCAGATTATGTTTTTTCCCGCGCGGATGTGTTTTGTCCCCGGATCAGGGCCTGTACGATTTCTTCCATGCGCATACCCCGGGAACCTTTAACCAGGATTACATCCCCGGGCCGGGCCAGGGTTTCCAGTATCTCCGCAGCCTCCGCGTTATTCGCACACCGGAAGACATTTTCCCCGGGCATGCCGGCTGCAAGGGCCCCGTCAGCCATAAAGCGAGCCAGGGAGCCCACCGCAACCAGGTAATCCGCCACCCCGGCCGCCTCGCTGCCTGCCCGGTAGTGGGCGGGTTGGGCTTCACTACCCAGCTCCAGCATATCTCCCAGGACGGCAATGCGGCGGCCTCCGGCTTCCCATCCGGCCAGCACCTGCAGGGCGGCACGGGTTGAGGACGGGTTGGCGTTGTAAGCATCATTCAGGATGACCAGACCCCGGCAGTTAATTTGTTCCAGCCGCATGGGTGTCAGTGCCGCACCGGCCAGCCCGGCGGCTATATCCTCCAGGGAGATGCCCAGCGCCCAGGCCACCCCTATGGCGGCCAGGGCGTTTTCCACGTTATGCCGCCCCGGTAAAGGCAGGAAAATTTCCCTTTCCTCCCCCCCGGGCACCCTCACTTTAAACCTGCTGCCACCTTTTTCCGCGCGGATATCCCTGCCCAGGATATCCGCCTCGCCATCAATACCAAAAAAGTAAACGCGCCCCCGGCAGCGGGCTGCTTCCCTGGAAATATAGGGACTGTCCCGGTGCAGGAGGGCAAACCCCCCGGGCCCGATGGCCTCCAGGATTTCCCCTTTGGCCCGGGCAATGTTGTCCACCGATCCCAGGCGTTCTATATGGGCTTCCCCGATATTGGTAATTACCGCCCCCGTGGGCCTGGCCAGCCGGCACAGGAAAGCAATTTCTCCCGGGCCCCGCATGGCCATCTCCACCACCACTGCCTGGAAGCGCTCATCGAGTTCCAGAAGGGTGAGGGGCAAGCCGATCTCGTTGTTCCGGTTGCCCGTGGTCTTCAGGGTAATAAACCGCCGCGAAAGGGCGGCCGCCACCAGGTCTTTGGTACTGGTCTTGCCGGAACTGCCGGTTATACCGATTACGGGAACCCGGTAAGCATTACGGTTATAGCTGGCCAGCCGCTGTAAAGCCGTCAGGGTGTTTTCCACCTGAATTAAAGGGACTCCCGGGTCCACACCGGGGACCATTCTCTCCACCACCGCCCCGGCTGCACCGGCGGCCAGGGCTCCGGGCACGAAATCATGGCCGTCATGCCTTTGCCCCCGGAGGGCAAAAAACAGCTCGCCTCCCGCAATACTGCGGCTGTCTATGGAAACAGCCCGGACCGGGGTACCTTCATCCCCCTGCCGGAGCTTTCCTTGAACCGCACGCGCTATTTCCCCCAGGGTCATGGTTTTCATGGTGTCTCTCCTCTAACTGGTTTTTTTAAAAGCTCATCCAGCACTTTAACTGCTTCCTCGCGGTCATCAAAGGGATAGCGGGTGGTACCGATGATCTGGTAATTTTCATGCCCCTTGCCGGCTATGATAACCGTATCCCCCGGGGCGGCATTTTCCAGGGCGAAGCGGATGGCCTCCCGCCTGTCGGGCACCACCCGGTAATCCCGGCGGACCTGCCGCGCCCCTTCTTCCACCTGGGAAATAATCCTCATGGGATCCTCGGTGCGCGGGTTATCGGAGGTAATTACCGCCAGGTCACTGAGGCGCGCCGCAATTTCACCCATAACGGGCCGCTTGGAGGGATCCCGGTCGCCACCACAGCCAAAAACGGTTATCAACCTGCCCCTGGTTATGGCCCTGGCGGTGGTCAATATATTCTCCAGCCCGTCAGGGGTATGGGCATAGTCCACCACCACGGCAAAATCCTGTCCCCGGTCAACCAGTTCAAAACGACCGGGCACATTTTCCACTGTTTCCAGGGCCTGGACCGCCAGGGGCAGGGGGACCCCCCCGGCTCCTGCCGCCGTAAGGGCGGCCAGGGCGTTGTAAACGTTGAAGTAACCGGTAAGCTTCAGGTGAACCCGGCACTCCCCCCAGGGGCTGGTAACGGTAAAGCGGGCACCCCGGGGAGTGACCCGGACCTCACGGGCCCGTACCTGCGCCCCTGCGGAAAGCCCGTAGGTATAAACGGGTACTCCCGTCACAGCCATAATCCTTTCCGCCTGCGGATCGTCAATATTTATCACAGCCAGGGCGGGCTTACCACCCCGGCCCAGATTGCGGAACAACAGCATCTTGGCCGAGAGGTAATCTTCCATATCGCGGTGAAAATCCAGGTGATCCTGGGTGATGTTGGTGAATACCCCGGCATCATACTCGCAACCGGCCACCCGGTGCAGGGCCAGGGCGTGTGAGCTCACCTCCATTACGGCCACCGTGACCCCTTCACCGACCATTTCCGCCAGCAGTCTCTGCAGGTCCAGGGATTCCGGGGTGGTATTGACCACCGGTAGAACGCGGTCACCGATCCGGTTGGCGATGGTACCGATAAGCCCCACCTTGTTCCCGGCCAGGCGGTAAATGGCCGCCAGCAGGTGAGTGGTGGTGGTTTTCCCGTTCGTACCGGTAACCCCGATCAGTTTCATTTTCCGCGACGGGTAGCCGTAGAAACGCGCTGCCAGCAGGGCCAGGGCCAGGCGGCTGTCGGGTACCCGCGCGAAGGTAACGCCGGCAGGAAGGGGAACCTCCTTCTGCACCACCACGGCTGCCGCTCCCCGGGCCAGCGCCTGTTCCACATAGAGGTGCCCGTCGGTGGTAAAACCCTCTACGGCCACAAAAAGAAAGCCGGGCTCCACCTGCCGGGAATCGCTGGAAATACCTTTAATTTCTACCTGCTGGTTGCCCCCTGTGGACAGGCAGGCCTGCCCCTCCATCAACTCGCTAAACAGCAAGTGAAATCCTCCTTCTTACCAATGGATTCCCGTGGTTATACTACCACCCCTGATCTAACTTTGCAATAGAAGCTCGTTTACCCTTTTATGGTATTATTACCAGTTCACTTACAGCTAATCAGGGCCTTTCCACAAACTCCCTCACCGGCCGGGCAATGGCAGGGGGAGCCTGGAGCGATGAGGTTCCGGGTTTAAATTCCACCCTTACCACAGTACCCCGGCGAACCCTTTCCCCGGGCCGGGGGTTCTGGCTGGCCGCTTCCCCCACCCCCACAGCCTCCAGGCGGAGGTCCATGCTTGCCAGCAGGGTGGCTACCTGGGTAATGGTCAGCCCTGTGAGGTTGGGAACGGTAACCAGCCCCTCTTTTGACTTCCCGCCGGGAGGCTGCAGGTCCAGCACCACCGATGTCCCGCTCAACACCTCGGCTCCCGCTTTGGGCATTTGGGCCTGAACAATACTCCCCTCCCCCTGGACCACAAAAGACAGGCCCGCTTCGCGCAGGATATTTTGAGCCGTTTCCAGGGGGTAATTCACCACATTGGGCACCCGGACCTTCACCGGGGGCTGATCAAAGTATACGAAGGGATCTTTAGGCTTTTCGAGGCCCGGAGTTTCAGGCACCTGCAGGTAATGCAGGGTGTCGCGAACCACTTCCCGGAATACGGGGGCAGCCACCTGGCTGCCGTAATAAATACCACCCTGGGGCTCGGCAACCATCACCAGGGCAGCCACCCGCGGGTTGTCTGCGGGGGCGAAGCCGGTGAAGGAGGCCACATATTTCCCGCTCACATAGCCGCCCCCTTCCCCCACCACCTGGGCCGTACCTGTTTTACCGGCCACCCGGTAGCCGTCAATGAAGGCGTTGCGGCCGGTACCCTTCATGACCACGGCCTGGAGCAGCTCAGCCACCTGGCGTGCTTTGTCCTGATCCAGCACGCAGCGCACAACTTCGGGCTGGAAGGTTTTGAGCACATTGCCCTCCGGATCACGGATTTCCTTAACCAGGTGGGGGCGCAGCAAAACACCGCCGTTAGCCACGGCGCAGGTGGCCGTGAGCAGCTGTATGGGCGTCACCGCAATGGACTGGCCGATGGCCATGGTGGCCAGGTTGAGGTTGGTCGCCTTTTCCTGGGGGATCATGATGCCGGAGGCTTCGCCGGGCAGGTCGATACCCGTGACCTCCCCAAATCCAAATTTCTTGATATACGAGTAAAATTTCTCCTTCCCCAGGCGCAGGCCCACCTCCACAAAGCCGGGGTTGCAGGAATTCATGACCACCTGCTCAAAGGTCTGGCTGCCGTGGCCCCCATCGGCCCAGCAGCGGATATAGCGGTCGGCAACCTTTATGTAACCCGGATCGAAAAACTGGTCATCGGGCTTAACCACTCCCTCACTGATGGCCGCCGAGGTGGTAATAATCTTGAAAGTGGAACCCGGCTCGTAATTGTACCAGATGGCCGGGTTACGGTCCCAGACCCCCTGCGGAGCGGTCATCCAGTTCTTCAGGTCAAAGGTGGGGCGGTTGCCCATGGCCAGTATTTCCCCCGTCCGGGGATCCATCACTATAATCACGGCCAGCTTGGGGCTGTATTTTTCCACCACCCGGTCCAGCTCCCGCTCCACAAACTGCTGGATGGTCCGATCCAGGGTCAGCACCAGGCTGTTTCCCTGCCGGGGGGGAATATATTTGTGCAATGCTCCGGGAACCTCGCGCCCGGTAGCGTCCTGTTCCACCACAATACGCCCGCGGGTTCCCTGCAGTTCCCGGTCGAAGGTCTTTTCAATACCAGTAAGTCCCTGGTTATCTATACCCGTAAACCCCAGCACGTGGGCGGCCAGGGAATCATATTCATAATGCCTGACGTTCTCCTCGACAAAAAAGAGGCCCGGCAGATTAAGTTCCTTTATTTTTTCTACCGTTTCGGGTTTTAACTTGCGGGCAACCCATTCGTAACACGATTTGCGGGAAAGAATCTGATACAGGTGTTCTTCTTTCATATCCAGAAGGGAGGCTAACTGTTCCGCGGTTCGCCGGGGGTCTTTTACCAGATAGGGAATGGCGTAGAGGGACTCGGTGCTGACGCTGGTCACCAGCAACTGGCCGTTCCGGTCGTAAATATCTCCTCGCCTGGCTTCCACCGGGATATCCCGCATCCTTACTTCCAGGGCCTTCTGCTGCAGCTCATCCGCCCGCACAAATTGAATCCAGATCAGCCGTCCCGTTAAAGCAACGAAGGCCGCAGCGGCCAGCAGAAACAGCAAGGTCAGCCTGCGGCGAATAACAATTCTGGTGGCACGCATATCCTTCTCCTCCAGATAGCGCCCACCCGTAAAAAGGTTTTCCAGGGCTACCCGGAGAGGCGGTGCATGACCAGGTCGGTCAGAGCCTGCAGGATCCAGTGGTGCTCACCGGCGTTACGCGACCTCTCCTCTCCGCCGGACACGGGCTTTCTGGCCGGCCTGGATTCCTGCTGGCGCTCCCGGGAGTCGCCCGTGGCTTTCACCAGCAACACCTGGTCTTCGCCCGGCTTCACCATGCCCAGGCGGGTAGTGGCCACGACCTCCACCCTTTCCAGGGAGGATAGCCTGGACACCTCCTCGGCAAGGTTCCTGGTTTCCCTTTCCATTTCGTTCAGCTCTTCCTGCAGGCGGGTTATCTGGTACCCGGTGATAAGAACCCGGGAATAGAAAATGGATATGATAATACCCAGTGCAAAAACGAGTACGATGACCAGCGCCAAGGCCAGATATTCCCGGGGTCGTTCCTGTGGCCGGGGGTAACCCGCAGGAATCGATCCTTTTTCGGGCGGGCTGTGGTAATATGGTTTTTCCCTGGCTACTATCAAAGCTTATTCACCCCCCGTATTATTTAGAACACCTGCAACTTTTCCGCCACCCGCAGGCGGGCGCTGCGGGAGCGGGGATTTGCTTCTATCTCCTCCGGCGAAGGCGTTATGCCCCCGGGAACAAGCACCCGCAAAGCCGGTTTTTGCCCGCAGGTGCACTGGGGAAAACCCGGCGGGCAGGTGCAGGGATTTGCCCGCCGGCGAAACAAATTTTTAACAATCCGGTCTTCCAGCGAGTGAAAAGTGATTACCAGAATGCGCCCCCCCGGCGCCAGCAGATCCACCGCCCGGTCCAGTGCACCGGGCAGAACTTCCAGTTCCCGGTTTACGGCAATCCTCAGGGCCTGAAAGGTACGCCGGGCCGGGTGGGGCCCGCTGCGCCTGTACCTGGCCGGAATTGCTTCTTTAATTATTTCCACCAGCTGCAGGGTGGATGTTACGGGCTCCTGCCGCCTTTTCTGCACAATAAAAGAGGCGATCCTCCTGGCCCAGCGCTCCTCGCCGTAGCGGGCAATGATGCCGGCCAGTTCCTCTTCGGGCAGTTTATTGATCAGGTCGGCGGCAGTGCAGGGTGAGGATGGATCCATGCGCATGTCCAGGGGGCCATCGTGGTGGTAGCTGAAACCCCTTTCCGGGATATCCACCTGCGGGGAGCTCACGCCCAGGTCGAAGAGCACGCCATTTACGGCAGCAATACCCAGTTCATTCAGAACCCGGGCCAAATTGACGAAATTTTCTTTCACCAGGGTCACCCGCTCCCCGTAAGGAGCCAGGCGCCGGGCGGCCGCCTCCAGGGCCAGGGGGTCCTGATCCAGCCCGATCAGGCGGCTCCCCGGGCCGCTCTTTTCCAGAATGGCCGCCGCATGTCCCCCTCCTCCCACAGTACAGTCCACGTAGGTACCCCCGTCCTGCGGGTTCAACCAGGCCACCACTTCCTCCAGCATTACCGGTTGATGCACAAAGTTCCTGTCTTCCATCCCGAACCTTCCTGAAACGTAATTCCTTTAAAGTGCGCCGTATGGCGCCGCCCTTTCCTGCGGCGTGTTAAAGCACAATTTTTTCCGCGATTTCTTCCACCTGACCGGCAGCCTGGGAATTGTAGGCCTCCCACCGCTCGGCAGACCAGATCTCCACCCTGACGGAAACACCGATGATCACGACATCTTTCTCAATACCTGCATATTCCCTCAAATTACCTGGAATAAGTATTCTGCCCTGTTTGTCTATCTCACATTCACAGGCACCGGCAAAGAAAAAACGCACAAAGGCCCGGGCGTCGGCCCTGGTCAAGGGTAGGGACCGCATTTTATTTTCCATTTCCGCCCATTCTTGAGGGGGGTAGGCGAAAAGGCATCCGTCCAGACCCTTGGTCAAAACAAACTTTTCGCCCAGGCCTTCGCGGAAGCGGGCTGGTATAATCAATCGTCCCTTGGCATCGATAGTATGCCGGTATTCTCCCAGAAACATGCCGGATGCCCCACTATGATCCACTTTGTTTCCCTTTTACTCCACATCTTACCACCCTAAATTCTGCAGGAAGAAAAAAACTCCTGCCAGTTATTAAAAAAAAATAAAAAAGCCAGCCGTGCTGGCTTCCGGATTGTTGACAAAGTGCTTCTGGGATGTGCCCTGGTTTTAGTCATCGCTCCCGGTCGTATCGCTGGCCGGGCCAAGAGGCCCCGGCTCCGGTCTTCGGCGGGTACCGGCCACATTCACACATCCTGTGTTCAGGTGGCCTCCGCGGACATCCAGTCCGCGGCCCCGCCTCATCCCGTCGCCTTGGCCTGGCCCGGCAGCGCTCACTCCAGGTCGCTCCTCCTTTAAAACCAGGGCACATGGGGAGTTTGTCAACAGCCTGTACCAACCGTGCTAGCTACGTTCGACGAAAAGAAGTCGCACCCGGGATTTCTAAAGGGGAACCGCTTCCCTCACCCGCTTTTTAAAGACCACCACCTCACGGTAACCGGCAGCTTCCAGCCACTGCCTCGCCCTTTCCCAGCCAAAGGCAACCTGGGCGGGTTGGTGCGCGTCGGAACCCGTGGATACCGGAACATGGTAGCGGCGGCAAAGCCTGAGGAACTCCAGGGAAGGGTAAATTTCCCCGGCGGGGGCGCGCAGGCCCGCCGTGTTCACTTCCACGCATACACCGCTTTCTGCAAAAACCCGGGCCGTCTCTTCATAAAGCTCCCACAGGTCCATACGGGCCCGGTAGCCGAACTTTTTAATCAGGTCCGGGTGGGCGATGACGTCAAAAAGGCCCGCGCGGGCCGCCTGCTGCACCTGCTGAAAATACTGGCGGTAAAGCTCATCGATATCCCTCCGCGAGTATTCACCCACCAGTTCCGGGTTGTCGAAACCCCATCCGTCCAGATAATGCACCGAGCCCAGAACGTAGTCAAAGGGATACCGGGCAAGGAACTGCTCCAGCTGTCTTTCGCAACCCGGTATGTAATCCGCCTCTATGCCCAGAGAAATGGTCAGACCGGGATTTTCCCGGCCGAGCCTTTGAACCGCTTCAATATACCCGGGCAGTTCTTCTTCGGCCATGGCCAGTCCCGGGTCCCGCCGGGCGGGGGGCAGCCAGTACATGGGCAGATGATCGGCAAAGCCGATGTGCCCGAGGCCCCGTTGGCGGGCCGCGGCGACGTACTCCTCCATAGTCCCCCCGGCATGCCCGCAGCGGCCGGTGTGCAGGTGCAGGTCGGGCAGCACGGTTAAAACACCCCCCGGCGGACCCGTTCCGACACCCGACGGGTAAGGCGGTAGATATGCCCGGCCAGTTCCGGTTCCAGGAGCCCGGTACCGCAGGCCGGGGTGATCAGGGACTGGCGATGCAGCAGTTCCAGGGGTATTCCCCGCCCGGCCAGTTCCCGGACAAGGGTTTGCCACAGTTCCAGCAGGCTTGCGTCGTCCTCCTCAAAGGCCTTTTCCGAGGTAGGCACGATACCCCACGCAATCACTCCGCCCTTTTCCAGGAAGCCCCTCAATTCCCGGGCGTAAATTTTCAGGGATGAGCCAAAGTTGTAGGCATCGAGATTGATGATGTCCAGGTCGCATTCGCAGAGGATGGACCAGTCTATGGCATCGCAGGAATGCACCCCGGCCAGTCCTCCCGCCCGGTGGATAAATTGAAAGATGGTGTTCAGATCGGACTTGATCATCTCCCGGGTGACGGTAATGTAACTGGACTGGCCGTAAACGCTGACTGCCGGCTCGTCCACAAAGATGATGGGCGTCCGGTTGAGGGCGGCCAGGGCCCGGGCCTGCCAGCACGCATGGGCCGCCAGGGTCTTGACCACCAGGTCCCGCAGCTGTTCCTCGTAATAGGCCAGCCGGCCCCGGCGGTTCTTCAATTGAAAGGCAATGGTCAGGGGGCCGGCCAGGTGCCCCTTCAGGTAGAGGGCCTCCCCCGTGTCCGTCGCCATTTCCTCCAGAAAGGCATAAAAGCCCGCCGCTGCCTGCCGGGGCAGGGCGAAGTACTCCAGGGCGGCGAGATCCCCTTCTTCCACGGCCAGGTAGGCCGTATAAAAATCGGCCAGCCTCTCCGGCCAGCTGGGGTTCTCATCATCAAAGACAGCCCGCTCCTCTTCCATTACCAGGAGATTAAAGTGAACCAGCGGCTGCAAAAACTGGTAAACAAAACCTTCCACCTTGCCCCTGCGGGGGAGCTGGGGCCAGTGGGGAATTTCAGGCATATTTTCTTTAATCAGGGGGAGAGCCTGTCCCGGGTCGGTAAAGGGCAGGCTCCCAATACCGGTGGCCAGGCCGCCGGGAGAAAAAGTCATAGCCAATCCCTCCTTTTAACAACGTAATTATATAACGGCCCGCTCCCGGCGTCCATCTTTTTATCCCGCCCGCAGGCAGGGGCTAGCGGCGGCTCTTCTTCTCCCGCAGGATGCGCTTCAGCTCCGGCAGCACTTCCCGGGCTGCTTTTTCCCCCTGCTCAATGCAGTAGGCATTCCGTGAGAAGTCCCAGGGTGAAACCCCGGCTAAAAGGGGGCGGATGACAATATGGGCATAATTTTGCAGCTTGACCCGGGTCACCTCGTTGCCAATGATGTCCACCGACTGGGTCAATAACTGGAAGATGTTATTGATAGACCGGTGATATTCACCTTCGTATCCCAGATCCACCCCCACCACCACATCGGCGCCAAGGAGGTGGAGCACTTCCACCGGTACGTTTTCCCGCAAGCCTCCATCGACCAGCAGCCGGTTGCCAATTTTCTTTGGTTCAAAAAGCCCCGGCACGGAACAGCTGGCCCGCACCGCCCGGGCCACCGGCACCCCGGAGATAAAAAAAATATCCCCGGGTGGAGGGCTGTAGCTCACATCCTCACTGACAAAAATAACGCGGTCCCCGGTATGAATATCCACCGAAGTAATGGCCAGCAGCCTGCTGAGCTGGCGGAATGTTCTTCGCTCCACCAGGTGTTCCACCCAGCTTTCCAGCCTGCAACCCGGCATCAACCCCAGGGGAGTGGGGATGGGAACGGGCAGGTGAAGTAAATCAAAGAAGGCTTTGGCGGCCATGGCTCCCAGATTAAAGAACATGAACCCCCCGTCATAAATATCCCGGGGACTTAATTCCAGGGCCAGTTTTTCCATCTCCCGGATGCTCCAGCCGCTGCAGTACAGGGCGGCAACTATACTGCCGGCGCTGGTTCCCGCTACCAGCTGCGGTTCAATCCCCTCCGCGGCCAGCACTTTCAAAACGCCAATATGGGCGATACCCCGCAGGAAACCGCCGCCCAGGGCCAGGCCCAGTTTAACCCCGCGCCCCATAACATAACCCCCCACTTTAACTGCGCCACTTTTTAACCATCATATTAAAGCCGGAGCTAAATGGTTCTGGCCGGCAGAGACGGCAGCGGCTCTGTGGATGGTTCCGGGCTGTCCAGGGCCTGCCGGTAAACCCGGCGCGTTTCCCCGGCAATATACTGCCAGTCATACAGGGTAAGCACCTTGCGCCGGGCACGCCGGCACATTTCCACAGCCAGGCCGGGATATAGAAGTACCCGGGTTATGTAATGGGCCAGCATATCCGGCCTGCCAGCCGGCACCCTGTACCCGTCCACCCCGTGTTCCACAATTTCAGCCAGCCCCCCGGTATCGGCTATAACCACCGGGACCATGGCCGCCATGGCCTCCAGGGCCACGATGCCAAAGGGCTCGTAAAGGCTGGGAAACACCGCCACCCGGGCCATCTCCAGAAGCCGGTTCCGCCCCAGATCATCCACAAACCCCACAAACCGGACATGGTCCTGGAGCCCCAGTTCCCGGACGCGGGCCTGCAGGTAATCGCCGTAGGGGCCCCGGCCGGCCACCAGCAGGCGGGCGTTGCTCACCTGCCTCAGGATGGCGGGCATGGCCTCCAGCAGCACCTGCACCCCTTTTTCGGGCACCAGGCGACCCAGGAATACAATATTCGGTTCCCGGTGGTAAAGATCCCGGCAGTCCGGCTCCTTCTCCCGGCCGGCAAGCAAGCTGGCCGGATCCACCCCGTTGGGAAGCACTCTTATCTTTTCCCGGCCCACGGCAAACAGCCGGCTTATTTCTTCGGCCATATATTCGCTGCAGCAGATGACCAGGCCGGCTTCCTGCACAAGCCGGTATTCCTGCTCGTGAATGCGGCGCTGCAGCGCCGTATGGATACCCCTGTTCCTCCCGTATTCCGTGGCGTGGATGGTGGCCACCAGGGGAAGATGGTACTCCACCTGCAGGCGCTCACCGGCCGCACCCACCATCCAGTCATGGGCATGAACCAGGTGCGGCTTCCCCCACCTCTCTATTATGCTCCCGGTAAGCTCCACCGCGCCCTCGTTGAACTGTTCAACCCAGCGCAGGAAGTCCCCGGCGTTGAGCTGCCCGGGCAGGAGCCGGTGCACGTGCACCCCCTGCTGGAGAGAATATGTCCCCTCCCCGGCCACGGGACCGGTAATGACGTGCACTTCATCCCCCAGCCGGGCCAGGGCCCGGGAGAGGTCGCAAACATGCCGGGCCAGGCCGCCCACGGTGGCCGGCGGATATTCCCAGGAAAGCATCAGGATGCGCAGGGACGCATCGCTTCCCCCGGTCACCCTCCCGGGAAAACGGTGGCGGCTGAAAATGCGATAATCCAGGTGGGGGAATATATTATCCCGGTACTCAATTTCCCGGAGCGTTTCTTCATCTATAGGCCCTTTTTCCAGCTGCTGCACCAGGAAGTTAAACCTGCCAATATGCTCCACCAGCCTTTCCCGGGCATATTCCACGGCCGTGCCCATTTTGAGAATAAAAGGCCAGTCACTGCTCTGGGCCAGAAGCAGCTCCCGGGCGGCCTGGTTTAAGGCCCGTTTTAACACGCCCCCGGCCTCCGGGTAAAGAGCGGCCAGGTCGACCATAACGGCTTCCGCCCGGTGGAGATGGCGGTATATCCAGTCGTTATCCTGATTCAACCACACCCGGCTGTACCCGCCCTCCCCCCAGCTGCTCAGGGAAGGTTCGACCACCTGCATATCCGGGTACAGGGACAGGTAACGGGAGGGGGTGATCATCTCGATGATATCCTGGTCAAAGCAGATTTTACGGCAGAGGAAATCTATCCACTGGGGCCCCTCGTACCACCAGTGACCGAACAATTCCGCATCATAGGGCGCGACCACCAGCGGGGGGCGGCCCATCCCGGCCCCCTGGCGGAGAACCTGCTGCTGCCGCCGGGAAAGAAAGTGCGCGGCATGTTCCGCCGCCCGTTCCCGGGCCCGATCGGGCAGATAAGGTTCTTTGCAGGAACCCGGGCCGGTAATGCGGTAGTATTTGAACCCGGTGTCCACCCGAATCACACCCCCCGGCAGGTAAGGGCGCAGGTATTCCAGGTCCAGATCAAAACCTATATCCCGGTAAAACTCCCGGTAATAGTAGTCGCCCGGATAACCCGCATGCCTGTCCCAAACCTGCCGGGAACTCTCCGGGTCCCGGCCAAAAACAGCCACTCCATTGTTACAGCTGGCCGGGGCAAACACCCCGTAGAGGGGAAGGGGGTTCCCGTTCAACAGCCCGTGGGTTTCCACGAAAAAGTACCTGATACCGAACTCTTTTAACAGCTCCTCCACGCCGGGGGCATAACCGCACTCCGGCAGCCAGAACCCCCGGGGAGGCCTGCCAAATAACCGCGTAAAAAAGTCCACCCCCACACCAATTTGAGCTCTCCTGGCCTCCCTGGTCTGCATCAGCGGCAGGTAGCCGTGGGTGGCACAGGTGGTAATCAGCTCTACCTTTCCCGTCACCCACAATTTCCGGAAAGCAGCGACCAGATCGCCCCGGTATTTATCCACGTAAGCCCGCCGGACGTCGTTTAATTTCTCCAGGTACATGGCCGCCAGGGGGTAAAAGTTATGATCCCCCGCCGTACGCCGGCACTCCGCTTCCCCCAGCCGGATCATCGCTTCCAGGTGGTCCAGGTAACGCTTTTGCAGCAGCGGGTCGGCCAGCATGGCCAAAAGGGGCGGGGAAAGGGAGATGGTCAGGTTAAAGGGAACCCCGTCCCGGTCCAGGCTATGGAGCACTTCCAGCAAAGGTATGTAGCACTCGGTCACAGCCTCAAAAAACCAGCGCTCTTCCAGGCGCTCCGGCACTTCCGGGTGCCTTACAAAGGGCAGGTGGGCATGCAGCACCAGAGCCAGGTAACCAGCAGGCATTTTGGCTTCCCCTTTCCGGTCAACAAATTAACTTCTTGACCATAAATCCGCCGAACTGTATCCTTCTTCCGGGACACCCTCCCCATCTTCGCCCGTGGTTAGCTGGAAGGGCGAATCTGCTTTTAAAAACCGGGCTACTCCCGCCACCTTCCGCGTACGGGGCGTGGTAACCCGGTTGGAGCGAACCAGGGGGTAAAATTCCCCCTCCGGCCCGTAATAGCCAATCTCGGCATAATAAGATTGTTCGGGAAGCACGTCCCGGAAATACCAGTTATCGGTGAAGGGGGGAAGGGATATTTCGCGCCAGGAGGCGCTTTCCCCACTGGAAGCGGAAATATAAAGCCGCAAAAACAAAAATTGCTCCCCTCGCAAGGACTCCCACTGCTCGCGGGACAGTTCCCAGTAACTGAAGATAACGGCAGGTTCCTGCACCATCAGCACCAGCCGGTTCTCATTGTAACAGGGCGGCAGTTCCACGGATATAACCCCCTTCAACCCTTTATCATATTTATCATACTTCACCAGCTTGTACCATTACAACCATCTCGAGTTAATTTTATTAATAATTGAAGGTTACATGTTCCTTTTTTCACATACATACCGAAAAAAATATTGTGCTAAATTGCACAATCCCCGGCAAAAAAACACCTACCTGCCTCCTTCAGCCTTTTTAGCGGCGCACTCTTTACAATAACCGAAGAATTTCAATTCGTGGTCGGTAATAACGAAGTTGTAGGCCTCCGTAACCCGCTTCTCCAGATCTTCCAGCAGGTCCTCATTAACCTCGATAATCTTCCCGCAGCCGTTGCAGACCAGGTGATGGTGGTGGTGCCCTTCGCCCCGTTCCCCACCAAATTCATAACGCTTGCGCCCATCTCCGAAGTCAATGCTGTGAATGATGTCGAAATCCAGGAAGAGTTCCAGAGTACGGTAAACAGTAGCCAGCCCCACGTCAGGAGCTTTTTGCTTGACCAGGTTATAAATTTCTTCCGCGCTCAAATGCTTGTCCTTATTTTCCAAAAGCACGCGCAGGATATGTTCCCTGCGCGGCGTAAGCCTGGAATCGCCGGCGCGGAGCTTCTCTTCCACTTCATCGATGACCTTCTGCATTTTAGCTCACCCCGCCACCAAACCCTTGGTGTAAGTATAATGAACATAATGAAAAAAGTCAATGGGGGCCCGTTCTACAGGCCCCCGTTTTTTTATTCTGGCCGGGCGGGCACTAGCGCAGGTACCGCAGGTAGCGCGGCTGCCGCCGCAGGCGCCGGCGCACCATTATTTTTCTCAAGCGCAGGGATACCACCAGGACAAGGGCCCCCAGGAGCCAGACAGGCCAGCGCCTGATGGCACTTACCTTCACGTCGTTGGCCGCTACCAGCTCCACCCGCCCCAGCTCTTTACCTTCCCCGGTAATAACCAGTTCCCCCAGCTCCTGGCCCCGGGTTATGGGGGCTTTCAGGTCCCGGTGCATGACAACCTGCCGTTCAACGGACGGCTCCCGGCCGGCGGGGAGATTAACAAACAGGCTGTTCCCGGCAACCACTTCGACTTTTTCAGCCCCCCCGGTCACGGAATAGGATGATATCTTCTCTCCCCTGTCCACCATTTTCACAGGCGTGAAGGCCGAAAAACCGTAATCGAGCAGGGACCTGGCATCACTGTAAACAGCAGCCCCCTGGCTTTTCATAATTACGGCAATCAGCTCCCGGTTGCCGCGCCGGGCGGCAGCTACCAGGCATTGCCCCGCCTCAACGGTATAACCGGTCTTAATTCCGATGGCTCCCTCGTAGCTGGAGAGGAGCCGGTTATGATTCCAGAGGTGCTCCTGGGGCGGTCCCTTGCTTCTATCCGCGTCCGGGCGGTGAATCTGCTTCAGCCGGGTGGAAACAATGGTCCTGAAAGTGGGGTTCTGCATGGCATACCTGGCAATCAGGGCCAGGTCGTGGGCAGTGGTGTAATGTTGCGGGTCGGGAAGGCCGTTGGGATTGCGGAAATTGCTTTCCTTTGCCCCAATGGAGCGGGCCTTTTCGTTCATCAGCGTCGCAAAAGCAGGAACCGACCCGGCAACATGCTCAGCAATGGCCACCGCAGCATCATTGGCTGAAGCCAGCAACAGGGCGTAAAGAAGGTCCTCCATGGTGACCCTTTCACCTTCCTGCAGGCCGATGGCAGAACCTTCCACCAGGGTGGCCTTTCGGGAAACGGTAACCACCTCATCCAGGCGGGAACGCTCCAGGGCGATGATCGCGGTAAGAATCTTGGTTGTACTGGCCGGGTACATGGGCTGGTCGGCATTTTTCTCGTATAAAATCTGACCGTTCCGGGCATCCATCAATACAGCCGCTTTTCCCGTAACCTGCGGTGTTGGTGGTGATGCTGGCGAAGCTGCCCGCGCCTCCTCAGCCAGTAAAAGCATCAAACAACAAAAAAAGATCAACCACCAGCGACGCATAATTTACTCCTCTTTTAGTATGAACAACTTTTAGATAATTATGGGTTGGCGGAAATCAAGCGACTTTATTATATTCAAATTTTAGCCTGTTTTCAACAGAAATTTGCAAGCTAATCCCCCTTTCCGGGGAAATACTAATTATAGACCCGGGAAAGGAGGGAATTAAATTAATATGGACCTTCAGGGTGTACAGCTGGCCACTTTAAACGATGTCCAGATCAGCCAGCTGCAGGAAGCGGAAAAAAAATTGAATGCCGGCCGTCAGGGCAGGGAAATAATTCTTCTGGCCTTTACCCGCGAATCATAAGGGTAGACATTCTGGTCGGCCCGTCCCGGAAGGAGCGGGCCGCTTCCTTTTTCTGTCAGGTGAAAAATCATGGTTTCTTGTGGTATTTGTTGTTCTACGCTATAATGTAGACAAACCTCGCATCAGGAGGTTAAAGGATTCATTGCTGCCCCTTAATTTGAAACGACAGGAATGGGTGCTGCTGGCGATCCTTTTTGCGACAGAATATGCCAGAGGAGCCTTTTTTCTTTCCTTTCTACCGGTTTATGCCGTCCGGCACCTGGGGCTGCCCATAACCGCCGCCGGCCTGGCCGTAACCGCCCATTACCTTACCGAAACCATATTTAAAACGGCCGCGGGCTGGCACTTCGACCGGCTGGGCAGGCCGGTGCTGCTGATCGGGTTGCTCACCGGCCTCTTTTCGCTGCTCACCATGAAGCTGTGGCCCCTGCCGCCGGTCCTGGTGATAGCCTCCGCCCTCTGGGGCCTGGGCATGTCCCCGGTCTGGCTGGGGGTGATGAGCGAGGTCGCCCCGGTTGACCTGCCCGGCCGGAATAAGCGCATAGGGCTGGTTTTTGCCGCCTGGCTGGGAGGTTCCGGCGCCGGCCTGGTGACCGTAAACTTTATCCTGCACCAGGGGGTTAATGTAGCCTTTTCCGCCATTATCCTTGTGTGGCTGGCCTCCTTAATCCTGACCCTGTTCATCCTGCCGGCCGGGGTCGGGCGCAGGGTACAAACCGCGCGGGGCGTTATCCTTTCCCTGGCTCGCATGGCGGCCAGCCCGGCAGTGCTGGGAATCCTGATTCCGGGGATGTTCCTGCAGACCTTCTGCGCCGGGCTGCTATTGCCCGTCCTGCCCCTTTTTGTTCAGAACCAGCTGGGCTTGAGTTATAACCAGTACGGGCTCCTGCTTCTGACCGGCGGCGGAACCGCCCTGATAGCATTTCTCCCCATGGGCATGCTGCTGGGGTACACGGCTCTGAAGAATTTCCTGGCCGCCGGGTTCGGGTTGTGCGCCGTCAGCCTGGGCCTGCTCGCCGCCAGCCACAATCCCCACAGTGCTTTTATCCTGGCGGCCCTGGTGGGCTTTTCCTACGCCATAATCCTGCCCGCCTGGAACACCCTGCTGGCCAGGATCATCCCCCCGGATCAGCAGGCCACGGGATGGGGGCTTTTCGCCACCGTTGAGGGCCTGGGGGCAGCCATTGGCCCGGCCCTGGGCAGCCTGGTGGCCAGGTACGCCGGTATCTCGGCTCCCATACTGCTGTCCACATTTCTTCTCATAACCATTGCTATTTTTTACATCTTTTATCCGCTGGAAAAATCCATAGTCAAATAACAGGAGTTCCGGGGCAACAACGACGGCCGCCATCCCGGTTCGGGCAACGGTATGAGAAAAGCAACTGCCAAATAAGAATAAATTTAAGCGGAGGACTGTGGACAAGAGAGAAAAAAACCATGACCCAATCCCTGTTTAAGATCATTACCTTCCTGGTGGGCGTCTATGCCCTCTTGCCCACCGTTCTGGCCCGCTTATGCCATATCGGGGTTATCTGGCAGGGACCCCGGAACGGCAAGAAGGTGGCCATTACCTTCGACGACGGTCCCGATCCCACCTACACTCCCCGGGTTCTGGATATCCTGAAAAAGTACGGCATTAAAGCCTGCTTTTTTGTCCTGGGATACAAGGCCAGGGCCTACCCGGAGTTAATCACCAGGATGGTTGCCGAGGGACACGAGGTGGCCAGCCACGGTTTTCGCCATCATTTCCCCTGGTTTCTGGGACCGCGGGCCCTGTTCAGGGAAGTAAGGGAATCCAGCCGGGTAATAGCGGAAATAACCGGCCGGCCACCGCGCCTTTACCGGCCCCCCTGGGGCCTGTTCAATCTTTTCTCCCTCCTCCACAGCCACCTGTTCGGCCAGCGGGTGGTACTGTGGTCATTTATGAGCTGGGACTGGGGGCGGCGCTGCACCCCCGAATCCATAACCCGCCAGGTTCTCTCCCGGGTGCGCGAGGGCTCCATCCTGGTTTTTCACGATAGCGACGATACCCCGGGGGCGGCTTCGGGGGCGCCTGAAAAGATGCTGGCCGCCCTGCCCTCAATTATTGAAGGGCTCCGGCAGCGGGGGTTTTCCGTCACCCCGCTGGCAGAGCTTTACGCGCCCCGGGAGAATTTCTGGCAGCGCCTGGGCCAGAGAATAGATTCCTTTATTGTAAAGTTGTCCGGTATAGAGGACCTTTACTATGAAGGGCGCCCCACCCTTTTTCGCCTCCGGGTGAAACGATTCCGCGGCAGCTCCCTGAAACTTTCCGACGGGACACTGGTGCGCTCCCGGGACCCCATCGCCGAACTCCACCTGAACAACGAAATACTGAAAGAAATCACCCGGACCGGGAAGAGCCCGGAACGGATTGCCCTGCTGGCCTTAAAAGAAGCGAGACGTTCCCTCCCGGCCCTGGCCCGCTGGGCCTCCAATGCTCCTCAAGGAAAGGAGATCCGGGCGGTGCTGGGACTGACCATGCTCTACCGGGGTGCGGAGCGCCTCGGTTTCACCATTTGCGACCCCCCGGCCCTCCTCAAGAAACTGGCCACCTGGTACCAGGGCTGGCTTTTAGGTCTCTACCACCCCGAAGGCCGCCTGCGTTATTATCGGCACAGGGATAAACTCTCCCCCAAAATCGTGGCCATGGGCAGGGAAGAGCTTATCCGTCGTTACCTGCAGACGGCCGGGGATAACCCCGGCACCCTCTACCGGAAGGAATAATCGCTGGTTGAACATGGCCCGTGGTAAAAGTTGCTGCCCCTTTCCGCAAAAGCCTTCAGAATAAAATAAAACCCCAGCAGGAATTTCCTCGCGCAAAAGAGAATTTTTAAACAATAATCGAGCAGCGGGCGAGCATGGTTCAAGCCATCTCCAGGCACTGCTTCCTTCAACTGTGTACCGGGTTGCATTTTTAAGGAGGTAAACATAATGAACCTGGCCCTGAGATTGGCCGAAGCAGGCCAGCTTTTCCCCGATCAGGAAGCCCTGGTTTTTCACGGCCAGCGTATATCCTATGCCACCCTCAACCAGTGGGTCAACCGCTTTGCCAGCAGCTTAAAAAAGCTGGGGCTGACACCCGGTGAAAGAGTGCTTATTGCCCTGGAAAACTGTCCCGAATTCGTAGTCTCTTTTTATGCCGTCCTCAGCCTGCAGTGCGTGGCCGTCCCCATTGATCCGCTCTATACCATCCACGAGATTACCTATATCGTCCGGGATGCTTCACCTGCCCTGGTTATCTGCAACGCGGAGAATATTTCCACCTTCACCCGGTTAACCGGCAATTTAGCCATTCCCCGGGGCTTTGTCGTCGTCAACCCCGGGCAGCCATATCCCCATACCCGCTCCTTTGCCGATTTGTTATCATCCTCTCCCGCCGGCGATCTCCCCCGGCCGGTTGACCGGGATGAGGTGGCGGAAATACTTTATACTTCAGGCAATACCGGTAAGCCGAAGGGAGTAATGCTCACCCACGGCAATATCTACAGTAACGCCGTTACCTTCGCCCGGATATGCGGCTTCGGCCCCGGGGTGAGAACGCTGCTGGTGGCGCCGGTTTACCACTCGGCAGCCCAAACCTGTGTCCTGCTTGCTTCCCTGGTTGCCGGCGCTACGGTGGTCATCCATGAAAGATGGCCCGGCGCCCGCACGGTCCTGCAGACCATCCAGGATGAAAAGATCACCTTCTTTTTCGGTCCCCCCACCATGTACGTCTTCCTGCTGGAAGAACAGTCCGGCAGCTTCGACCTGGGATCCTGGAAAATTGCCTTCTGCGGCGGAGCCCACCTCCCGGTACAGGTATTTTACTCCTTCGAGAAAAAATTCGGTTTCCAGATTACGGAGGGCTACGGCCTTACCGAAACCTCGCCCGTGGTCACCTGCAACCCCGTGTTCGGCACCAAAAAGCCGGGCTCCGCAGGGCTGCCCATACCGGGGGTGGAGGTTAAAATTGTAGATTATGAAGGCCGGGCCCTGCCTGCCGGTCAGGTGGGAGAGATCGTGGTCCGGGGGCCAAACGTGATGAAGGGTTATCTCAACCAGGAAGAAGAAACGCAAAAGGCAATCCGCAACGGCTGGCTTTACACGGGAGATCTGGGCTACATGGATGAAGACGGCTATGTGTTCATTGTCGGCCGCAAGAAAAACGTGATTATACGGGGAGGGCTGAACATCGACCCGCGGGAGGTGGAAGAGGTCCTCTACCAGCACCCCCAGATCTTCGACGCCGTTGTGGTGGGCATCCCGGACCCGGTGATGGGAGAAGAGGTGGCGGCCATGATCCTGCCCCGGGAACAGCAGAAGCCCGACCCCGAGGAAATAAAATCCTTCTGCGCCCAGAGGCTGGCTCCCTACAAAGTCCCCCGCAAAATACTGTTCATGGAAGGCCTGCCCAAAACAACCTCGGGAAAACTCCTAAAGAAAGAAGTAAGAAAGCTGCTGGAACAGGCACAGGAAAACACCCCTTCCTGATGGAAGGGGTGTTACTTTTAACGCAGTTGCCTGGGCTTTTCGGCCAGAATTAAAGGCACATACCGGGAGCTGCCGTTACGGTAAATTTGCAGCACCACCCGCTGGCCCACCTTGCTGTTCTGGACAATCCTGGCCAGATCATCGGGGCTTTTAACTTCCTGGTTGTCCACCCGCAGGATCACATCCCCCTGCGCCAGCCCTGCATTATCAGCGGGGCTGCCCGGAATAACCCCAACCACCAGCGCCCCTGCGGTCGAGGGCAGGCCCAGGTAGGCAGCAATTTCTTCCGTCACGGGCTGCATCTGCACACCCAGCCAGGGCGTCTGCTTCTTACTGCCCTGGAGCAGCTGGTTGAGGACCTCTTTCACCGTACTGGTGGGGATGGCAAAACCAATTCCCTGGGCCTGGGCAACGGCGGTGTTGATACCCACCACCTCGCCGTTGAGGTTCAAAAGCGGCCCGCCGCTGTTACCCGGGTTAATGGAGGCATCGGTCTGCAGGAGATTCTTGTAGCGCCTGTTTTCAACCGTAACCGGCCGGCCCTTCGCGCTGATCACCCCCACCGTAACCGTGTGATCCAGTCCGAAGGGGTTGCCGATGGCGATCACCCAGTCCCCCACCCGGACCTTGTCGGAATCGCCCAGCTTCAAGGTGGGCAGGGACTTGCCGGCATCAACCTTCAGCACGGCCAGGTCCAGGTCGTAATCGGCTCCCACTACCCTGGCCGGCAGGGGCTGCGAGAACCCCTGGATGGTAACGGTTATTTTCTGAGCCCCGTCAATGACGTGTTCGTTGGTGAGAATATAACCGTCCTGGGACATTATAAAGCCGGAGCCAATACCCCGCTCCTCCCGGGGCTGCGATTGAAAACCAAAAGGCCCGCCAAAAAACTGCCGGAAAAAGGGATCGTCCAGGAAGGGGTCCACCTGCCCGCTGCCGCGGATTTTCACCGTATCAATCTTTACCACGGCCGGTCCCGCCTTGGAAACTATGTCGGCCACCGTGCCGGGACCGACTCCGGGCATGGCGCTGGCCACGTTGTTAACCCGGGGTACTCCTTCATCCTGCGGGGCGAGATCGTTAACCAGCAAGCAACCACCGGCAAACATTATGCCGGCCACAAAAGCCGCCATAGCAATAAATGCCAGCGACCGTTTCCAGTTCAGCACGCCTGCTCACGCTCCTTTCATCATAACATCATGATAAATCATCCGGGAGACAAAAAACAACAGGGTTCAGGGATAAAATTTTCTTCTTCCGGCTTATTTTCGCCCGATATATCCCCCGGACGAAATTTACGCCGGTAACCGGCGGAAAATAAAGAAAAACTCCGGTCAGGCCGGAGTTTTCTTGTTGACGACCACCTCAACCAGCGGCTCCAGTTTTTTAAGCGATTCTCCCTCATAATCCTCAATACGCCCGGCATCGGCCAGCTTTGCCAGCTCGGGATCCACGGGCAGGACGGCCAGCAGAGGCAGCCCCGTTTTGCTTGCCGCTTCCTTCACGCTGCCGTTACCGAAGGGCTGGATCTTCTCGCCGCAGTGCGGGCAGGAAATATAGCTCAGGTTCTCCACCAGTCCCAGGATGGGTATACAGGCCTGCCGGGCCATTTTAATGGTCTTGCTCACCACCATCATGGCCAGGTCCTGGGGGGATGAAACTGCCAGCAGTCCATTTAAAGGCAGTGACTGCATGACGGTGAGGGGAATATCCCCGGTGCCGGGGGGCATGTCCACAATCAGGTAATCCAGATCACCCCAGGCCACGTCGCTCCAGAACTGTTTTACCGCGCTGGCCAGGATGGGACCCCGCCAGATAACGGGATCATCCTCCGAAGGCAGGAACAGGTTCAACGACATGACCTGAATACCCAGTGCGGTTTTCACCGGCAGGATATAATTCTTGAACTGCTCGGGGCGGTCCACCAGCCCGAAGATTTTGGGTATGCTGGGACCGGTGATGTCAGCATCTAGAATGCCGGTTTTATAACCCCGGCGGGCCAGGGCGACGGCCAGCAGGGCGCTAACCGATGACTTGCCCACTCCCCCCTTCCCGCTCATCACGGCAAGGACATTCTTAATATCGCTGGCCTCGTTCTGGGGCAGGTAGGAAGATCCGGGACACTGTCCCGTGCTGCACCGGCCGGTATCCTTATCATTACAACCTGTGCATTTTGTTTCGTCCATTTCCACAATCCCCCGCCTCGTTTTAGAATTTTTTTCTACATAAGTTTAGCATATTTTCACCCGGGAGGCCAGAGCTACCCCCCGGTCGTCCCTCCACCTTCCTTTTCCAGGCGGTCCAGCAGGCGGTTTAAAACCGCCGCCAGCTCACCCCAGGTTACGGCAGCATCGGGATCATGGTCGCTAACGATCAGGCCGCGTTCCCGCAGGCGCCCAATTTCCCCGGCGGCATCCCCGCTGCTGCGCTTTTTCAGGCCCAGAACGCGCGCCATCCCCCCCGCAATGGCCCGGGCCAGCTCCCGCAAACACGCTTTATCTGCGAGGCAGGCGGCATCGCGGGGACTGTCGATAAAGAAGTTTTCCAGGAGCACAGCGGGCATATTTGTTTTCCTCAGCACGGCCAGATCGGCCCTTTTCAGCCCGCGGTCGGGAAAACCCCGCTGGATATAAAACGCGGCCACTTCGCGGTGCAGTGCAGCCGCTATCATCCGGGTTTTCTGCGGGGCATCCGGGTGGATAAAACTTTCGAAGCCGCTCCCGCCGCCGGCGTTCACATGCAGGGAGCAAAAGAAATCGGCCCCGTTTTTATTGGCCAGTTCGGCCCGTTCCTCCAGGGAAACATAAACATCGCCGGTGCGGGTGGGAATAACCCTGACCTCGTACTCCTCCAGGAAGGAAAGAACCTGAAGCCCGAGGGTTAAAACCACGTCCTTCTCCTGCAGGCCGGAACCAACCGCCCCGGGGTCCCGGCCGCCATGTCCGAAATCCAGAACAATCAACATAGAACTGCCCGGCTCCAAAAGCCGGCGGCACACCTCCTTTGATACTGTGGCCCGAACCGGAACTGGATGGGTAGCAGTCATCCTTTTATTTGTATATTTTGAATATTAACCGGAGATGCCTTAACAGCACCCCATCCCTCCCCGCAGCCACGCCAGGGGACTAAATTTATTTTATAATGGTTAACACCCTGTTCGTACACCTGTTCTAATGGTATTATATAACCTCTGGCAGGCCCGGTCAAGGGAGAGCTCATATTAAGACCGGAAAATGGGAACCATAGAAAGATAAAGCCAGTGGCTTAATTTTACTTGCCGAGGTGTGCTGCCATGACCGTTACCAAAATCAACGTCCTCAACCCGGTTCTGCCGGAGAAACAGCTGAAACCGCTGGCCGAGTGCATGACCGGGAACGGCCTGAACCACCTGCACATTCTGGACGTGGGTGCCTCCCATGTTCTGGTCGACCTGCTTTACGAACGGCAGGGGGATGAACATATCCTCAACCGGGAGCGCTTCCAGCACTGCCTGGAGCTGGCGGATAAAACCTGGCGCTCCCTGTACGAGCAGTGCATAAGCGACCGGCAGAGGCTTTTGTGCCTGACTTTTCTCATCAAGGCCATTTTGTCGCCCATGCTGAAGGAGGAGAAAAAATGAGCTTCTTCAAACCATACCTTGACCACGAGCGGCTTGACGCCCTGGCCAGGTGCTGCGATACATACCACATCAGCCCCGCCGACCTGCTGGACGTAGGGCTCTGCATGCTCGGCATCGACAGGCTTACCGCCTATCACTCCCTCACCCGGGACGCTTTATACCTGGACATCCAGGAACTGCAGGAAGCGGCGGCAGCGGCCAAACAGCTGGGCTACTTCCTGCGCGGCCTGGAGCCCGACCTGCGGCTCCGCCTGGCCGCGCTGCTGCTGATCCTCAAAGCCAGCGTAGTCAACATGCAGGGGTACTGCGGTATGTCCTGCCACCTGGACGGGGAAACAGAACAGGCCGGTTCCTGACCGGCCGCCGGTGGTAGAAAAACAGGCCTCCCGTTGAAGGGAGGCCTCAGACTGTTGACAAACTTCCTATGTGCCCTGGTATTAGTAAGCGCTGCCGAGCCAGGCCACGACGACGGGATGAGGCGGGACCGCAGACAGGATGTTCGCGGAGGCCACCTGAACACAGAGCGAAACGACCGGGAGCGACGACTAAAACCAGGGCACACCCCAGAAATACTTTATCTACAAGCTGAGGAAGGCCTCCCGTCAAAGGGAGGCCTGTCACAATTTCGGATGCTCTTAGCGGAGCAAGTTTGTTCCGCAGGTTATCGCAGGAGTTGCAGCACCAACTGCGGCTGCTGGTTGGCCTGGACCAGCATGGCCGTGGCGGCCTGGGCGATGATGCTCTGCTTGGTGAACTCCATGTAACAAACGATATATTAGGATAGAATGTATCCTCATGGGATGCTGTCCAATAATCATTACAGCAAATGACTCATAATTTTCTCCTCAAAGATATGTCCCACATGGTATAATCTAGCCGAAAGTGTTTTTTAATTGGGGGCCTAAGCCATGGCGCGAAGTATAAGTGCAAGTGTCAACGAATACACCGCTCTACGGCGTTGGACTGAGGCAGTAGAGCGACTGGGTGTATTAGTCTTTCATGCCAAAGGAATCGACCTATCTATAATGAGGGGAATTTCTATAAGCGAACGTCTGTTTCCAGTAATATGTCTCAATATTAAAGATACCCCCCGAGGCAGGGCCTTTTCTTTGATACATGAACTAGTTCATATCGCTCTTAAGAAAAGCGGCATCTGCGACATGCCTTATATGGAGGAGGAAGAAGAAAGCCGTTTTGGGAACCAGCACAAAAAGACAGAAGCTTATTGTAACATGGTTGCAGGCGAAGTCCTGGTCCCCCGAGAAGCACTTCTTGAAAATGAGATCGTTTCGGGCGAACCTAAGAAGTTAATATGGGAAGATTGGGAGTTAAAAGAATTAGCAGATAGGTTTAAGATTAGCCAGGAGGTTATTTTGCGCCGACTGCTTACTCTAAAGCGAACGACGAAAGATTTTTACGAATGGAAACGGCAGAAATTTCTTGAACTGTACCGCATGTTGAGCAAAAAAAAGACCTGGCTAGCCACCTTACCATAACCTTTACCGTTTGTAAGCCATCATCCTCCAGGCACAGAGTGTATACATCAAGGTTGTCCAGGAATGACTAGGCCACCAGACGGTTACCCTCACCTTAGACACCTATTCCCACGTAATTCCCACGATACAAAAGGAAGCAGTGGAAAAACTGAAAAATTTATTTGGGCATCAAACGGGCACCCAAAAAGCTTAGCGGGCACCACTTTTCAGATGCCCGCTATATTATGAAAGCCTTGATTTTTCTGGTGCCGGAGACCGGACTTGAACCGGTACGGGTGCATAACACCCCCGGGATTTTAAGTCCCGTGCGTCTGCCAGTTCCGCCACTCCGGCACGAAATCCTTATATTCATCAACTTGAGAGCCCTGTTTCAGAGCGCTTATTATCGTTTTGAAAATTCCTTTGACTTATAGAACCTGCTTGAGTTATTTTACTATAAATGATTTTTCCCGTCAATAACGTACAACTGTTCGATGCGCGGGCGGCAGGAGGCGCCGGGAACCCTGCATTTCCAGTTTCTTTCCACTTTCCTCTCTTGCCTGGTAAGAAAAAATTATAATATAATAAGTAATAGAATAACTGTAGGTAGTGGCAGGCACGATATAAGGAATCGGAGGTTCGTAGCAGGGTAAGCGTCCGGCAATTACAGTGCTTGTTATTTATATATCATAATTTACCTTACAGGTATAATCGTGAAGGAGGGATCAATACCCATGTAAATATTACCTTCCGTCACGCGCGGGAGGCTGGTTAAAGCGGGTAATTTCCCCTGCCGGTCGGAGCGGCGGACCGCACCCGGGTACCGGCCGGAGAGGGTTTGTTGCCGGTTGGTTCCGGTATATTTTTGAAAGGAGGTCACGGACCCCCATGAATAATTTCAGAGCCTGGTTATTGATGGGCCTGTTAACCGTTTTGCTGGTGCTGATTGGCAATGCCGTGGGCGGCAGTTCGGGAGCTCTCCTGTTCTTCATCATTGCCCTGGGGATGAACTTTTTCAGCTACTACTTCAGCGACAGGATTGCCATTGCCATGACCGGTTCCCGGCCCCTGGCCGAGCACGAGGCGCCGGAGCTGTTCGATATAATCCGCCGGCTTTCCCAGCGGGCGGGCATACCCATGCCCCGGGTGTACCGCACCCCGTCACCGCAGCCCAACGCCTTCGCCACGGGCAGGAACCCGTCCAACGCGGCGGTGGCGGTGACCGATGGCCTGATGCAAATTCTCAACCGTTCGGAGGTTGAAGGCGTCCTGGCTCACGAAATTGCCCACATCAAAAACCGGGACGTGCTGGTGGGCACCATTGCCGCCGCCCTGGCCGGCGCCATCACCATGATTGCCAATGCCCTGCAGTGGGGGTTGATCTTTGGCCGGGATGACGAAGAAGGGGCCAACCCCCTGGGCCTGGTAAGCACCCTGCTGATGATTATCCTGGCCCCCCTGGCGGCCACCCTCATCCAGCTGGCCATCTCCCGGGCCAGGGAGTTTGAGGCCGATGCCACCGGCGCCCGCCTGGCAGGCTCACCCCACGGCCTGGCCAGCGCACTGCTCAAGCTGGAGCGGGCCGCTCAGCACATTCCCATGCAGGTTAACCCGGCCACGTCCCACCTGTTCATCGTCAACCCGCTGCGGGGAGAAACCCTGGCCAGCCTGTTCAGCACCCACCCGCCAATAGCGGAAAGGGTCAGGCGCCTGCAGCAGATGCAGTAATAGCGCCCACTGTCTTCACGAGCCCCTGTCCCAGTGGACAGGGGCTTTTTTCTGTGAAATATTTTTATCATCCATGCAGGATATGGTATACTGATGGGTGGGCCGCTTAAAGCGGCCCGGAGCAAAGGAGGGTAGCCATAGATGGAAGTAACTCAACCACATAAAACCATAGTGGTGAGCATCCAGGGATGGGAACTGGAAGTCCTGGAAGGACCGCGCAGGGTAAATGTGGATTTAATGGGAGAAATGCTGGAGTTCAAGGGGATCTGGCTGACAGAACCGGAACGGGGGGTTGTAACCGTCCTCTGCTATCCGGAAAAGGTTTTCTACCTGGAAATTACCGAGGAGGAAATGCCGGTCAAAAGACCCGGCCGGAGAAATAACGTCACTTTCTTAAGACCCATAGATCAGAACCACGATAAGGATAAATAAGCACCCGCGCGGCTCCGGCCGCGAAGTGCTGCGAGTGCACTTTCAGACACCGCCGCTGGTTCTAGCGGCGGTGTCGCTCTTTATGGGATTTCCCGGGGCGGGACTTGCCCCCGGCACAGGCCGCCTTTAATACAGCCAGCCCGGCCTGCCCCTCCAGCGGTACAGGTTCCAGGTCCAGGGGTTCCCGGGGACGCATGACCGCTTCCAGCTTCTTCAATGTTTCCGGGGAAACGATAACAGAACACCCGTTTTCCTGTTCCCGGCCGTCCCGGGCTGATATTTCTCCCGGCGGCTCTTCCCTGCACGCGGGCTCCAGGGCGCAGGCCGCCTCTGCCAGGGCCCCTTCCTTTTTCTTTGCCGCATCTTTCGGCCTGTCTTTTCCCCGGTCGCTTATTTCGGCCGGGTAATTTTCCGGCACCTGTTCTCCCGCATCCTCTCCACCGGCCTCCCTTTCCCCGCCCCATAATAGTTCATAGCGCAACTGGCGGCAATCGGCGAGAATTCTCTCCAGATCCGCTTCCAGTGACCCGATAAGTGTCGCTATCCGGTTAAGGTAATCCTCCTTAAAATCCCCCTGCTCCCTGGCACTTTCCATTAAACCGGGTAGATCAACCAGCTCCTCGCCCACGTTCCTGGCCAGATCCTGCAGGTAGTTCAGGGCTCCCTCCATCATGTCCTCCAGGTTACCGGCCAGTTCCTCCCGCTCCCTGCGCAGGTCCAGGTAGCGCATTATCTCCTCCTCGGACAGATCCGCCAGGCTGTTCTTTTCCAGCGCGCCAAGCTCTTCAACCAGCTCAAAATAACGCTGCAGCAATTTCATCAACCTCCAGCCAGATATTGCCAACATTTCTATTCTATTCTACCAGTAACTGGCAATTCCTTCATTTTAGACCTATTTTATTGAAAAATTTTATCCTGTTTAGCTGCCCGGGGGTTTAAAATTCCTGGCAGTGGTTAAAATAAACAGTGATTGCAGCAACAACTGAAAGGTGGGAGGTGAAACCGGGTGAACAGGTACGGCTGGTTGGGCATTATTTTCGGCATCTGGCTGATCATTGCACCTTTTGTGCTGGGTTATTCCAACGTTGTCAATGCCATGTGGAATGATATCATTTTAGGCATTCTTGTTGCCGTCGTCTCCTACCTTACCAACGCTGAGCTCAGAGGAACCAGGGTTGGCGGTGGAGGCGAAAACAAGTAATCCCTTCCACGCCCGCACCCGCCGGTAACTTCATCCTGCCGGCGGGTGTTTTTCTTTTATCCAGCCGGGTAATTTTTCCCGCCCCCGGTCCCCTTGACCGCACCCGGCCGGCATGTCATACTGGTGCTAAAAAAAGGGGGGGACCGCAGCCGTGGCGCGCTTCAACCCTTTTTCCTCACCCCGGGCCGAAGAAATCGAGCAGAAAATAAATAGGCTGAAAAAAAATTACCCGGATTTATCTCCCCGGGATCTGGCCGGCAAAATTATTCAGGAAAGGGCCTGGCAGTGCGCCCTGGCTGGAGCGCTCACCGCCCTGCCGGCGGTCATACCGGGCCTGGGCACGCTGGTCGCCCTGCTGGGAGGGGTCGCCCTCGACGTAACCCTGCTCACCTACCTCCTGGGGCGCATGGTCCTGGAAATAGCCTTCATCTACGATAACAACCTGACCGGCTACCGTTACCGGCGCGAGGCCTTCTGGGCCTTCATCTTTGCCTCAGGGATAGGGAGCGCGGGTATGAGCCTCTCCCGGACGGCAGTCAATCAACTCTCCAGGGAGGCCTTTACGGCCCTGGTGGAGCGGGCGCTCCTGTCCCTGGGAGTGCGTTCCACCACCCGCTCCAGCCTGGTGCGCATTATCCCGCTGCTGGGCCTGCTGCTGGCCGGGGGAGTGAATTACCTCACGGCGCTGGGCATGGGCAGGCGTGCCGTGCAGTACTACGAGAAAAGGGTGGAATGGCCGGGCAAAACCATCGATGTCTGATCTGCCCGCTGCCGGTATATCGCGCAGAGGTGTTGACCCAAAATGAAAAAGGACCCTTCCCGGGGTCCTTTTGTGCTACCTGGAGGCCTTCAAATTTAGCCGCTCACACCAACCTGGGACGCTTCACCTTGCGACCTGTTCAGCTCCAGGGCCCTCTCCTTCAGGCGCACAAAGTAAAGGGCGAAAGGCCGGTAGGCCAGGTGCGACCATTTGGTAAAGGGGACCTCCAGGCCCAGGAGGGGCACCGTAAAGGCCAGGTGCAGGGCGAAGGTGTGATAGGTGGGCAGGGGCATATTTAATTCCATGAAAATACGCATTAATAAGCCCGTGGCCACCGTGCACCAGAGCAGGATCAGGAACATCCAGTCGGTGGAATGGGAGTACTGATGAATTGGCTCTTTTTTATTTAAACGCCCGATGATCGCCAGGGTCGTAGCATAAAGCATAGCAATAGATGCATAACTCCAGAGCAGCTTGCCGGGGTGCCACCACATGGGCGGCTCGTTGGTCAGGGACCATCTGGTCACGACGTCAATGTTCACCAGGACGAAGGCCACAAAGTAACCGCTCATTATCAAGAAGTGCCTCAGCCAGAGCGACTTGTTGGCGCACATACGCAGCCGGGCCTGGGTGGCAAAATGAACCACCAGGGTGCCCAGTTCCTGAATATATACGGATAAGGGTAGCCCGCCGGCCTGGGGACCCATGATAAACCTGTACATTCGGTAAACGTTGGAAAGCAGCAAAAAGGCCAGCACCGCACCAAAAACGTAACCCACCGGGTGAACTATGTGTGCGGGGGCGAAAGTTTCCAGCTCCACCCTCTCCGTAACCATTTCACCGCTGAACGTATACACCACTATCAGGGTCAGGGCAAATAAAAGCCCCACCAGAATTACCTTCCACGCCATGGAGGTGTAGAGCTTCCGCGAAATACCGGTCCAGTCATAGACCGTGGTCAGATACCTCCGCAGGGCCATCATCAGCTCGCCGGGATCGGCCTTGCGCGGGCAATTCTTCTGGCAGTCGCCGCAATAATAGCACAGCCAGGGTTCCACGGAATGCTTGATTTTATCTTCCAGGCCCAGCTGCACGTACCGCATAAACCTGCGCGGAAACTGGTGCTCGTCGGTTGTTAATGAACAGACGGCCGTACAGGTCCCGCAGCTGAAGCACTGGGAAACTGTGCTGGCGCCATACTTCTGAAGTTTTTTAGCAAACTGAGGGTTTACATTGGTCAATTAGCTCTCCCTCCCCATCGATGCGCTCAGGAGTTCCGAGATTTCCATAATTTTAATTTTCTCCTGCTTGTCGAGGGCCAGGCAATCCGCTTCCAGCATGATTACACAATAGGGACAGGCCGTGACCAGCGTATCCGCACCCCGCTCCTCGGCATCCAGAACCCTTAATTCGCCAAAACGCTCACCGCGGGGTACCTCGGCCCACAGCCGGCCGCCACCCCCGGCGCAGCAGAGGCTCTTTTCCCTGGCCCGGCTCAGCTCGACCAGTTCGGCACCGGGCACGGCCTTAATTAAATTACGGGGTGCCTCAAAAATCTCGTTATGCCGCCCCAGGTAGCAGGGATCATGGTAGGCAATCTTTTTATCCTGCGGGACGGTCAGCGACAGCTTGCCATCCTGCACCAGTTCAGCCAGGATCTGGGTATAATGCACGACCTCAAATTCCCCGCCCAGCTCGGGATACTCGTGCTTAAAAGTATACAGGCAGTGGGGAGAGGTAGTAATGATCTTTTTGACTCCCTTTTCCTTAAAGAGCTTGATGTTGGATTCAGCCAGCTTCTGGAAGAGCTCTTCATCGCCAATCTTGCGGACCGTTTCCCCACAGCAGCTTTCCTCTACACCAATGACACCGAAACTTACTCCTGCCGCTTTCAGCAGGGAAACCACGTTCCGGGCAATTTTCTGGCTGCGGGGGTCGTAACAGGAGGTGCAGCAGACAAAGAGCAGGTACTCGGTATCAGGCGTAAAGGCAGGTACTTCCATCCCTTTCTGCCAGTCCATGCGCTTTTCACGGGGCCCGGACCAGGGGTTACCATTGGAGTGCAGGCTGCCCACCACGGACCGCAGTGAAGAGGGCACAAAACCGGCCTCCACGGTGGTGCTGCGCATGGAACGTACGTTTTCAATTATCTTTACCTGCCTGGGACAGTTCCTCTGGCACATGCCGCAGGTGGTACAGGCAAAGAGAACTTCCTCATCATCGAACCCTTCCAGGCCAAGCTGTGCCAGGCGCTGCATCCTCCGGATGTAAAAAACCTCACTGGTATGACCGGACACCAGGCGCCAGGGACAAAGGGCGGAGCAGAGCCCGCAGCTCATGCAGTGATCCAGAGTTTGTGCCCCGGCTGAAACCAGGTATTCTTTCATCTCCAAAGATATTTCTTTAGGTTCTTTAGGTTCCATACTTTTAAACCCCTTTGGCAAATAGTTTTTAGCAGTTGCGCTATCTCTTGTTACTTAATTAAACAGGGTTAAAGCCGGAGGGCAACCGGCAAGAGGGGTTGAAAACCCCTCTGCCATTCCCTTAGAAGCCCTTGTACGGGTTGGGACCGACTTCCTCAAGCTTGCTGACAAAGTCTTCGATAATTTGAGGAATCCGGTCGTAATCCATAATGCTGACCTGTTCCATCCTCACCCGGTCCGATTCCAGAGCCAGGCGGTTTAATGTCTCCGAAATCTTGGACAGGCGGTAGCTGGCCAGCTCGCTGCCCTTGATGAAGTGGCACTGGTAGTCGTCGCCGTGCTTGCAGCCCAGCAGCAGGATACCGTCAATGCCCTTGGAGAGGGCGTCGGCAATCCAGATGAGGTTCATGGAACCAAGGCACCTCACCGGAATAATCCGCACCCAGGGGCTGATGGTCATGCGGTTGATGCCGGCCATATCCAGGGCCGGATAAGCGTCGTTTTCACAGGCAAAGATGATGATTCTCGGTTTCTCCTCGTCCTCCTCCGGCACCTCAATAGCTTTCACCATACTGCCGATCATGGGCACCGAGTAATTCTTGAAGGAAATAATCCGCTCCGGGCAGGCCCCCATACAGGTACCGCAGCGCCGGCAACGGGTGGGGTTGGGCAGTGGATTGGCTTTTTCATCCTCGTTAATGGCACCAAACGGGCACTCCACCGTACACCGCTTGCACTGGGTGCACCTCTGCATGAAGAATTCCGGGAAGGAGAGGTCCCACACCCGCGGGTGCACGGCCGAACCCTGAGCCGTCAGCTCGATGCACTGGATGGCCTTCAGCGCTGCGCCGGTGGCATCCCTGATGGTGGAAGGAATGTCCATGGGTGCCCGCACACTACCCGCAGCGTAAATGCCCGTCCGGCGTGTTTCGTACGGGAAGCAGATGAAGTGCGAATCGGCAAAACCGTACTTCAAAGTGGGCAACTCGGGACCCTGACGGTATTCCAGGTTAAGGATGTTGGATTTGATGATCTCATCCGCCGGAGGCTCGGAATCCTTGCCCTGATCGTCGGACTGGATAACAAGCCTTTCCCCGATGGCCGTGGTGGGCACCATGCCGGTTGCCAGGACCACCAGGTCCACCGGTTCCGTCCTGATCCGGTCGCCGACCAGAACATCATCAAATTCAATGATCAGGCTGCCGCCGTCCTCTTCAATGCCGGCAATTTCGCCCCTGAAGAACAGGGCCCCTTCCTTTTGCACCCGCTGGTAGAGGAACTCATAGTTACCCGCAGCCCGCATATCCTTATAGAAAATGTAGACCGTGGCTTCGGGATCCTTTTCCTTCACGTAAAGTGCCTGCTTTAAGGACTCGGTGCAGCAAATGGCCGAGCAGTAAGGCAGATGCTCCTTATCCCGGGAACCGGCACAGAGGATAAAGGCCACGCTCCTGGCCTCCCGGCCGTCGGAAGGACGCTTGAACTCGCCCCGGGCAGCCATTTCTTCAAACATTTCGCCGGTGATCACGTTGGGGTACTGGCCAAAGCCCAGGTGGCTCAATTTGGTGGCGTCATAGGCCACTGCACCCGTAGCCAGGACGATGGAACCTACCCTTTCCGTGGCCACGCTGCCGCTCTGGTTGATCTCCACATCAAACATCCCCGGCGCACCGGAAATTTTTTGTATTTGCGCACCTTTATAGACAGTAATGTCGGGATTTTCTTCCACTTCCTTGATTAACTGGTTAATATTATTATCCTCCAGCTCATTATAAGGGGGCTTTAAGCCGACCTGCTTGTGCAGTTTGGCCACCCAGCCACCCAGGGAAGAATTCTTTTCCACCAGCACGGTCTTGTATCCCGCCCGGGCAGACTCCAGTGCAGCCGTAAGACCGGCCAGGCCGCCACCGACAACCAGCACGTTTTTAGACAGGTTTTCCGCCTGGAAGGGCTCCGGCAGGGACATCTGCTGGGCCTTGACTATACCCATGCGCAGGCTGTCCTCGGCCAGCATCTGGGTATCCTCGTCGTTGGCCGGATGGCACCATACGCCCTGCTCCCGCAGGTTAACCCTTTCCACGATGGTATTGGGGAAGTTGAACACGTCATAATTTACCCGCATGGAGCAGGCCGCAATTACGATGGTGTTAACCCCTTCCCCTTCCATATCCTGCTTGATCATCCCAACGCCTTCCGCGCCGCAAAGGAAGGGATGGGATTTGCACACCGGAACCTTGTATTCCTTGGTTGCCACATTGGAAAGGGCATCTATATCCAGGGCATCACCAATTCCACAGCCGGTACATATATAAACCGCCAGTTTTTTGTCCACCGTCAATTACCTCCCCACCGTCGATTGGATAGCCTTGAGGGCAGCAGCAGTTGCGTCCTCGACACAGGAAGCCACATCCATTGGCCTGCTCACACAACCGGCGCTGTATATACCCGGCGCGCCACCAACCGCAAAGCCGTTCTCGTCGTATACCAGATCCACAGGCGCCCTGCTCTCCCTGGTAGTCGGTGCCATACCGGTGGCCAGCACAACCAGGTCGAATTTTTCCTTCATTAATTTCTGGGTTTCCTGATCCTCCACCACCAAAATCAAATCTCTGGTGGCCGGATCTTCTGTGATTTCACCCGCTTTACCTTTAACTAAATGAATATTCGGATTATCCTTTACTTTCATGTAAAAGTCTTCAAATTTACCCAGCGCCCGGATATCAATAAAGTAAATATATACCTGGGCCTCGGGATTCCGCTCCAGGATATAAGTAGCCTGCTTTAAGGAAGCAAGACAGCACACGCCGGAACAATAGGGCAGGTGGTTTTCATCCCTGGAACCGGCACACTGGACAAAGGCCACTTTTTCCACCGGCTTACCGTCGGAGGGGCGCAGGATCTTACCACCCGTCGGGCCGTTGGAAGCAGCCAGTCTCTCCAGCATCACGTTGTTAATTACATTCTGGTACTGGCCGAAACCGTAATAACCAATCCTGGAGGCATCATAGGGATTCCAGCCGGTAGCCCAGATGATGGAACCAACCCTCAAGGTCATTTCCCTGGGTTCCATATTCAGATCGACGGCGTTAACCGGGCAAACTTCAGCACACTTGTTGCACCTGGAGCAGGCCTGGGCATCAATAACATATTTCATTGGAAAAGCGAAAATGTGCGGCAAATAAATGGCCCTGGTATTGTCCAGACCATAGTTAAAGGTGTTTTTCCTTTCTTCCGGACAAACCTCCACACACTTGCCGCAGGCAGTGCAGTTCTCATTTACATAGCGGGGAGAAACTTTAACCTTGACCTCAAAATCTCCCTCCTGGCCGGAAACTCCCATTACCTCGGCCAGGGTTATAACGTGAATTTTGGGGTTGTTTTTAATCCTGCGGAAATTGATTTCAAGACCGCAGTTGGGAGGGCAGAGCTTGGGAAAATACTGGTTCATCTGGGCCACCCTGCCGCCGAGGTAGGGGTTCTTCTCAATAATAAAGACTTCATGACCCACTTCTGAAGCCTCAATGGCGGCAGTTAACCCGCTTATTCCCCCTCCAACTACCAGGATGCTCTTATTGCCCATATTTCATCACCGTCACAACATAGTTTTTAGAAAAATAAGGGTTAAGCCGTGGCCGCGAACAGCCACGGCTCAAATACATATGCAGGTAATAGCGGAAGATAATCTACGCTACACGTTAGTCCACAATGGAGATGACGGGCCGCTTGAAGACTTCCCACTGCCCGGTGTTGCGGTCCCAGCGGCAGTTGACGAAGCACTTCCAGTTCTCTTCGTCCATGTTCGGGAAGTCCGCCCTGATGTAGTAGCCGGGCCACCTGGTCTCTTCGCGGAACAGCACGCTCCTGATGTGGGCCTCCGCCTGCCACATCCTGTGGACGTTCTCCCAGCACCGCATTAACTCGTGCAGGTTGGAAGCAGCCAGCTTTTCGGAGTCTTCCTTGAGCATTTCCAGCAGCTCCAGGCCCTTCTCCAGGAGGTACTTGTTGGTGGTGAAGGACTTGGAGACACCGCCGGCATACTCGTCCATGATCTTCTGCAGGCGGAACATGAATTGCTTCGGACGGATGTAGTTCGGGTTCACCTCTGGGTCGGTGGTCATGTTCTTGTATTGCTCGAAGGTGTCCAGAGGCTTCAGAATCCGTGCCTTGAGCTCCTCGATCTGGGCGGGATCCACCTTGGGCTCCTCGTTGTTCTCCACGATGAACCGGATGGCAGACTTGGCCGCAATCCGGCCCTCAGTGAAGGAACCGGAGGAGAACTTGTGGCTGGAAGCGCCGGAAGCGTCGCCCGCGCAGAACAGGCCCTTCACAGTGGACATGTTGGTGTATCCCCACTGATACTCGGGCGGAGCGATGTCCTCGGGACCGCTGACCCAGGCACCGGAAGCACCGGAGTGCGAACCGATGAAGTAGGGCTCGCAGGCGGCAATCTCAGAGGGCTTCTCTTCGGGGAAGGTGTTGGTAGCCGCCCACAGCAGGGCCTGGGAAATGGTCATGTCGAGGAAGTCTTCCCAAGCTTCGGCTTCCAGTTCCTTAAGTTTCTTCTTACGCTGCTTCTCGTCCGGCATTTCCTGAGCCAGGCGCTGGATGGCTTCCTCCGTCCTCATGTAGATGGGACCCTTGCCAGCCCTTTCGTCAATGAGGCCCAGGTGGTTCCGCAGGTTGGCCGGGATGGGCTTGGTCAGGCCGTACGGGGCATACTGCTCCAGCACATCCGGGTGGGTCTTCATGTAGTCCTCGCCAAAGGCGTTGGTAGCTACGGACTTGAAGAGCAGGAACCATGCGCCCACAGGGCCGTAGGCATCCTTGAAGCGCACGGGGATGAAGCGCACTTCCTGGCAGGTCATTTCGGCGCCGGCCTTCAGGGTGAAGTAAGCGCTGGAACCGGTGTTGAAGGGAGGATACCAGGAACGGCCCAGACCTTCACCGGTGGAACGAGGCCGGAACACGTGCACGGCACCGCCCATGCCTACCAGCACGGCCTTAGCCTTGAAGACATAGAACTTGTTCTCGCGGACGCTGAACCCGACGGCGCCAACACAGCGGTCGCCATCCATCAGGGGCTCCACGATGAACACGCGCTCGTAAATGTTGTCGGGACCGAGGGAGTTCAGAGCGTTCTTAGCCGCTTCAGCCACGATGATCTTGTAGGACTCACCGTTGATCATGATCTGCCAGCGGCCTTCATGGACGTACTTGCCGTTCTCGTCTTTCCAGATGGGCAGGCCCCACTTTTCAAACAGGTGTACGGTGGAGTCGACGTGACGGGCGATGCTGTAAACCAGGTCTTCCCGGGTGATGCCCATCAGGTCCTGCCTGACGTAACGGACGTAGTCTTCCACTGTATTATCGCCGGCAGCCTGGCCAATGTAGAGGTTGATTGCGGACAGACCCATGGCCACGGCACCGCTGCGGTCCATGGCAGCTTTATCCACCAGGGTTACTTTCAGACCGTGTTTTTTGGCCCAGTAAGCGGCTTCCACGGCAGCACCGCAGGCGGACATGCCACCACCAATTATCAATAGGTCGGTATTGACTTCTACGGTTTCAAAATTTGCCATTTGCCTAACCTCCTCTTCTCTATTTATTTCTTCAGGGTCGGGACTTCACAGCCCAGGGAGCCGGGTTCAGTGAAAAGCACGTAGCTCTTCAGATCGTCGGTGCCGGTCTCAAAGCCAGCATCGGGGACGATGGAACCTTCCGGCGTGGTCCGGATGGGGAACTTGAAGCGCTTGATGGTGCCATTCCGGAACTTGATGGTCCACATAATGTCTTCCGAACCCCTCAGCGGAATGGTGCTGGCGCCCATGGGAACAAAGTCGGCATAGCCCCTCAGGTCCATGGCCTGCTGCGGGCAAATCTTAACGCAGCATGCACACTCCCAGCACATCTGGGGATCCCGGTTGTAAGCCTTCATTCTTTCTTTATCCAGGACCATTAAGTCGTTGGGGCAGATGTACATGCATGCGGTTTTGTCCTGCCCTTTGCAGCCGTCACATTTCTCAGCAATTACATAACTTGGCATAAACTCTAACCTCCTCATATTTTTATAATTGCATTAAGCACGCTATCTAAAAGCTCCCCTCCCTCTTCCCGATACCCACCTCCCCCCAAAGGCTGGTCTATATTTGCAAGAATCAAGGTAGAAGATTTTTATCTAGTAATTCTTAAGGAATTCATCCATGATATCTATGCTCTGCTTTTCAACCACCAGGTCGAAAATCTTATCCTTCACTTCTCTGGGCAGCAGCTCAATGCTCTTGGTGGTGGCAGAGTCATATTTTGCCGTCGGGAAGACTTTCAGCACCTTATCTTTTTGCTCTTCGGTGCAGGGAACCTTGATTACCTTCAATCCGGCCAGAACTTCCTCGGCCATATCGGCCAGCCCGGCCTTTTGCAGTTTGGCGTACCTTTCCTCGTTGATCCAGATGTTAATGGTAATGGACATCTCGCCACCTCCTCACTAGTACTTCATGTCGCGAAGGGTAAATACGGGGTTCCGCTCCTTCAAGTACTTGTCTGTGACGAAGGCAGAACCAAAGCCGTACTTCTCTGCGCATTCCATAATCAGGTCAAACACTTCCGGTCTGAAGATCAGGCGAGGTGGCTTGACACCGTCCTGGATGATGCTCCTGATCAGGGTGCCGCTGAAGTTCTGGCTCTGCTCCTTGTGCCCGCAAAGCCCGGAATAGGTTACCTCACCGCACACGGGGCAGTACCACCAGGCAAGCACGCGGACAGGCTTGATATTCAGGGCATCCTCGGGGATCTGGTCGAAAATCCTGTGGGCATCATAGGGGTCATAATAGGTACCCACTCCGGCATGGTCACGGCCGAACATGTGGTGTGTCAGGCCCAGGTTGGACCTTAAAATGGCATGGAAGACAGCTTCCTTGGGACCGGCGTAACGCATATCCCACAGGGTGATGGATGTCATGTGGACATCTTCCCGGAAATAACCGGCCTTGCGCAGCACATCGTGGCACAGCACGATAGCCTCGTCAATGTAATCACCTTTTCTTTTCTCGCCGATTATGGCGTTAACCAGCACGCCGGTCACGGTTTTTTCTACGGGCAGTTCACCGTGGGCGGATAACCAGGCGCCTTTCATCAACCATTCATGTCCGGTATGGGGTACGTTTCTGGTCTGGTGGGCGACGATTCTTTGCCAGCCTTTTTCTGCAAACTTCTGGCGCATTTGTTTGGGAGTGAAGAAGAACTCATCAAAAGGAGGGTTAATCTTGGGTGGGTTAACCAGGGTGATTTTTCCGCCGATAAACTTATCTTTATAGCTATAAGTCCTGGCCACACCGGGGTGTTTGTCCTCCGTTGTGCCGTAGACCTTTAAGGCCATCTCCTGCTTATCGTAGGTGAAGATCTCTTCCACCTCAAGGATAGCCATCGGCTTATCCTGATAGGTCAGTAAGAGCTTATCGCCTTCCTTGATTCCCTTTTCATTAATCTCTTCCGTGGAAATATCAAAAACGATGGGGATTGGCCACAAAATGCCATTGGCGAGCTTCATTTCATTGCAAACGCCTTCCACATCCGCCCTGGTCATGAATCCTTCCAGGGGGGTGAAAAAGCCGTAAGCAATATCTATAATTTCCCGTGCAATCTGGCCGCGGATGGGCACCGGTGTTAAACCTTTAATTGCCTCAGCAGCTTTTTCAGGTTCTAAAACCCTTTCCACAATTTCCTTGCCGCCATGGCCAATATAGGTCATTTCCCTTCTCCTTCCTTCAAAGATTGTAGTTATACCGGCTATACTTCACCTCTTCCACAAACCAGCTTTTTCTCCCGCTATCCCCTCCCCCTTCCCGATTTAAAACAGAGCTGGCAGGACTTCTAAAACCAGCAATTCAATCATACAGTTAGCCGATTAACGGCCCACGATGGAACCGTTATGGCAGGCCCGTTATCGCACGCTACAATTATATATATAATACCTCTTTTATATTCCTGCTATTTCCAGCGAAAATTGTCGCCTGGACGCTATTTCTTTTCAGCCGCCCTGGCTTATTATTTATTATGTTGCATGAAACCAGTTACAACGGTAACTCGCTACCGCTTTTTGTTAACCTCGTCAACTTAATAAGTTCTATTCGACACAAAATCGAGACTTCCTGCTAGTGAAATCCAGAAAACTTAATTTCTTTTTTTGAAATATTGAAACAGATAACCAGCAACAGGTGAAAGTCTTATAAGTTTTCATAATATTTAATATTAACTGTTTGTGATGGTGAAGGCTATCACTTTTACTTGTTTTTATATCATAAATTCAATACGTTGACAAGCACTTCTTGAACCCATCCCGGCCCGAAGAGAAAAAGCTGGCGTTTTTACGCCAGCTTTACATTTAACCTGGAGGCGACACCCGGATTCGAACCGGGGAATAGCGGTTTTGCAGACCGCCGCCTTAGCCACTTGGCTATGTCGCCATAAAAAATGGAGCGGAAGACGGGATTCGAACCCGCGACCCTCGCCTTGGCAAGGCGATGCTCTACCACTGAGCCACTTCCGCATGCCTGGTGATATTATATATTATTTTTTTCGGTTTGTCCAGGTGGTGCCACGGGCCGGAATCGAACCAGCGACACGCGGATTTTCAGTCCGCTGCTCTACCAACTGAGCTACCGTGGCACATAAATTGGCGGAGCTGACGGGAGTCGAACCCGCGATCTCCGGCGTGACAGGCCGGCATGTTAGACCACTACACCACAGCTCCGCTTTGCTTGCTCCTTCGGGGTTGTTACCCCTTCCGCTGACAATCTTAAGTATACAAAAACTAAGCCCAAATGTCAATTGGTATTTTTAAATGTCGGGCAAAAAATTTTACCCCAATCATTGCCACCGCTGTTATCAACCGGGAATAAAGGCGTCCCGCCCGGTAGCTTTACCGGAGCGGGAGATTTTCAGCTCCCCCGCCCGAAGCATAAAATAGCTTCCCGCACAATTTTGGCCGCCAGCAGGGACGTGCGCTCCCCGGAGTCGCAGGCGGGACACACCTCCACCAGGTCCATGCCCACCACCCGGCAGCCCGCCAGCAGGTAGAGCGCCTGGAAGATCTCCCGGGGTGTGCACCCCCCCGGCTCCGGCGTACCCGTCCCCGGGGCAAAAGCAGGATCCAGAACATCAATATCCAGGGTCACGTAAAGCGGGCGGCCCTCAAGCCTGCCGGCCACCCCGGCCAGGGCCGGCAGGATTTCCCCGGGGTAAAAGTGGGTACTGCTCCGGCCGAAGGAAAACTCCTCCCGGGTTCCCGAACGGATGCCGAATTGAAAGACATTATCTCCCCCGACCACCTCCACCACCCGTCGCATGACCGTGGCATGGGAGAGCCTTTCCCCCAGATATTCCTCGCGGAGATCGGCGTGGGCATCAAAGTGCAGCACTGCCAGATCGGGGTAATGGCCGGCCGCGGCTTCCACCGCCGGCAGGGTAACCAGGTGCTCCCCCCCGAGCAAAAGGGGGAATTTGCCGTCGCCCAGGATGGAGGCTACCGCCGCATTAATCCGGCCCAGGCTTTCCCGGAGGTTGCCCGGGGGCAGGATAATATCCCCAGCATCGTAATAAGCATATTCCGACAGCTCCCGCTCCAGGGCGGGGCTGTATTCCTCCAGCGCCACGCTTACCTGGCGGATCCAGGCCGGGGCAAAACGGGTCCCCGGACGAAAGCTAACGGTTAAATCCAGGGGAGCGCCCAGGATCACCAGCGAAGATCGCCCGTAATCACCGGCACTCCCCATGAATACACCGCCCTTTTCCAGCCCTTCTCCAAGCATAAACACACCCCGCCGCCTAATCCTGCTTCACCAGTTCAGCCACAAAGGGGGGCAGTTCAAAGGCCGCCCGGTGAATAGCCGGGCTGTAATACCTGGTGTTCAGGGCGGGTAATTCCTCCACCTTCACCTGCCGGGGATCAAACTTCTTGCTGCCCATGGTAAAGCTCCACAAACCGCCGGGATAGGTTGGTACGCAGGCCAAAAACAGCCTGGCAATGGGGAAAATGCTCCTCACATCCCGGAATACCCGGGCGATAAGATCCTGGTTGAAAAATGGCGATTCCGTCTGGGCGACAAACAGCCCGTCCTCCGTCAGGGCATTATAAACGTCCTGATAAAAGGACCTGCTGAAAAGCCCCTCGGCGGGACCCACGGGATCGGTGGAATCCACAATGATCATATCGTAAGCATTGCGGTTTTCCCGCACGTGCTTGATGCCGTCGTCTATTATAACCCTGACCCGGGGGTCGTCCAGGGCACAGCTAATTTCCGGAAGATATTCCCTGGCCGCGGCAATTACCCTTTCATCAATTTCCACCAGGACAGCCTGTTCCACTGAGGAATGCTTGATGATCTCCCGGATGGAACCCCCGTCCCCTCCGCCGATAACCAGAACCCGGCGCGGGTTGGGATGGGTATTTAAACCCACATGGGCGATCATTTCATGATAAACAAACTCATCCTTAATGGTGGTTTGAATGACATCATCCAGGGCCAGCAGGCGTCCAAATTGCACCGTGTCATAGACGGCCAGATGCTGAAAGGGCGTCTTTTCTTCATGCAGAACCCTTTTCACCCGGCAGCTCAGCTTCATATGATCGGTTTGCAGCTCGGTGAACCAGCAGTTCATGACCATACCCCCAGGAAAGATTAATACCACATGGGCACTGCCGCCAGGGCGCAGCCAATTTTCTCCACCCGGTGTTCGGCAGCCGCAATCTTCATGTCCACCAGTTTCATGCCCCGGGTAGCAAAGGCTTCCCGCAGCATAGCTTCAATCCGCGCTTCAGCTTCCTTCTGCGAGCACTTACCTGCAAACTCCATGATCACGCCGAAGGTGTCCTCGGAAAAGCCCACACCCACGGCCGCCGCAATTAATTCCCCCGGATTCTCGCTGACTATATACCCGTAAGCAGTGGGCACCAGGGAACCGGGAGGTATGGACAATTCAGGATCGTACTCCGCTCCGGGAGGAAGAATGCTGCTGACCCGGATCAGGTTGATGTTGCCAATCCGGCCGGCCAGGAGAGCGTTATCAAAGGCGGTTAATTCGCTGTTTCCCTCGGCACTGGCAGCAGTCAGAAAAAACTTCTTTGGGGTGGGTAACACGGCAAATTCCCCCTTTCTATGTTCTTATCCAAAAACAACAAGTTATATTATAACAAAAGACATGAAAAAATAAACTATTTTATTGACCAGAGCCCGTACCATAATATTCCTGGTATGAAAAATTCCTCCCCATAACATTCTAACCATCGAATGATGAAACCAGTAAATTGAGGGAGGTTAAAACATGGCCAAAACAGTGCTGGCAACTTTCTCATCACGGGAGTCCGCGGACAGGGCCGTTGCAGAACTGCGTTCACGGGGCTTTGACCGCGAGATTTCTGTGGTAGCCAAGGAGGATGTCGCACGCAACGAACAGCGTGCTGAAGCCGGGCCCACCATGGGCGGTGACCCGGTGGCCGACGGTACCGCCACCGGAGGAGTGCTGGGCGGCCTGGCCGGCCTGATTGCCGGGGCCGGTGCCCTGGCCATTCCGGGCATTGGACCCATTGTAGCCGCCGGCCCCATCGCGGGACTGCTCTCCGGCGCCGCCACCGGCGGCATTGCCGGGGGACTGATCGACTGGGGTATCCCGGCGGAACGGGGACGTTATTACGAGGAAAAGGTCAAGCAGGGCAACATCCTGGTTTCCGTCCGCTGCGATGATAACAAGGCCAATGATGCCGCCACGGTACTGCGCCAGTTTGGCGGCCAGGACGTCGAGACCCACTAAAAGCCGGGGCAGGGGGTTCATCCCTCTGCCTCTTCTTTTACCTGCTCATAAATCCTTTTGTAAATAAGGGCGTCTTCCACCTGGCGATCGGCGGACTCGCAAATAATGGTGGGCGTGAGCTTTCTTTCCACGATCAGCCGGGCCAGGAACCTGAAATCGGGGCCAAAACCCCCGTCTAAAAGGGTGCGGTGTCTCCGTTCCCCCGCCCCGGTAAACTCAATGGGACTGAAGTGAATGTGCAGCTTCCGAACGGCCTCCTTACCCAGCTGGCTCTCTATCCTGTCCAGAACGATAGCAAAATCCTCCATCGATTTCAACGCCCCCCGGCCGGCCGCGTGGAGGTGAGCGAAGTCCACCGCCGGCACCACCCGGGGATCGAGGGTGCAAAACTCCAGCACCTCATCCAGGCTGCCCAGCTGCGCCGGTTTTCCCGCCGTTTCCGGGGCCACGCGGATCTCCCCCAGCCCCATATCTTCCGCCAGCGCCAGAACCTCCAGTAGAAGTTTTTTGGCCCGGGCCATGGCAGCAGCCCGCTCTTTTCCACCTCCCGTACCGGGGTGAAAGACCACCGGCGAGGCTCCCATCCACAGGGCCGCCTGCATGGCCTTGAGCAGGTGCATTTTGGTTTTCTCCTTTAAAACCGGGTCATCAGTTCCCAGGGTAATGTAATAAGGGGCATGAATGCTTAAAGAAACCCCGTTTTCCCGGGCCCGTTCACCCAGCTTCCTGGCCGTAGCCTCCCCGATATGCACTCCCCGCACACACTGGTACTCATAGGCATTCAGGCCCTGACCCCGCAACCAGGCGGGCATGTCCAGGGAGCTTTTATAACCCTGCGCGTGAAAGGACGGTGGGTTTCCCGCCGGCCCGAAACGTATCCCCATCACCCTACTCCCTTCCCTTTAGTAAAGCTATATGAAGTGGCAATTCCTTCGACAATAATAACCCTTTTCCTGCTAAAAGGATAGGGGTAAAAGAAAAGTTTGTCAATCTTATATGGAAGGTTATTACATATTTATAACGTATTATACATTACTGGTTAAATATATCAGAAGCAGGCTAAGGAGGACCTTCTCATGCGCCAACGGATCATTTTCCTGTTAACCCTTGGTATCTGCCTGTGGATCTTTTACATTAAATGGCTGGTACCGGTGGTGCCCACATCCTGGCTCCTGCAGAAGCAGGAATTTCCGGTATATCTGCTGGAGTCGCCCGCCCGCACCCTGGACCCGGCGCGGGCGGATGACCCTTCTTCCGCCCGCGTGCTGGCAAATATCTACGAGGGACTGGTCCGGCTCAGGACGGGTACGGAAGTGGAACCATGCCTGGCCGTGCGGTGGGAAGCTTCCCCCGACGGACGGCAGTGGACCTTTTACCTGCGGCCCGATGTGACCTTTCATGATGGTACACCCTTTAACGCCGAAGCGGTAAAAATTAATGTCGAAAGGATGCTCCAACAGCAGGAACGTTATACTTATGCCGCCTTTACCTACGGCATGGTCCAATCCGTGGAAGTTATAGATCCCCTGACCGTGCGGTTTAACTTAAAATACCCCTACGCCCCTTTTCTCTATAACCTGGCCATGCCCGTAGCCGCCCCCATGGTCAGCCCCCGGGCCCTCCAGCAATATAAAGAAGAGTTCTGGAAACACCCGGCGGGAACGGGACCCTTTATTATCCAGCAGTGGAAGGACGACGGTGAAGTCGTCCTGGCGGCCAACTCCAATTACTGGGGGGTCAAACCCTCCATACCGGGAGTGATCTTCCGCTCCGTCCCCGACCCGGCAAAAAGGACGGAACTCCTCCTGGCCGGAAAAGCCCAGATCAGCGAGGGTATTCCCCCCCAGGAGGTGGCAAACTTAAAGAACAGGGGCTTCCGGGTGATCGAAACCCCCGGGCTGGACATCAGCTACCTGGGTTTCTACACCGATAAGGGGCTGTTCCGCGACGCGGCACTGCGGCGGGCAGCCCGGCAGGCCTGCGACCCCCATGAACTGGCAGAACAACTTTTCCCCGGCCGGGTGCTGGTAGCCAGAGGCCCCCTGCCCCCCGGAATCCTGGGTTACGAGCAGACGCCCGAACCGGTATCACCGGATCCCGGGAAGGCCCGGCAGGAACTGCTGGCTGCCGGTTACACCCCGGGAGTGCAAATTACGCTCCTGGCTTATAACTCCACCCGCCCCTATAACCCGGCGGGAGGGGAAAGGCTGGCCCGGGCCCTGGCCGGGCAGCTGGAAAAAGCGGGTTTTTCCTGCTCCGTCAAGGTTTACCCCTGGGACGAGTTTAAAAAAGCCATCTACCGCCAGGAAGGGGATGCCTTTATCTATGGCTGGACAAGCGATAACGGCGACCCGGACAACTTCCTGTTCACCCTTTTCTCGTCCACCCAGATTTCCGGCGGCCTGAATGCCACCCACTACCACAACCTCAAAGTAGATACCCTGCTGGCCAGCGCCCAGCAGACCACCGATAACACCCTCCGGACCCGGATTTACCGGGAGGTTTTAAAGTATCTCCAGGAAGATGCACCTGTGGTTTTTCTCCATCACAGCCTGCACACTGTAGCCGCGGCCGGGAATATTCAGGGTCTGATTATCCGCCCCCAGGGCATACCATTCCTGGGCAACGTTCAATTGAAGCAAAATGAAAAATAAATTAAAAATACCTATATATACCAGTAATAAGTCTGGAATTTTTCACCCATACTATGGCTGAGTACAATAATTCGAGGGGGAGTGTTTGTGCACCAGATCTTTCAAATGCAGCAGCAAATTCAAAGATTAAGGGATGAAGCAAGTTCCATCAGCCAGCTGTGCAACCAGATCCAGCAGCAGCAATTGCAGCGCTTAACCTTTATTGCCGGTCAAATGCAGCAGGATTTGAACAGCCTCAGCAGTATGGCCCAGCAAATCAGCTCCACCATCCAGGCCCAGGGAGGGTATACCGCGCAGTACGGGCAGGCCGGTTTTGGCGGTTACACCCAGGGCTATCAAACTTTCACCGGCCAGTACGGCCAGGGCACCCAGTTCAACACCGGACGTTACGGAACCGCCGGTGGCTATAACATCACCCAGTACGCAACCCAGCCCGCTACCTATGGAAACGTCTCCGGCTATGCCATGCAGGGTACCGCCGGCCAGTTTGGCGGCTACCAGACCGGCCAGCAGTACGGCACCGCGGAGCAGTACGGCTGGGCCCAGCAGGGCCAGATGGGTTACCAGGGCGGCGGGTTCCAGGGCAGCATCTATGAACAGGGCAACTACCAACCCAATTACACCGGCGTTTTATCGAACAACTAAAACCGGCAGCATCTACTTAACGGGGCCTTTCACAGGCCCCGTTAAATTTATGTTTTTTACAACAAAAACGGGTTCTTTTAGACATCTTCTACCCCTTAACAATTTTACCTTAATTTGTATAATGAGTATAAGAACTGTTTTTGGGGGGGAATCCAGTGAAGGTCTTACGGGATGGAGCATCATACAGTCACCGGGAAGTGGTGGACTTGCTGGTGGAGTTTTCAGCCTTTAAAGACCGTGTAGAAAAAAAATTTAAAGAACTGGCCCGGGAGCTGGACGGAAAAAACAATGAACACGAATTATGGGTTAACCTTTATCTCATTTCCACAGACTATGCAGAAGAACAATTTAACAAAAAACAGAAGCAGGAAGCCATGCAAAAGGTTTCTTAAATTTAATACAATCCCTACCCTCGACGGGTAGGGTCTTGTTTTTAGAATTCCCCGCCCGGGGAATAATAAACCCGGAGGTGTGAAAATGTCCAGGGAAGAAAGAAAAAGAAACCCTTCCACCTGGTGGGCCATCCCCCTGGGTCTGTTCATGGGCGCGGGCTGGTTATCCCTGGCGGCTTACTTTGTTTACAGTTACATCCAGCCCAGGGAATAGCAGCGGTCTTGCATGCTAAGAACATGGCGGGTAATGCGGGAATTCAGCGCCATCACTTTAATAGCCGCGGTAGAAAGCAAACCCCTTGTAAGAAGGGCGCTTTCATGGTATAATCCTTATTGCCATGGGGGCATAGCTCAGCTGGGAGAGCGCTAGAATCGCACTCTAGAGGTCGGGGGTTCGAGTCCCCTTGCCTCCACCAGGAAAATCAAGGCTTTGTGGGATCGGCAAGCGGTTTTTATGTAAGCTTGCCCCCAAATTTGCCCACAAGCCTTTTTTTTGTTCAACGTGTCGCAAGCCTGTTTCCGGTTCGAGCTGGCAGGTCACCGGTTTGGGTTGCAAAAGTCCGCTTGAAAGGCATAGTGGCTGCGCAGGGCCAGGAAGTCCTTCTGCAGGCTCTGTACATAAAGTGAGCCTTAACAGGGTGTACCCCGCAGGGGACATCTCAATAAGCTGCCACTAAAGGCAAAGGCCCCCTCTTTGTTTGTTTAGGAACAACAAAGAGGGGGCCTTTGTTTTCCGCTGTGTCACACATTCCCAAAAGATTGCGTATTATTGCTAGTAACCTGATTGTGCCAGTTTTTGCAAATATAATATATAATGTCACATTTTTCTTTTATGGCATATGATGGTATAAAAACCAAGTAAAATCTAGAAAGGGGATTGAATATGCCCATTAAGCCAGGTAAGTGCCCGCAAGGTAGATGCCCTGAACCTACGGAAAAGGACTGTATCGAAGTCTTTAAAGTCTACGACATGTGCGTGCAGGAAGACGAGGTCAGCCGCTGTGTTAACGCTACAGATCTCCTCTGTTCGGATCCCCTGCCGCCAGGCGCCACGGTCAGGTGCACGGTGTTACCGGACAGTGCCCAATGCACCTTCTTAGGTTTTGGCCCGTTCGACCCGCCCTTTTTCCGGAACGTGATCCTCTTGCAGACGTAAGCGTAAAATAAACCCCACCTTGCAATCAGGTGGGGACATAATCTGGCTTATTTATTAGCCCTGCAGACAGGGGGCAGCGAATCGGACCAGGGGAGTAACTGATCCAGGGCGTTACTGTCTTTAGGGTTCAGGTTGGGAAGTTTTTCAAAAAGATAGCTGAGGTACTGGAAAGGATTCAACCCATTCTCCTTTGCCGTTTCTATGATGCTGTAAGTAATAGCGCTGGCCCGTGCACCCCGCGGAGTATTGGCAAACAACCAGTTCTTGCGGCCAATGACAAAGGGTTTGATCGACCGCTCACTCCGGTTGTTATCCAGTTCCAGGCGCCCATCCTGCAAA
>NZ_JMLG01000004.1:0-162119 GCF_000686645.1 Desulfofundulus thermocisternus DSM 10259
CAACCTGCTGGAAAACCCTAAGGTGGCGGTGGTGGTTACCGACCGCCAGGCGCTGAAAGGCTACCGGTTCATGGGCCGGGCTGAGCTGCTCTCCGAAGGGCCACTTTATGACCGTTTCACCGAAAAGTTTGCTCAAATGGGCCTGCCCAAGCCGAAGGCAGCGGTCAAAATTATCGTGGAAGAAATTTACGATTTGTCAGTGCGCAACCCGGGTGAAAAAATTTGTTAAGGAGGTTACCTCATGTCCATGAAACCGCGGGATAGGGTTCTGGGTCTTTTTGAAGGAAAAGAAGTGGACCGCATGGCCTGCTACAGTGGTATGGGCAACGTGACCACGGCGGGCCTGGAACAGCTGGGCTACAAGTTTGCCGAAGTGCACACGGATCCGGTAAAAATGGCCAATTCGGCGGCTACTTCCTATAAGCTGTTTGGTTATGAATGTGCCGTCGTTCCCTATGATATGTGCGTGGAAGCGGAGGCCATGGGCTGCGTCATGAACGCCTATGAGGACGTGGCGCACCTTTTGTATCCGACCATCAAGGAGAAGCTGATTCACTCCCCCGACGAAATGACCAAGGTAACTATTCCGGACAATATAGCCGAGCGGGGTCGTTTCCCCCTGGTGATGGAGGCCATTTCCCTGCTCAAAAAAGACATCGGCGACGAAGTGGCCATCGGTTCCTGGTTTTTAGGTCCCTTTACCCTGGCCGGCCAGTTGATGGACTTGAACGACCTGTTCAAGCTGGTCTTTAAAAAACCCAATGAAGTGAACATTTTACTGGACAGGCTGGCCGACCTGATCATCACCATGGCCGCCAGATACCGGGAGGCCGGGGCGGACTACATCACCATCCGGGAAATGGGCGCTCCCACCGACGTGCTCAGCCCGCGGAGCTTCCGCCAGGTCATTAAACCGCATCTGGAGAAGATCTTTAAAAACATCCCGTCGCCAAAAATCCTGCACATCTGCGGGGATACCAACCTGATTATCGGCCTCATGAACGAGTGCGGTGCCGACGCCATCAGCGTGGAGACGAAAAACGACCTGGTTAAGAGCCGGGAAACCATAGGGACGGAACCCCTGCTCTTCGGCCATGTGGACGGCTACAATGTGCTCTGCAATGGGACCCCGGAGGACGTGGAAAAGGCTGTCCTGGCCAGCATGGAAGGAGGAGTGGACGCCGTCTGGCCCTCCTGCGATATCTGGCCCACGGCCCCCCTGGAAAACCTGCGCGCCATGGTGGAAACCGTCAGGAAATACGGGGCGGAAAAATGGGCCCGCAAAAACAGGTAAAAGCGCACCTCCTATCCCGGCGGGGGAAACCTGAGGGTTCCCCCGCTTTTTGTAAACAGGCATTGGTGCGGCGAAATTTGGAAGGGGGATAGCGGGATGGCCATGGAAGGAGCCCTTAAATATGCCTTGAATTCCCGGGAAATAAAAAAATTTTTACTGGAATGGGGGGCCACCCTGGTGGGCTTTGGGGATGTCAGCCAGGGCCTGGCCGGGGAATTGCGGCACCTGCCGGTGGCCATTTCCCTGGCCATTCGCCACCCTTCTCCCGGGCGAAACCTGATCCATACCCCCCGGGGCCCCGTTTATTCCAACCGCTACCAGCAGGTCGATTCAAAGCTGGAACAAATGCAGAAGCGCCTGGTGTCCCTGCTGAAAAGCCGGGGATATAGGTGCCTGGCCATCCCTCCCGATTCTCACCGGCACGACACCAGGTTTGTGGCCCGCCTCTATCCTCTCTTTCCGCACAAAACGGCGGCCACCTGCGCCGGCCTGGGCTGGATCGGCAAGAACGGTCTTCTGGTAAACGAAACGTGGGGTCCCCGTTTGAGCTGGGCCACGGTGCTGACCAATGCTCCCCTGGAGGTTTGTACCACACCTTATGTCTCCGGGCGCTGCGGCAGGTGCCGCCGTTGTGTGGAGGCCTGCCCGGCCGGAGCCATTGCCGACCGGGAGTGGGTGCGGGATGAAGGGCTGGTGCCCCATATCGATGTGGAGGCCTGCCGCCGCCAGCTGGAAAGGAACCGGCTGCTGGTGGGGGAAGATATCTGCGGTCTCTGCATCCTGGCCTGCCCCCGGGGCATGTACGATCAGGCAGGTACGATTAAAAGGAAGGGGGATGTCCGGTGGCCAGGGTAGAAATATTTGGCGGTGTATGCGGTTTCACAACCATTATCCGGGCGTCGCTGGAACAAAAGCGTATGGTGCAGCTGAAGGTGGAGAGTGAATGTCCCAACTGGCAGAAGGTGCAGGGGCAATTGAAACGGGTCGATGCATATAAGGAATTGTTCGGCAAGCTGCATGAGGGCGAGGTGTACCGTCTCAGTTCTCCTTTTATCCCTCACCCGGCCTGCCTGGTACCGGCCGGGATTATGAAGGTCGTCGAAGTGGCCGCCGGGCTGGCCCTTCCCCGGGACGGGTTCATCAGGGTAACCGGTTGAAATATTTGTCCGGGCGCCGGTCAAATCGCCTATAAACTTCTTACAGTTCTCACCCGTTGCCACACCAGGGTAATTATTTTATAATAAATTAGCAAATTCCGCTCTTTTCGGGAAAAGGGGTAGGCAACATGGCCAAAGCCAAAGTTATGGCTGGCGCCTGTGGGTTTACCAGTGTGATAAAAGTTACAAAGATAGGCAAGATGAAGGTGCGGGTGCAGATTATCAGCGCCTGCCAGGATCTGCGCAGCATGAATGAGGACCTGGCCGAGGTGGATTGCAGCCGCAATGTTTTTGGTAAGATGATTGATTCGATTATCTATCAGACGGCCAGCAAAAGGCTCAAGCATCCCGACTGCCCGGTACCATGTGCCATCCTCAAGACCATTCAGGTGGAACTGGGGGGTGCCGTTCCCCGGGATGTGGTTATAAAAATTGACGCCTACGGTTAAAAAACAAGATAAGGTGCCGGGCTCCCCGGCTAAAACGGGTCCTGCCCATCCGGGCAGGACTTAAATTGTTTCTGGGATGTGCCCTGGTTTTACAGTAGGAGCGACCTGGAGTGAGCGCCGCCGGGCCAGGCCGGGGCGACGGGATGAGGCGGGGCCGCGGACAGGATGTCCGCGGAGGCCACCTGAACACGGGATGTGTGAATGTGGCCGGTACCCGCCGAAGACCGGAGTTGAGGCCTTAAGGCCCGGCCAGCGAAACGACCGGGAGCGACGAGTAAAACCAGGGCACACACCCCGGGAGCATTTTATCTAAAACCTGGGTCCTGCCCATCCGGGCAGGACTTTTTTATGCCGTTTGCGGGGCGTTATACATGCTGTTCTTACCATTTGTGCTGGAGCAGTTCTTTTTTAAAATCATCGTTCATAAACTATCAAGAAAAAGGTATAACCGGCAACCTTGTAGAAGTATATAATATGCCAACAACCTGGTCCTGTTTACCAACATAACTTTTTCTTCTCCACAGCAGGAAAATGATTCCGGGTCCGAGAATTATACCCAGCGTTTAGCCGGTCAGGTAACAGCAAATGTAAAAGGAGGGGTAATGTGGAATGGTCTACCCTGGGTCGCCCGCATAAGTCCTTTTGCGGAGGCACCCATCCCCGTAATTTCCGTTTCATTTTGCTGTCCCTGTGCCTTTTGCTTGCGGTGGTAGTAGGGAGCCTGGTCTTTGCCGGATATGCCTGGGCGAAAAAAGATGTTACCCTGGTGGTGGACGGGAAGGAAATTGCCCTGGAAACCCGGGCTGACCGGGTGGAAGATCTTTTAAAGATGCAGGGGATCCACCTTGGCCCCCGGGACCGGGTGGAACCGGGTCTGGCTGAACCGTTAACTGAAGGTACGAAAGTGGTAATTAAGCGGGCAGTACCGGTTTCGATAACAGCCGGTGGAAAAACCGTAGAATTGCTTACCACAGCGGACACTGTTGGAGAAGCACTTAAGGAAGCAGGAATTACAACTGATAAGGATGATATTGTAATGCCCGGCCTGGAAGAAAAAGTCCATTCTTCCATGTCCATTCGTGTAACGAGAGTAGAGCAGGTAACCAAAGAGATAATGGTTCCCGTTCCGTACAGGGTTCGCCGGGAAGCTGACCCCGGCCTGCCGTCCGGGCAGGTGAAAATAATCCAGGCCGGCCGGCAGGGTAAGGAAGAGCAACGCTGGGTGCTGATCTATCATGATGGGCGGGAGGTTAAAAGGGTTCTGGAAGCCAGCCACCTGGTTATCCGGCCCGTGGACCGGGTTGTCCGGGTGGGTACACTGCAGCAGGTTTCCCGGGGCGGCCGGGATATCACTTATAGCCGGGCGATTGAAATGGTGGCCACGGCTTATACACATACCGGAAACAACACTGCCTCCGGGGTATATCCCCGTTACGGCGTGGTAGCTGTGGACCCCCGGGTTATTCCCCTGGGTACCCGCCTTTATGTGGAGGGTTATGGTTACGCCACTGCTCTGGATGTGGGCTCCAGCATTAAAGGAAACCGGATCGATCTATTCATGGAAAGCGCTGCCGAAGCCAGGCGCTGGGGTGTCCGCCGGGTAATGGTTTATGTTCTGAGGTAATGTGCTGGCCGGCTAATTTCCTGAATTATGGAGCTCCTGGGGCAAAGAAAAATTTTGCAGGGAAAGAGGGAAAATTCCCCTTTCCCTGTTTTATTGGGGAAATTAAATGGGGTATAATATGTATGTTAATAACTGGTGAGTGAGGGTTGGTGCGTGTCCGAGCAGCTTTCTCCCGGTAAGATAAAGGGCATCCTGGAAAAACACTCCTTACGCTTGCGTAAATCGCTCGGTCAAAATTTTTTGATGGATGGGAATATAGTCCGCAAAATTGTAGCGGCCAGCCGGTTACTGCCGGGAGATACTGCGGTGGAAATAGGCCCCGGCGCCGGTATTCTTACGGCGGCCCTGGCTGCCGCCTGTAATCATGTGGTGGCCGTGGAGCTGGACAGAAGGCTTTTACCCGTGCTGGAAGAGGTTCTGGCAGGCCTGCAAAATATTACCCTGGTGTTTAAAGATGCGCTGAAAGTTAACTTTGACGGGCTGGTGGAGGAAATTACCGGAGCAAAAGACTATAAAGTGGTGGCCAACCTGCCCTATTACATAACCTCGCCCCTGATCATGCACCTCTTGCGCCAGTCGGGTGTTACCGGAATGGTGCTCATGGTTCAGCTGGAGGTCGCTGGCCGGCTTGTTGCCCGCCCGGGAAGCAAGGATTACGGGGCCTTTTCTGTAGCAGTGCAGTATTACTGCCGCCCGGAGGTTTTATTTCGTGTGCCCCGGACGGTTTTTTTTCCGCAGCCCGATGTGGATTCGGCGGTGGTAAGGCTGGTTAAACGGCAGGAACCGGAAGTAAAGGTTGATGATGAGGAGCTTTTTTTTACCCTGGTGCGCGGGGCTTTTGGTCAGAGGCGTAAAACGCTGGCCAACGCCCTGGCCGGGGCGAAGATTTTTCCCGGCTGGACCCGGTCAACGTGGGAAGAGGTTTTAAAACGGGCCGGTATCGATCCCCGCTGCCGGGGTGAAATCCTGGGCCTGGAAGAGTTTGCCGCCCTGGTCCGGGTCTGCCGCCAGTTCCCGGGGGAATGCTGAAGGAAAGTCAGGGAGGTTAAGATGTATTTTACCAGTCCCACTAAAGGAAGGCTGACTTTTGAACAAATGATGGCCGATATCATGGGTTTTATCACCGGCCTGCCCAGTTCGGCCTACAAGATTATTATTGGCTCCGACTCCCAGGTGAAACAGGAAACCTGTTTCATCACGGCTGTCATCGTGCATCGCTTGGGCAAGGGAGCCCGTTATTACTACCGTAAAAAGATTCAGCGCAAAATTAAAAGTCTGCGTCAGAAAATTTTCTACGAAACGGCTTTAAGCCTGGAACTGGGCGGCCTGGTGGCCAGGCACCTGGCCGAATGCGGCCTGGATGATCTGCAGGTGGAAATTCATATCGATGTGGGCACCCACGGTGAGACCAGGGAGCTGATCCGTGAAGTGGTGGGGATGGTAACGGGCAGCGGTTTCCAGGCCAAAATCAAGCCTGAAGCTTACGGGGCCTTCAGCGTGGCTGACAAGCATACTAAATAAATTCCTGCAGGTTGCTCCTGCGGTAAAACAGGGCACATCAAGGGTTTTACCGCGTCCTGAAAAAAATTATGTTAAGAGTAAAATTAACTCTTGATAATAGCAGTAACTACTATTATAATATTATCAGGAAAGAACAGGCAGGTTTTTTCCGTAATCTCTGGAGGTGAAAGAAGCATGAAATGGCGTTGCGGTGTTTGCGGTTACATCCACGACGGGGACCAGCCGCCGGAAAAATGTCCCAAATGCGGTGCCCCGCGGGAAAAGTTTATCCAGTTGACGGAAGAAGAAGCCGGGCTTATCGAGCGTTCCCGTTTCTCCAATGATCTCCACGCCAGACTGATAGCCCTTATGCAGAAGGTGGAGCTCCTGGCCGATGAAGGTATTAAGGATAACCTGGATCCCGGCTGTCTCACCGTGTTCCGGGCGGCCAAAAACCAGGCCCGTATTCTGGCCCGGATGGCCAGGGCTGAAATTCAGACGCACATTTCCAAAGGTAAATGGGGTTAATTTATACCTGGCTCCAAAAATAGAAAAAACAGGAGGATGATTGTATGAAATCACTTGCCGGTACCCGTACGGAAAAGAATTTATGGGCTGCCTTTGCGGGGGAATCCCAGGCCCGCAACAAGTATACCTATTTTGCGTCCGTGGCCAAAAAGGCCGGTTACGAACAGATCGCGGCCATTTTTCTGGAAACGGCTGACAATGAAAAGGAGCACGCCAAGCGCATCCTGAAGTTCCTGGGCGGCATTGGCGATACGGAGGCCAACCTGGAGGCTGCCGCTCAAGGGGAGAATTATGAATGGACCAGCATGTACAGGGAATTTGCCGCCGTGGCCAGGGAGGAGGGCTTTGACGAAATTGCGGCCTTTTTTGAAGGGGTGGCCCGGGTGGAAGAGGAGCATGAAAAGCGTTTCCGGGCCCTTTTGCAGAATTTGAAAGAAGGAAAGGTGTTTAAGAAGGAAGGGCCGGTGCGCTGGCGGTGCCGCAACTGCGGGCACATCCATGAGGGCGATGAGGCGCCGAAGGTATGCCCGGTATGTAACCATCCCCAGGCCTTTTTCGAGGTGGCGTGTGAAAATTACTAAGTAGATATTCTAAAAGAGGGCCTTCCGGGGCAGTGATCACCCGGAAGGCTTTTTTTTGAGCGCGCCCTTAATTATGTCAGGCCTTCCCGCAAGCTGAAAGCTTCCAGCAGATCAAACCTCCGCTCCGGGTGGTAGCCCAGGTAGGTGACACCGTTGAGGCTGCGTTTCCGGGGCAAGCCGCGGGCCATATTGATGGCCTCCAGGCTGTCACCAATGATGGTTTCGGCAATGCACCTGGCGTGCACGGGGCTGCGGAACGGGGAACCCAGGTGCCGGTGGGCAATGGTGGCTCCCACACCAATCTTCAAACCCTGGCGGGCTGCCAGGGCCAGGGCCACCGGGGGTACGGCTATCTCCCTTACGGGTATGCTGCAGAGAAACCTGCGGGAAACAGCATGGGGTCCGTGGGATGGGGAGGCCGGCCCTATGGTTTGGGCCAGGCCCAGTTCCCGGTTTAAAGCCAGGCGTATGGCCAGCAGGTAGCTGGCCAGGTCGGAAAGCCGGGCCAGTTCATCGACGGGATAGCAGTTGGTCAGGGCCAGGTCCATTCCCCCGGCGGTAACCGCCCCGGCCAGATCCCGCAGTACATCAACGATGTCCCCGTCCATATCCCCGTCCACAAATAATACGGCCCGGGCACCCAGCTTTCTGACCTGGAGCGCTCCCACCGCCCGGGGTACGTCGATGCCCAGAGGTTCGGGAAAAACCAGCGCTTTTACCCTTCGGGAAGGGAAGCTCCGGACAATTTGTTCCGAACAATCACGGCATCCATTGAGCACGGTTAACACCATATCCACGGGTACGGCCAGCAAGTTCCTCAATACCTTTTCCAGGCGCGGGGCTTCATTTTTTGCCGGAACCACAGCTACCAGCATAGCGATCCCCCTTAATTTTCTAGCTGGTTTTAAATTTATGTCATCCTGCTGGTGAGCGTTACCAGTCAGATCACCTCTAAATGGTACATCTACATAAAATAGGAAAAAGGATAAGGGGGAAGGCCGCCGTGGAGGGAATCAAGGTCGGGGATATAGTGGGGCGGATTTCATACGGGTGTGATATTTTCTTTAAAGTGGTGGAATTGACGGTAAGTAAAGATGGCAGAAAAAATGCCCGCCTGAAAGGACTGGATAAACGGTTATGCGCGACCGCACCGGTGGAGGATCTGCGCAAGTTTGAACCCGCCGAGGTAGCTGCCTTCTGGCATTCTTTCATGACCAGAAATCACGAGCACATGAAGCGCATTTTCAAACGCCGGGAACTGGACCGGCAGCGCCTGGTTCGGGGTAACGACGAAGTTTCCCGGCTGGGTACTTTTGACGTTCCGGGTTCGGTACTGCATATAGATGGCGATGGTGACTACCTGGATCTGTGCCTCACCACCTATCGCCAGCTGGGTATACCGGCTTTTGGTTACCATATCGATGAAGAGAAGCAGCCCGGGGTGATTACCGAATTGCTGCAGAAACATCGTCCCGATATCCTTGTGCTCACCGGTCACGATGGTATTGAAAAGAATACGAGCAACTTTGCCGATTTAAATAATTACCACCATTCCCGGTTTTTTGTGGAAGCGGTTAAGAAGGCCCGTTTATATGAAAAAAGCCGGGATGATCTGGTTATCTTTGCCGGGGCCTGCCAGTCCCACTATGAAGCCATCCTGGAGGCGGGCGCCAATTTTGCCAGCTCCCCCCACAGGGTCCTCATTCACACCTTTGACCCCGTTTTTGTGGTGGAGAAGATTGCCTATACTTCCATTTACGATTACATTTCCCTGAAGGAAATCATTGCCGGTACCATTACCGGTTTTCCGGGAATTGGTGGGATAGAAACCAGGGGGAAATACCGCCTGGGGCTGCCCAAGTCCCCCTATTAAGGTTTTAAAACTGCATCCGTTCCGTTGCCGGTGTCCGGTGTCTCCCGTCACCCCTTCCAGTCTTTATGCATATGATGCACAAGGACCTTGAGGAGGGGTATTTTTATGGATAGGTTTTTTCGCGTCCTCAAAAAATCCCGGGCACAGCTCCTGCAACTGCCCAACGTTATCGGCGTTGGGGTCGGTCATAAACAGGTATCCGGTGAACTTACCGGACGCCCCGCCCTCATTATCTTTGTGAAGAAAAAAGTTCCAGCTGGCAGCCTGGCCCGCGTACAGCAGGTGCCGACCTTCATTGACGGGCTGCCCACCGATGTTATAGAAATTGGTGAAGTCAGGTTGCTTTCCCTGCGCACAGGGAAGGAGCGCCCGGCTCAGCCGGGGATGAGCATCGGGCACTACAAGATCAGCGCCGGTACCTTTGGTGCCGTGGTGAAAGACCGGGTTACCGGAGAGCCGCTGATTTTGAGCAACAATCATATCCTGGCAAATGGTACGGATGGGAAGGATGGGCGGGCGGCCGTCGGGGACCCCATCCTGCAGCCCGGCCCCTATGACGGTGGTCTGGAGAAGGACCGTATCGGCACGCTACTGCGTTTTTCTCCGCTGCTGCGGAGCTTTCAGGAGGCCGATTGCCCGGTAGCCGGGGCTGTGGTCAGGGCGGGTAACCTGCTGGTCAGGATGGTCAGACCCCAGTACCGCTTGAAAATATACCGGCTTTACCAGGGGGATAACGTTATCGATGCTGCCGTAGCCCGTCCGGACCGTCCTGATTTAATCAGCGATGAAATCCTGGAAATCGGGAAGGTGGAAGGTGTGGCCGGGGTGGCCCCGGGCCAGGGGGTAATGAAAAGCGGACGTACCACTGGAGTTTCCCGGGGAACCGTTACCGCTATCGGGGTGTCCCTGGAAGTGGAGCTGGGTAATGATGAAAAGGGCTGGTTTGTCGACCAGGTAGTTACCGATATGAGCTCCCGGCCCGGGGACAGCGGTTCCCTGGTTTTGGATCTCGAGAAACGGGCTGTAGGCCTTTTATTTGCCGGTTCTGACAGGTACACGATCTTCAACCGTATTGACCAGGTGCTCTCCCGGCTGGAGGTGGAGTTTTAAACATCGTGGTGCCGGGCAATGGGTGCGGTAGAGGTGAGGTGGCAGTGATTGAGGATTTCCTGCCCAAAGGTACGGAAGTTGCCCTGGTGATGCTGGGCGGAAAAATTCCGGCCATCGGGCCGTTAATAGATAGCCGGCGGGAGGCGTTAAGCCTGGCCCGCCATTATATGAAAATAATTGATGATCTGTCCGGCCGCTCCCGGTCGTTTCAGATGGTGACTGCACGGCAGGGTGACGGCCGCTATTCCATTTTCCTGCAGGGGGGAGGGACGGTTATGAAGGTGCTGTGTAACGTGGATGAATTGCTGTTCTGGCGCTTCCGCAAGGCCTTCCGCCGGGGATTGTTTATCCTCACCGTGTTTTTTAAGGGGGAAGAGGGGATGGAATGCCTGGCCGTTACCGAGGGGCTGGGAGCAATTATTTTTACACCCGGCTAAAAGGAAATAACAAATTTATCCATTATATACTTAGATAGTATAATCAGCCAGCACAGGATGTTACCTGGATCTATTGCTAATGTTATGGCATATTACGTCGAAATAGCGCTTTTGCCTTTTAGTGGTGATTTTTGATAAGTTAGAGAAAAAGCCCGCGAAAACGGGCAAAAAAAGAAAAAGGAGTGTGATTATGAACAAAAAACTCAAATCCCTGGTTGCTGTGGTTGTAAGTGTAGTGCTATTGGGCGGGCTGTTTACCTTCCCTGCCCTGGCTGCTGCATCATCTTATTCCTGTTATTTAGACAGCGGCAGTGGGCAAAAAGTTCCCGCTTATGTGGTAAACCCCACAGCAGAAGAACACCGCATGATGTCCCTGATCAATCAGCTGAGGAGCAGTAAGGGCTTACCTCCTTTGAAAATTGATCCCCGGCTGGTTGAGCTGGCCCGGCAGAGGGCTGGCCAGATGGTGGACAGGGGATTGAGCAGCTACCAGGGCTCCCTGTCCCAGCTGTTAAAAGATCAGGGTATCAGCTACACCTACGCGGCCCAGACCCTGGTTCGGGCCACCTCCGTGGACAGTGCCTGCCAGGCCTTGCTGAAGTCCCCGGCCTATCAAAAGGATGTGCTGGGTACCAGGTACGATCGCATGGGCGTGGGCGTGGCCAGAAGTGGCAGCTGGTTGTACATTGTACAGCTTCTGGTGGGTGGAGAGGGCAAGTCCCTCAGCGGGCAGCCTGCGCCTCAGCCTGCGCCTCAACCTGTGCCCAATCCGCCGGCACCCCAGCCCGCTCCCCAGCCGGAACCACCGGCCGGGTCAGTAAGTGGCCTTACGGTGGACGAGCAGCAAATGATCCAGCTTGTTAACCAGGAACGGGCGCGCTACGGGCTGGCGCCGTTGAAAGTAAATATGGAGCTGGTGAAGGTGGCCCGGCTTAAAGCCCGGGATATGGTGGAAAAGGGTTACTTCAGCCATAATTCGCCTACCTACGGCAGCCCCTTTGAAATGATGAGCCAGTTCGGCATTACCTACCGCTATGCCGGTGAGAACCTGGCGGGAGTACCCACGGTGGAAATGGCCCATAATAATCTGATGAATTCGCCGGGGCACCGGGCCAATATCTTGAATGCCAGTTATAAAGAAATCGGCATCGGGGTGGTTTCCAGTCCCCTTTACGGTAAAATTTTTGTTCAGATGTTTATCGGTTAAATGTTTATTTAATCCCGTCGCCAGGGCCTGGCCCGGCCAGCGAAACGACCGGGAGCGACGAGTAAAACCAGGGCACGTTAAAGAGTTTGCCAGCAACCTGAATCTCCCAATTAATCCGGGAGATTTTTTCTTTTTCTGGGAGATTACCAAAAATCCGCACATTAATTGACACGGCTCATATATATATTATAGACCACTCTTGAAAGGAGGATATATCCCATGGTTGGAAACGCCGCACCGGCCACGGAACGGTTGCGGGTCAACCAGGTGGTTAGCGAAGACACGCACCAGGTCGTGGTTCGCGGCAAGATCACCGTACCCGACCCCAAACCAGACGTGCAAAAAATCCTGTCCACGGACAAATCGGCCAGGATTAAGAAAGTTGAGCTGGTTCCGGATAAGGCCATCGTGGAAGGGACCCTGACCCTGCAGATTGTTTATGTGGCCTTTGAGCCCTCCCAGTCAGTGCACCACATGCACCAGCAGCTTCCCTTTACCACCTATGTAGATCTTCCCGGGGCTATGCCGGGTATGGATGCTACGGCCAGGGTAACGGTGGAAGATGTCAGCATTGAACCTGACCCGAATGACCCCCGCCGGTTTGATGTAACCGCCATCCTGAGTGTTTTTGTCAAAGTTACTGAAATGCAGGATGTGGATGTTGTAACCGAATGTCCTTCCGGGGCCACCTGCGAGATGGAAACCATTAAGGTGGCCAACGTGGTGGGCAGCGGAACCAGGCAGGTTATTGTCAGCGAGGACTTTCGCGTGCCGGGCGATAAACCGCCGGTGGAAAAAATCCTGGAGGTGGACGCCACCGCTGAAGTTACCGATAAAAAGCTTATTAAAAACAAGGTCATCATTGACGGCAGGGTAACCATCCAGGTGTTATACGTTGCCGCAGAGCCCGACCAGCCCGTTCACCAGCTCCACAGGTCTTTCCGCTTCAGCGATTTTGTGGAGGTAGATGGGGCCGAACAGGACATGGATGTCCGGGTAGATGTTAAGGTGGAAAATGCCGATGTGGATATCCTGGACGGCGAACGCCTGCGGGCTGACGTGGTTCTGATGCTGACGGCCTATGTTACCGAACCAAAGCAGATTAACGTTATTACAGGGATCAGCGGCGTTGAGGCCACCATGGCCAGGCTTAAGATTGATCATGTGGTGGGCGAGGACAGCACCCAGGTAGTGCTCCGGGATACCTTTGAGACGCCGGACCCCAAGCCCGACGTGGAGAAGGTCCTCGACGTTACCGTGCAGCAAGTGGAGGTTACCGAAACAAAGATTATCAGTGACAAGGTAATCGTCCGCGGCTTTGTGGATGTACACGTGGTTTATGTGGCCAAAAAACCGGACCAGGCCGTGCATGCCCTGGAGCGGCGGCTCTATTTCCGCACCTTTGTGGAAATCGAGGGTGCCCGGGAAGGCCTGGATGTGGATGTTCGCCCGGTAGTGGAGTTTATTACCGCCGAAGCGGAAGGTCCAAACGTTACCCTGGAAGTGGTGCTCAAGCTAACGGTTAAGGTGACCGAGTCGCTGCAGAGGGATGTGGTTATTTCCCTGGCTCCAGCACCTCCTGTGATCTGCCCGCCGGGAGAAACCATAGACTATATCGTGCAGCCCGGGGATACCTACTGGAAGATCGCCCAGCAGTTTGGGACGACTGTGGAGGCCATTAAAGCAGCCAATCCGGACAAAGATCCGTATAACCTTCAGCCCGGTGACGTGATTAAAGTTCCTTGCGCTCCTGCCAAAGGTTAATTTTATACCTGTTGTATTAAGGAGGTAGAGCCTGATGCCCATCGAGTATGTTTATACCGAGCCGGAAGAGATAACGTGCCTCAAAATTAAAGTGCCGGTGGTGCTGGCCGAGGAAGAGGCGCAGGTGCTGGTGGACAGCACCATTACCCTGCCCGAACTGGCCAAGAAAGTAGACCATATTGATGCCAAAGTGGAGGATCTGGAGGCCGAGCCCGTATTCATCCATGAACACATCGGCAGCTGGTATCCCAAAATTAGCAATGAGTGGAAAAATCATTTCAAGCATATTGCCGGGCACGTGGCCGTAGTCAAGAAGATTATTATCAGCGGCGTCCTGCACAAGCAAATCTTTTATGTCAACAACCGCGATGAGGTCAAGCACTTTGCCGAAAATGTTCCCTTTACCAAGATGGTTGAGCTCAGGGAACCCCAGGCTGTGCTCCGGGAAGATGATGTCATGGTCCAGTTTCCCAAGCCCAAGTTTGATATTACCTGGGAACTGGTCCGGGCCAGCCGCCTGCACCAGGTCGGCGTAATTATCGTGCGGGTCAAGGTGGTGGAAGAGCGGCAGATTTACGTCCAGCTCTGCCCGTCTCCCGAGCTCTGTCCTCCCGGTAACCTGCTGGAAGATCCCGGCTTTGAGCAGTGGGCAGGCAATGTCCCCGTCTTCTGGGGGGCCACGGCCAACGTTGCTCCCACCAATGTGGTCCATACCGGCAGCTTTGCCGCCGAACTGGGAGTTGCGGATCCGGGAAGCACGGCGGTTATTTTCCAGACTGTACGCCGGAATATCGCTCCGGCCAGGGCCTATAAACTGACCTTCTGGGTCCGGGAAAATGCCGCTCCCGTTTCACCGGTGAGCGCCTTTAACCTGGTGGCGGAGGTACGCTTCTTTGACCGTAACGGTGTACAGATAGACGGTGCCGTGCAGAGCATTGGCAGTGTAAATATTCCCGATAATAATTACCAGCAATTCACTGTCAATGTACCCGCTTCGCCGGCCGGAGCTCGCACGGCCCTGGTGCGCTTTACCTTTAACCCGGCCACCGGAAATACCAATACGGTAAAAATCGATGATGTGAGCTTTGAATGTGTGGGAGGATTCCCAACGTCATAACGGCATATGCCGGAAATTAACCCTGTTTGAAATTTGTACGTGAAGCTGTTCACCACAGCTTTTCTTTTTGTTGGCCCCGGTCATGAACCGCTGCCCGCACCGGGCTGGAACAGGGGAACTTTTAACCCACAGGAGGGGAATATAGTGTTTTTTAACTCACCCAAGCTGGCCCAGCAACTGGAGGAGCTGCAGGAAGAGGCCCGGCGGATTGTCATTACAAAGGAAGGACCTCCAGGGGTGTTGCGCCTGACTGTGAACGGGCTGCAGCAGGTGCTGGAGGTAAATTTTGGGCCCGCTGCCCCGGCGTTAATGAGGCAGGGTGAGCTGGGAGCGCTGGTCCGGGACATCTTTAACGAAGCCCTGCTCGAAGCCCGCCGGCAGTTGAGGAATGAAGTGGCCAAAAAGACGGGACTCAACATTCCCCACCTGCCGGGACTCTTTTAGAGGGGGGGAGGAGATGGAGGAAAAGGGTCAGCATCAAAGCCTGGAGACAACTTTGTTTCGCCTGCTGGAGCAAAAAGGGCCATCCACGGATCCCTTGATCCTGCTGAGCCTGGTCAACCTGATGGGGCTGATCAACCTCATGGGGTATCGTTTGGGGATCTCCGGTAAAGATGCCGCGGTCCGGGCCGGCGGGAAAGGTGAGGGCAGTTCTCCCCGGCCGGCGAACCGGGAGATCCCGCCCCAGCTGGCCGGCTTATTCGGCAGCCTGCTGGGCCCGGCAGGCCCTCCCCGTGCTCCGTCGGCATCTCCTGCAGAAGGTAATACCGCCGTAAAGGAGGAGGAAAAGCCGGCCAGGGATTAAAAAGCAAAACGGGGGTTCTCAGATGAAACCCCCGGAGTATTGGTAAAGTACTCCCGGGATGCGCCCTGGTTTAAGTCGCCGCTCCCGGTCGTTTCGCTGGCCGGGCCAAAAGGCCCCGGCTCCGGTCTTCGGCGGGTACCGGCCACATTCACACCTCCTGTGTTCAGGTGGCCTCCGCGGACATCCGGTCCGCGGCCCCGCCTCATCCCGTCGCCGTGGCCTGGCCCGGCAGCGCTCACTCCAGGTCGCTCCTAATGTAAAACCAGGGCACATAAAGAATTTGTCAACAAGCTGAGGGGTTCCTGAGGGAACCCCCCTAAATGTTGCCGGGATCTTGCATCTCCGGTGATTTGCCATCGGTAGACGGTACTTCTTCCGGGGATGCCGGTTCCGGCTCTTCCGGAATGCCGGCTGGTAAAATTGTGGTGTTCTGGTTTATGCCTGCCTCCTGGGCCAGTTGTTTCAGGCTTGCCTGCAGGGTTTCCATTCCTGAGCGCATGGTTTCCAGGGCATTCCGGGTAGCTTCAAGAAAAGAGGCCAGCTGGCTCAGACGCTCCTCCATATCCGGCCTGGTAAATAAAATAAGCAGTAAGGGAATGGAAAGCGGGGTCATTCTTCCGCCCTGTAAATCCGGCATTGCGCAACCTCCCTTCACTATACAATTTATGCTCCGTACCCTGGTCTGGATACTCTAATACCATTAAATGGTAAATAAAACTACTGGTTCACCAGATGGGCGTGGAAAGTTTCAATCCCGCTCCGGAAGATCTGTACCGACTGCTGGGTGGCCGTAAGCAATGAAACCAGCTGGGCCAGTTTCTGTTCCGCATTGGGCCTGGTGGAAAGTATCAAGAGGATGAGAATTAAAAACAGGGTGAAGGGATTATTGGGCTGGAGCACCTGATCTGCCACCTGGCATTCCTCCTTTCGCGATGCTTTTTTTAAGTTATACTACGTCGCAAAAGCTTTTCCGGTGACAGCAACTTTTCCGCGGCAGGTGAATATACCTGTACCCAAGGGGGTCTGATCAATGGGCGAAGAAAAGATAAAAGGAAGCCATCTGGAGGAGGTACTCTTCTCCCTGCTGGATTATCAGGCCAAACAGGGAACGTCCCATGACGATGCCATGCTGATGCTTGCCCTTTTGAACCTGCTGGGTATCGTTAGCTTGATGAATAAACAGGCAGGTAATCCGGCTGTTTCTCAGTATGCGGCGGCGGAACTCAATCCCATGCTCAATACCCTGCTGCAGATGATGGCAGGCAGGCCGGAAGGGCCGGCCGGCCAGCAGCCGGGCCAGCCTTCCGGGCCGGAGCAAAAAGCCCCTTCCCTGCCGTTTAACCCGGCCATGTTAACGGCTTTTTTAAACCAGCAGCCGGGCCAGAAGCCGGATCCAGGACTGCTGCTCAGTCTCCTGGGAAGCGTGCTGGGCGGGCAGGGGCCTCCTGCTTCCGGAAGGCCCCCGGCAGCCCCGGCTACCATGGAACCAAAAATGACTGTATCTCCTCCCGCCTCCTCCCCTGCCGGAGGTGGCGAGGCAAAACAGAAAATAGTAAAGTGGGGTGCGCAGCTGGATAAAGAAAAACGGGCCTGAATAATGGGTGCGGCCGGTTAAATGGGAAACCGGCCGCACATATTTTTTGCCCCGGGGAAGAAAATTAACACCGTGGGCAATTCAAGATATTTTCACCTAACCAGAGACCGGGTGGGAAACTGCCGTTACAGCGGTTATGCAGCAGTACCTCAGATAAAGGAGGTTGAAATTGATGGGTAATTCCGTGCGGGCAACTTTTCGGGTTGGGGGGTTGTGGGACAGCCAGGGCAGCAAGGAAATAGAACATAACCTGATCCAGCTGGACGGGGTGGAAGAGGTACAGGTCTCCCTGGAAAACGGCACCGTGGATGTACGCTATGATCCCGCGGTCATCCGCCGGGAATACCTGGAACGGACCCTGGATTCCCCTGGTTATTCACCTTATGTACGTTAACTCCGGCCTGCACGGGACTGGATGCTGGTGGCACCCGGCAGTGCTGGACCGTGCGCCGGGCCAGGGATTTAGCTTCACCGGCCCGGCTGGAAAAAGATGTATGGCGGGGTGATCCATATTGAGCGTCAGGTTACTGGCCCTGGCTGCAGCCGCCCTTTCCGGGGTGACCATGGCCGTCCAGGGTTCCTTAAATGCGGCCCTGAGCAAAGTGCTTGGCCTGCTGGAAACCACTTTTGTAGTTCACCTGGTGGGCCTGGTCCTGGTGGCGGTGCTTTTATTCGGCTTTCGCCTGGGAGACGGCCAGTTGTCCGCTTACGCCCGGGCGCCCTGGTATTACTACCTGGGCGGTATCCTGGGAGTGGCTATAATTTACCTGGTCACGCGCAGCATCCCCAGGGTGGGGGTGGCCCCGGCCACCACCGCCATCATTATCGGGCAGGTGCTTACGGCCAGCTTAATAGATCACCTGGGGCTGTTCGGGCTGGAAAGGCTTCCCTTTACCTGGCACCGGCTGGTGGGAACCCTGCTTATGGCCGGGGGAGCATGGCTGCTGTTAAAGAAATAGGTTTAAAAAAAGTACCAGGGTAAATCCCCCGGCAAGACCGAGGCGGGCCGTAGGCGGGTGCAGGCGCAGGCATTCGGGCAGCAATTTTGTTGTAACAATATAGGCCATGGCTCCCGCGGCCAGAGCCAGGAGGGAAGACAGGAGGGCCGTGGAGGTCCGGGTGAGAAGAAGACCAATCCAGCAGCCCAGGGGGGTAACCAGGCTCACCAGGCCATTTATAAGGAGCACCAGCAGGGGGGAGAACCCTCCGGCTGCCAGGGGAGCTGCTGTGGCCATTCCTTCCGGAATATTATGCAGGGCTATGGCCAGCGCAATGAGGGGCCCCAGGTGACCGGGTTCTATGAACCCGGCAGCAATGGCCAGCCCTTCCGGCAGGTCATGCAGGGCTATTCCGGCGGCGATGAGATACCCCATTTTCAGGTAGGTGTAATCCAGTTTGGGTGACTGGTTCTCGCGTTGAAGAATTAAATCCAGGGCAACCATTAAAAAAGTTCCGGCAGCAAATCCGGAAATTACCTGGATGATACTGCCATAATGCAGCGATGCGGGGAGCAGATCCAGAAGCACCACAGCCAGCATAACTCCTGCCGCCAGGCCGGTAAAAAGAGAAAAGGACCGCCGCCCCAGGCGGCCCCAGACAAGTACCAGTACGGCACCCAGGCACGTACTCAAACCGGCCAGGAAAGCCGCAAAAAGTATGGAAAACAAAATATTCACCTGCCAGATCCATGTTTGGTCCACTGTTAAATTATATTAGATCTGGCAGGCCATTAGGACAAGAGGTATGAACAACATTAACGCGGGATAATGATTGCCTGTCCCGGATAAATTTCATGGGGGTTGACCAGATTATTCATTTCTATGAGGCTGGAAAGGGGTACGCCGAACCGGCGGGCAATCTGCCACAGGGTATCCCCGGGTTGTACCACGTATTCCTGGCCGGAGCCTGTGCGGGCGGCGCTTGCTCCGGCTACAATGCGCACGGGGGTGCCGATCTGCACCCGGGGGAATAGTTCCTCGATGTGGTGGTTGTACATGCGGATGCAGCCATTGGAGATGGCCTTGCCGATGGAGTCGGGGTTGCTGGTTCCGTGGATCCCGTAGTTGCCGCCGGGGATATCCAGCCCCATCCAGCGGGTACCCAGTACACCGCCGGGGTTGAGGATTTTGTTAATCACATGGTAGTCCCCGGTAGGGGTGGGGGTCTGCGGCTTGCCCACAGCTACCGGATAGGTGCGCACCAGGGTATCGCCCTGGAAGTGATGCAGCTGCCTGAGGGTTGTGTTCACCAGCAGGTGAGTGCCGGCGGCATAGATTTCTCTCTCTGACATGGCTTTCGCCCCTCCTCATCATGGTTTTTATCTTTTCACCATGATATGAAGGGGCGGCGCATTTTGTTTTAACCGCGGTTATTATCCAATTTTTTCTCCATCCTGTATACCCAGGCAATGATCTCCGCCACCACCTGGTATAACCCGGGCGGTATTTCCCGCCCGGCGCCCAGCCCGGTGAGGGTCAGGGCCAGTTCTTCATGGCGGTAAACGGGCACATTGTTTTCCCGGGCCAGTTTTTCAATTAATTCGGCCAGGTAGCCGCGGCCGGCAGCCACCACCCGGGGAGCGGCATCCTTTTCCGGGTCGTAGGCCAGCGCGGCTGCAGCCTTTGGTTTATCCCGGGACATGGCAGCAGCTCCTCCCGCATAATTATCAGTGAAGCCATTGGGGGCAGCGCCGCACCTTACACCAGCGTGTTTACGGGCCGGTAGGGCTGCGGTTCGCGGGGGCGCAGCAGCTCGCAGATACAGGAGATTTTCCGGGCGGTGACCTGGATATCAGCAAGGGTATAGCCCAGGGCGGCCAGCCTGTCCTTTAACTCCCCGGCAGCCCTTGCCAAGGGGAGGATGAATTTTTCCTCCGCCACGGTCACCCTGGCCACAAGTTCTTTCCCGCTCCTGGCCAGGTAAACCCAGGTTGCTCCCAGAGCCGGGGTTTCCACCCGCACCACCAGGGCCAGGGGGAAGTCCTGTTCGCCCTTCCTGCCATGCCGTTCATCCACCAGGTACAGCTCCCCATACAGCTCCTGCCCCCGGAAGGTGAAAAAACTGATCACTTCCTGGTCCGGGGAAAGGGGTACCGCCTGGTTCAACACTTCCTGCCCCCGGGGGGTGGCTTCATCTTTTCCCAGGAGGTAGGCCAGTGCCTCCCGGACCCTTACCGGATCGGCGCGCAGGTCCAGGGTTTCCAGCCACACCCGGGCGGCCAGGAAGGCCGCCCGTTCCCGGGGTGGCAGTTCCCGGGCGGCAGATAAAAGCATCTCCACCAGGGAGCGGTCCAGGGGGAGCTGCCACCTGACCATTTCCTGCAGGAGCTTTATGGTTTCGGGTTCAGTGGCCATGCCCAGGGCTCCGGCCATGGTGGTCAGTGCGTCCCCCTCCGGTATACCGTTGAGGTACTGCAGATGTACGGTGTTAACGGTAACCTCGCGCACCAGGGCCCGGAATGTGGCCGGCGGGGAAGGTATCTCCCCTGTGGCCGTAAAGGTCTGGCCGCCTATGCGCACCGTGGCCAGACCGTTTTCCACTCCCAGCACCTCCACCCGCACCACCTGCCCGGGCTGCAGGGAAGTTGCCGTTTGCAGTTCAACAGCGGGGTTCAGGAAAATGCCCGAAATCTGCATAAAGGACAGCTCCAAAAAAAGCAGCTCGTTCCTTAACCAACCACCACATTGCCGACGATAATGGTTTTCACCGGCATCTTTTCCGCCTTTTCTTCCAGGCAAAGCTCAATAGCTTCACGGATATTGTGCATGGCTTCTTCAAAAGTGTCCCCCTGGCTATAGCATCCCTCAAAAACCGGGCAAGTTACAATCAAGTTACAATAAATTTCCCCTCTTCATCCTGCTCTATGACAACAGGAAAATTTTTAGCCATGCTGGATCACCTCTTTATAATTATACCTCATATGGCGAGGGGTGCCCATCATCTGCTGGCCGGCAATGAAAAACGGTTTTATTTCCAGCGATTGTTTACAAAATGTCTGAAAATTGATATCATGCTTATTGAGCAATCGCTATAGTTGTGGAAAGGGAGTGCATTCCATGCCGTTTCATAAAAGGCAAACGAAAGTTTATTATACTTATGCGGATTATGCTTCATTGCCGGAAGAAGAAAGGTGTGAAATCATCGATGGCGTGCTGTATATGCAGGCCGCTCCATCCAGGATTCACCAGGAAATCTTGATGGAACTTTCAAGGCAGATAGCAAATTATCTGGCGGGTAAGCCATGTAAAGTCTACCCGGCGCCATTTTGCGTAAGGCTGCCGGATGGTGATGAAAAAAGCGATGAGGATATCAAAACAGTGGTGGAACCCGACATAAGCATTGTCTGCGACCAATCCAAATTAGACGGGCGGGGATGTATAGGCGCCCCCGATATGATCGTTGAGATTACTTCGCCATCTTCGGCGAGGAAGGACAGGCTAGAAAAGTTTTATAAATATGAGAGGGCCGGTGTGAAAGAATACTGGATCGTGGAGCCGGAAGAAAAGCTGGTCAGCGTATTTGTGCAGGGCGACAATAATAGATACGGCAGGCCGGATATTTACACAGAAGGCGATGAAATAAAAGTGAGTATATTTCCAGACCTTGTAATAAGTCTGAAGAATATTTTTTGACCTCACCCTGCTCATGGCCGGGGGCGCCTGGATGCTGTTGAAGAAGTGAGGTGTTTTTTTATGCCGGAAGGACCTTCTATGATAATACAGCGGTTTTTTGTTGAATTTGTGGTTTGCTATGGTATAATTTTACAACGAGGTAAAGATTACCGGTATTTTACCGGGAGATGAGCCAAAATTGCTTAGCGAAATCAGGTTTAAAATGTTCAAATGCGATAGATACAATTGTCACTACCCATAATCCAGCCCTCTTAATTGCCCTGAAAGCTGAAGACATACCCGGAGTTGTACTTTGTTACCGCGATGAACATGACGGTGGTAGCAAATTTAAAGCCTGGGTGGATTTACCGGATTATCCAGCCTTAATGCGAATTAATAACAGATAGCCACACTAACTTGCTGGTCGTAATGCCGGCCGGGGTGCCTGAACGAGGGTACAAAGTGGGTATCATGGGCCGGGCACAAAATTGACGGGAGGTGCTGAATTCCTTGCGAGCATGGCTTAACTATTGGCTGGGGTGGCTTCTTTTTCTGGCAGGACTGGGGCTAGCGATATCGGGGTTTGTGAAGTGGTTAATACTTCCCGGCAGTGGTCGGGGAGGGTTTCACGGTCAGGAAGCAGTCTTTATTTTCGCACGCCATACCTGGACGGAAATACACCAGTGGCTGGCGGTAATAATTCTGGTGCTGGTGCTGTTGCATATCTACCTTCACTGGAACTGGATAGTAACAATGAGCCGGCGTATTTTTGGCCGAAAAGTCGGTTAAAAAACTTAAAAACGAAGGCGAGTGCGATAAGCACTACTCGCCGCCCTTTGCCCCCGGTTTGGGATCCTATCCTGGTGGCCGCAAACGTGGCGGTTAAGAAGGCTTAAGGAGGGTGAGGTGCTTCTCTTGAATAATTCTCTGGGCGATTTCTGTCACTGGCCCCCGGACGCGGGTGATTACTTGAAAACCGTTTTCACTTAGCGTTTGTTTGGCTTTTGTGCCTATTTTATCGACGATGATCAGTTTTACTCCTGATTTTTGAAAAAGTTCAATCACTTGTTTGCGGTTGCTCTGGCTGGGATTGACGGAGAAAAAACTTTTTTTCATTGCTGTGCCTTCTATCTCAAGGATGAGAAATGTTTTGGCCCGTTCGAAATATTTATCGACGAGGCCCATTTTTACTGGCAAAGCCACCTTCATTCTGACCCCCCCTTATTTATGAAATGGAAACGGTCAAGCCTGTTGCCACTACAGCTGCCGAGACCACCATTCGCCGGCAAAGCAAACCAAAACCACCGGTTCAATTTTCCGGGACCGGGGCGCTTCCAGAAAGCAGCAAAAGAGTAGCGCTGGTTCGCGTCCTGACTGCCATAGGGTCCCTGTTGTACACGGGATTGCACAGCCTGGTTAATCAGAGGGATGCTGTGGGGAGGACGCAGGGATACATGCGGGGGCAAAACTGCCGCGGCCGTGGGTGGATGCGGCGGGGGCGGGGATGCCGGTACCGGCGAAAATGGTAAGGGGTAAAACGGGGGCCGTTCTGTTGAAGGCCGCACCCGGTAATTATCCATGTTGTGGAAGTTTGGGTCGCCTGCGTTGTGACTGCATGCCGGTAAAGAAGTATTATATGCAATCGCCGGCTGGACACTGGGCAGGCGGTTTGCTGTTTTTCAAAAAGACCTTAAACATTTCCATATCACCATTGAAAATGAGCAAGATAAAAATGATATTTCTATTGAGATAGAGGATGAAGGTGTTGCATACGAAAAAGAGGATAATAGTTGGGATGTATATAGAAGAGGTGTTGGTGGTTCGCCGGGATCTGCAGGAGGATATCCTGCGTGCGTACAGGTTTAAACCCGAAGTTCTGCCTGAAGAAGATGGCTCTTTTTTTAAACGCTCCTAACCGAAAGGCCCATTTTCCTTACATTTTGCGGGTGGAAGCCACGCTGAAAAATCAGCTCGTTGAAGAAGGTAGCGAATACGAACCTGAATTCTTCTCGCTGGCCAGCCCGGCCTTTGAGGATGAAATTGAGGATGATCTGCCCCTGGCCTCCGCATCCCTGTTGAAGCACCGGACTCCGGCCGACCTGGAATGGGAACGGGGCCGCCTGCGGACCCTGCTTGAGGAGATGGCCGACATCAGCGGGCCTTCGTCCAAAATGCAGGTTCTTCTGGACACCCTGGACCGGCGCCGGGACCGGCGGACCGGGCGCATCCGGCAGACCGTCGTCTTCACCCGTTTTTACGATACGCTTAAAGATATCGTTGCCCGGCTGCTCAAATCCGACCCGCAGATGCTCATCGGCACCTACGCCGGGCGGAGATGATCCCGGTGGACCGCGAAGAGGTAAAGGAGCGGTTCCTGCGCGGCGAGATCGACGTCCTTATCTGTACGGATGCAGCGGCGGAAGGTTTAAACCTGCAGACCGCCGGCCTGCTGGTGATCCGCGATCTTCTTGAGACCAGGGCGCGGTCTGCCGGGGAGGGGGCGCTTTTCTGGCCGGTCCTGCGGGAAGTTGCTTCCCTGGTGGAAGAACGGGGGCAGGTCCTTGCCGGCGGCCTGCCGGTGGGGGTCCTCAGGGCAGTGGCCGGGGAGTTGCTGTTTCCATGCCCGGTGCCCGCTGCCGGGGACAGGACTGCTGTCCCGGTCCCGCGCGTCCTGGCCCGGGCGGCTGTTGATGCCGCCAGCCGCCTGGCGGACGGTTTGAAGGTGCGCAAAAGCGAGCTCCGCGTTGATACGGTGCTGGCGCGCCTGCAGCGCGAGATAGAAGCCAGGTGGCGGCAAATACGCCAGACGTCATATAGCTTATAAATACTGAATGGCTTCCGGGTATAGATTACCCGGCTTTTTTATTATGGGATTAATTTTTTTCGTTCGGCGTAAAACAATTAAAGACAGGTTAATTTGCGGGGTGTTTGGAATGGCAGTAAATGATCACTGGCGGGATGGCGCCGCAGGATCTTTCCTGCTCATCGGGGGGGCGGAGGATAAGGACGGGGAGTGCTTCATCCTGCGCGAGTTCGTCCGCCTGGCCGGGGGGGAGCGGGCGGGCATTGCGGTGATCACCACGGCCACCCGCCTGCCCGGGGAAGTGGGTGAGGTCTACCGCCGGGTGTTTCTGCGGCTGGGGGCGGGGGAAGTCTGGCCGGTTCACCTGGACAGCCGGGAAAAGGCCGGGGACCCCCACCATATCGCCATATTGCAGCGGGCCACGGGTGTTTTTTTTACGGGCGGGGACCAGTTGAGGATTACCAGGATCCTGGGTGATACTCCCTTTGAGCGCAGTTTAAAGGCCAACGGTTCCGGGAGGCTGATCATCGGTGGTACCAGTGCCGGTGCGGCGGCCATGGGCGAGATCATGATTACAGGCGGCAGGGGAGGGTATCCTCCCGGCAGGAATGCGGTGAAAATGGCCCCCGGCCTGGGGCTGCTCGGCGGCGTGGTGATTGACCAGCATTTCGCCCAGCGGGGGCGCATCGGCCGGCTTCTTGCCGCCGTGGCCAGCCATCCCCATGTCCTGGGCATCGGCATTGACGAGGATACAGCCATCGCGGTTTCGCCGGGCGGCCGGTTCACCGTGCTGGGTTCTGGTACGGTGACGGTGGTGGACGGGCGGTCCATCACCCGTACCGGCGCTGCCGGTTCGCTTCTCGGGGCAACCCTGCACGTTCTAGCCCCTGGCTACGGGTATGATTTAAAAGCCAGAAAACCCCGCCTTCCGGAAGCGCCGCGGTCTGTTTCCCGTTGAGCCCGGTTGCCGGTCCGCCCGGCACATTTTATTGACTTTGCCTTTTCTTCCTGGTAAAATGGGTGTAAACCTGGAGAAGTAAACTGGCACCCCGTTACGGAAACGGGGGTATCGTGAGGAAAAAGCGGCCACGGAGGCCCGGGTACCCTTTGCGGAAAAAGGGGACGCGGCCTTTTTGTTTTTCCGGGGCCATAGTAAAGAGGTAAACAATAAAGAAGGTGATTTAATTTGGAACTGGTTCCCATTGGGGTGATCCACAGCCCTTACCGGGTGCCCGGCGAGGCGCCCCGCCAGGGTCGTTTTTCCGACCGGGTGGCGGAGCTGGAGATATATCCCCGGTTCAAGGAAGGTTTAAAAGATATGGAGCAGGCAACCCACCTGATTGTGCTGTACTGGTGCCACCTGGCGCAGCGGGACGTTCTGCAGACCAGAACGCCCTGGGGTCCCGAGATACGCGGTGTCTTTGCCTGCCGTTCCCCATCCCGGCCCAACCCCATCGCTTTCTGTGTGGCCGAACTGCTGGAGGTGAAGGAGAACCGCCTGCTGGTGCGCGGGGTCGACGCGCTGGACGGGAGCCCGCTTATAGACATAAAACCGTATTCTTCTGATGTGGACAGTGTTCCCGGGGCACGCATCGGCTGGTTTAAAAAGTAAATCCAGGGGGTTCCCTGTGGCAGTTTAACCTGGCCGAGCTGCGGGTCATCAATGACCAGAGGACAGTAAATTATGATCTTCGGCAGGAGTTGCCTGAAGAACAGGGGGGTGCGCTGCAGCGCTCCGTTCGCCCACAGCATGTTGTCCCTGCTGGCCGGGATGATCCTTTCATTACATAGGGGGCGGGGAAAAGCCGCGTAAGGCTGTTGCTTTGGCAGTTCGGGCAGCTTTCGGGGTAACCGCTGCCTCCGGAAAGGTTGACTTCCCAGATGTGGCCGCAGTCCTGGCACTTAAAGTCGTAAACAGGCATTTTCAACCACCTTGCTTGTTAAAATGAACATATGTTATGTTATAAAAAATATAATCCGCAGGGCTACGGAAGTCAAGTAAAAAATGGCGGCTTACCCTGCCAGGTGTTTCAGGGGATCCTGCAATTAGGGCCGAAAATTAAAAAGTTTTGCATTAAAGTTTTTTGGGGCAAATGTACGTGCATGAAAAATTAAGCTGTTAAAAATTTTTTGTTGCAGGATTTTCTTTTCGTATGTAAAATATTATTGACATGAAACAAGAAATAGGGCGATAAAATTTGGGTCAGGGAGGCCCTTTTGCCGGCCTGAAGGCTGGGCAGAGGGTCTTTTTGTATTTTTCGGAAAATACAGGATAGGAGGGGTTTTTCGATGCCCAAAATCATGATCTGCGGCCGGGGCGGCAGCGGCAAGAGCACGCTGGTTACCCTGCTGGCTAAAGGGCTTGCTGAACGGGGGAAGGTGCTGGTGGTGGATACCGATGAATCAAACCTGGGCCTTCCGGATATGCTGGGTCTCCCCGCGCCGGCGATGACTTTAATGGGTTGCCTGGGCGGTAAACCGGCGGTGCGCGAGAAGTTGCTGGCCTCCATTCAGAAAAAGGGTAACGAAAACACGGGCTTCTTCGCGGACGGCTTAAACCTGGCCAGCTTGCCCCCTGAATGTACTGGTGGGGAGTGGCCGTTGCGTTTCCTGCGTATTGGTAAAATTGAGCGCAGTTTGGAAGGTTGTGCATGTCCCATGGGGGCGGTGGCCCGCTCGTTTTTAAAGCAACTGCAGGTTGGGGAAGGCGAGTGGGTGCTTGTGGATACCGAAGCCGGGGTGGAGCACTTCGGCCGGGGAGTTGTAGAGGGTGTGGACCTGGTGGTGATGGTGGTTGATCCTTCGCGCGAGGCGGTCCTGCTGGCCGAGCGGGCTAAAGCACTGACGGCGGAGGCAGGAAAGGAGTTTGTGGCTGTTTTAAACAAGGTCGATGCCGAGACAGAATCTTTTTTACGCCGTGAGCTCTCTGAGAAAGGTATTCCGGTGCGGGGTGCGTTTGGTTTTGCGCCGGAAATCATGAAGGCCAACCTGGCAGGCAATCCGCTGCCGGCGGTAAACTACCGGGAACAGGTGAAAGCACTGCTGGCTTCCCTCCTGGCTCAGTGCTTTTGTTAATTGGTCCGGGGAAGGAAGGTTAAGGGGATGCGCGCAAGAGTATTGAGGACGGGTTTCCTGCTCATTTCGCTGCTGGTTACCCTGGTTGTCCTGGGCGGGTGCGGTGCCAAAACAGCCGGGCAGGATACGTCTGCGCCGCAGAAAGCCGTTGTCACCGACCTGGCCGGCCGGCAGGTGGAAGTTCCCGTTCCGGCAAATAAAGTGGTGGCCATCGGCCCCGGCGCATTGCGGCTGGTTTGCTATGTCAACGGCGCGGATAAGGTGGTGGGTGTGGAAAACCTGGAAAAACAGCAGCCCACCGGCCGGCCCTATATCCTGGCCCATCCCGAATTAAAGGATTTGCCCACCATTGGCCAGGGAGGGCCCGATTCCACCCCGGACGCGGAAAAGCTGGTCAGCGTCAGGCCGGATGTAATTTTTGTGGCCTACCTGGTGGATAAAACCCGGGCCGATGAGCTCCAGGCTAAGACCGGGATTCCGGTGGTGGTTTTAAGCTACGGCAGGCTGGCCACCTTTGACGAGGACGTTTATAAGTCCCTTGAGCTGATTGGCAAAATTACCGGCAGTGAGGAAAGGGCCCGGGAAGTAGTTGATTACCTGAAAAAATGCCAGCAGGATTTGCATGAGAGGACGAAGGACATTCCTGAAGACAAAAAACCCGGGGTCTACGTGGGCGCCCTGGGCATGAAGGGAGTGAACGGCATCGAGAGCACCCAGGCCAAATATCCGCCCTTTGTAGCTGTTAATGCCCGGAATGTGGTTGATGAAACGGGTAAAACGGGAAGTGTCATGATCGACAAGGAAAAGCTCCTGGAATGGGACCCCGATATTATCTTTATCGATGAAGGCGGCTTAAACCTCGTGCGGGAAGACTACAAGAAGAACCCGCAGTTTTACCAGTCCCTGAAGGCGGTCAAAACAGGCCGGGTTTACGGCCAGATTCCTTATAATTACTACACCACGAACATCGGCACCGCCATTGCCGACGCCTACTACGCCGGAAAAGTGATTTACCCCGAACAATTTAAAGATATCGACCCGGCCCGAAAGGCCGATGAGATTTACCAGTTTCTTTTGGGCAAACCTTTATATGAACAGATGGCAAAAGATTACGGTGGATTTAAAAGGCTGGATCTAGCTGGTCAGTAGTACTTGAGGGGATAGAAAAAATATGCGGCAGGTAGCAATGGAGAACATCCCGGAAAGTTACCTTAAAAGTTACCTTAATTATACCCGGAGAAAAGTTTTCATCACTTGCCTGCTTGTCCTTTTAACCGCCCTGCTGGGTGTGTACGCCATCAACTCCGGGTCGGCGGAGCTTTCGCCGGCCCAGGTGCTGCTGACCCTGCTGGGCAAAGCGGAGGGACGTTTAAATATCATTATCTGGAATATCCGGTTGCCCCGGGTGCTGGCGGCGGTCACTGCCGGGGTCGGCCTTTCCGTGGCGGGTTGCGTGATGCAAAACCTCCTGCGCAATCCCCTGGCGTCCCCTTTCACCCTGGGCATTTCGCAGGGCGCGGCCTTTGGCGCCGCCGTGGCCATCATTGCCCTGGGGGCGGGGAGCACCCACAGCACCAGCGCTGATGCAGTCATCATCAACAACCCCTACCTGGTCACCATTTCCGCCTTTGTGGGGGCGATGGCGACGACCCTGGTGGTCCTCTTCCTGGCCCGGGTCAGGGGGGTCACTCCCGAAGCGATGGTCCTGGCGGGGGTGGCCCTGGGCTCCCTTTTTTCAGCCGCCACCATTATCCTGCAGTTTTTTGCCAGCGACGTGCAGGTGGCTTCGATTGTTTTCTGGACCTTCGGCGACATCGGCCGGGCTTCCTGGCTGGAAATTGAAATTATGGCTGTTTTAACCCTGGCGGCGCTGCTTTACTTTATGACCAACCGATGGAATTATAACGCCCTGGACGGTGGCGAGGAAACAGCCAGAGGGCTGGGTGTCGATGTGGAGAGACTCAGGTTGACCGGGATGTTTGTGGCCTCCCTGATCACGGCGGTAACTGTTTCCTTTCTGGGCATCATCGGCTTTATAGGTCTGGTGGGCCCGCACATGATGAGGAGGGTGCTGGGCAGCGACCACCGTTTTCTAATCCCGGCTGCCAGCGTAATGGGGGGGCTGTTGCTGCTTGCTTCCGATACCCTGGCCAGAACCATTATTTCCCCGGTTGTTCTGCCCGTGGGGGCGGTTACTTCCTTTATGGGTGCCCCGCTGTTCCTATACCTTCTCTCCAGGGGGTACGGCAAAAGATGATCCTGTCGGTAGACGGAGTGGAATTCAGTTACAGCAGCCGGCCCGTGTTAAAGGATATCAAATTTGAAGTCAACAGGGGAGAATTTTTTTCTATCCTGGGCAACAACGGCGCCGGTAAGTCCACCCTGCTCAAGTGCCTGAACAGAATTTTAAAGCCGCAAACGGGGACAATTCTCATTGAAAAAGAAGACCTGTTTGCGCTCAGCCCCCGGGAAGTTGCCCGCCGCCTTGGGTACGTGGCGCAAAGATACGAAAGCACCCGGTTTACAGTCTTCGATGCCGTGCTGCTGGGCAGGAAGCCCCATATCAAATGGGGGGCCACGGCAAGGGATCTGGAAATTGTGCGGAAAGTGCTGGCCGTTCTCGGACTGGAGGAATTTTCCCTGCGTTACCTGGACGAGTTGAGCGGCGGAGAGCTGCAGAAGGTGGTTATTGCCCGGGCCCTGGCCCAGGAACCCCGGGTTCTTTTGCTGGACGAACCCACCAGCAACCTGGATCTGAAGAATCAATTCGAGGTTTTGAAAACGGTAAAGAAAGCGGCCAGGGAGCAGAATATAGCAGCAGTGGTGGTAATGCACGACCTCAACCTGGCCCTGCGGTTTGCAGATAAATTCCTGCTTCTGAAGAACAGGACCGTCTTTGCCTGCGGGGGGATGGAAATCATGACTCCGGAAAACATCGCTGGCGTCTACGGCGTTCCGGTAGCGGTGGAAAGACTGGCTAACATACCTGTAGTCGTACCGCTGTAACAGCCCGGGGTAGTCTTCATGGTTTTTTTGAGGTAGCTGAATTAGGAAAGCAGGTGGTTTTTTGCAGTTATTTCCAGTGGGTGATCGCGAGTTTTGGGTGAAACTCTGGCAGGATGCCCGGGAAAACTCGCCGTTAACACGGCGGCGTTGCCGTAGCGAGAAAGAGATGGTAGAAAATTGGAGCCGGCGCTCCAGCTGGTTTGCCCGGCGTACCGGCAATAATAGGGGCCACGCCAGGCGAAAAATGGTGCTGGATATGCTGAAACGGGAAGGTGCGCTCGGTCCGGAGGTCAAAGTGCTCGACATAGGAGCCGGGCCGGGTAACTATGCCATTCCCATGGCCCGGTTGTGCGAGCAGGTAACCGCCCTTGAACCTGCCGCCGGGATGGTAAAAATATTGGAAGAGAGGGCGAGGGCAGAGCAACTAAAAAATATCACCATTATCCAAAAAACCTGGCAGGAAGTGGATATAGAAAAGGATGACCTTACCGGCCGGTTTGATCTGGTGTTTGCCTCGATGACACCCGGGGTGCGGGACCCGGAAACGCTGCAAAAAATGCTTGCAGCTTCCAGGAAGTTTTGCTTCTTGAGTGCTTTTTCCGGAAGGCGCTGGGGAAGGGCACACCGTGAACTCTGGCAGCAGTTCTTTGATGAAGACATGGGTGATAATTCGGGGGATATAATTTACCCGTTTGGTTTGCTTTATGCCATGGGTTACCGGCCCAACCTCAAATTTTTTACCACCAACCGGGTGGAAGAAGAACCAGTGGAAAAAGCAGTGGAGAATTTGGCAGAATTTTTCTGGAGCTATATGGATATCACTCCCGATATCAGGCGGACAATCGAGCGCTATGTAAAAAAGCATGCCGAAAACGGCGTTTTTCGCCAGGAAACCACCTTCTGCACCGGTATGATGCTGTGGCGGGTCGATGAAATTTTTACATGAGTTAAGACCCTGGGATTTATTTAGAATTGGAGGTGGCGCAATGCCCAGAAAATGCTTTTTAATCGTATTAATGCTGGTTATATCATTAAGCCTTCTTCTGTTTGGTTGTGGGACAGATCAAGCCAGGGATGACCAGAAACCTGGCGTAGCGAAGGGGGGGGAACAGCGGCAGGTAGATATTATCAGGCTGGCCGGGGGAGATTGGGGTTACCCGACACCCTATGCTGTTTATCCCCGGGGGCCGGGGAGCTTTAAGATGCGCCTGATTTTCGACGGCCTTTTGGAGCGGGATGAAAAGGGGCTCATCCCCTGGCTGGCGGAAAAATATGAAATCAAAGAAGGGGGCAAACAGTACCTTTTTACTGTGCGCAACGGCGTAAAGTGGCAGGACGGTAAGCCTTTAACCGCCGAAGACGTGAAATTTACCTTTGAATATGCCACTAAATACCCAATGGTCGGGGTAACGCTGGATAAAAAAGATATACAAAAAATAGAAATAGTCGGCGACCGCCAGGTGCGAATCACCGTTACAGAACCAAACGCAGCCATGTTGTATAAGCTGGGTATGGTACCCATCATCCCCAAACACATCTGGGAAAACGTGGATAACCCGAAGGAGTTTACAAAGCCAGAAGCGGTCATCGGGACCGGCCCCTACCGCCTGACGGAGTACAGCAAGGAACACGGTACTTACCGTTTTGAAGCGTTTGATGGCTTCTGGGGACCAAAACAGAGGGTCAAAGTAATCGAGTTTGTGCCGGTTAGTGAGGAAGTGCTGGCCTTTGAAAAAGGGGAGATTGACCTGGCCGGCATTACGCCCGATGTACTACCGCGTTTCCAAAAAGACCCGCAGTACAAAATAGTTAAAAGCCCTGCATTTTGGGGCTACCGCTTGCTGTTCAATATGAAGGATTACCCGATCTTGCAGCATAAAGAGTTGCGGCAGGCCATTGCCTATGCCATTGATGCTCAAGAGCTGATTGACAAGGTAGCCCGGGGCGCTGCCGTTCCCGGCAGTGCCGGCATCCTGCCCCCTGACCATGTGATGTATAATCCTGGTGTGAAGCAGTACAAGCCTGACCTGCAGAAGGCAGGCGAGCTGCTGGCAAAATTGGGGTACGACAAGCTGGACGAAAACGGCATCCGCCAGAATCAAAAAGGAGAAAAACTTTCCTTCAACCTGCTGGTATCCAGCGGTGAGGTCAGGCTGGCGGAAGTATTGAAAGAACAACTGGCCAGAGCAGGCATTGAGATAAAAGTGCAAAGCGTGGACATGAAGACCCGGGATGCCCGCGTCAGGGAGTATAAATATCAACTCGCCGTCACGGGACATGGTGGTTGGGGGAATGATGCGGACTACTTGCGCCAGAGGTTTGCCAGTTATTCTAAAGAGAGTGGACTGATGGCTTCTGCTCCGGGCACGCCGGGTTATCGAAATGAGGAATTGAACGCCTTGCTGGATAAGCAGCGCCGGGAGTTTAACGAGCAAAAGCGCAAAGAGTTGATCTTTAAAATCCAGGAAGTTTTGGCCGAGGACGTCCCGGAGCTGCCCCTTTACTACACCACCGGCTACACCGTGTACAGGCCGGCCAAATATGACGGCTGGATGTTCATGTTTGATCACCATTCTTTAACTCATAGCAAGCTGTCTTACCTGGAAAGGGGTTAATCCTGCTTGAGAAGGAAGAGGGTCACCAGGCTAATGGAATATCTTTTTACCATATGGGTCGTCGTGACCCTCAACTTTTTGCTTCCCCGGGCCATGCCTGGTGATCCCTTTCTGTATCTCTCTGCAGAGGAAGGCCAGGAAGTGACGGGGTTTTCAGAGGAGCAGCGTCAGTATTATCTCGAATATTACGGGCTGGACCGGCCTGTTGCCGGGCAGTACCTGTCTTACCTGTCTGATTTGTTGCGGGGAAATTTAGGGTACAGTTTGTACTATAATGAACCGGTGAGCACAATTATCCTGCGCCGCTTACCGTGGACAACTTTTCTGGTAATAGCGGCAGTGTTGCTGAGTACTGTCTTTGGTACTATTCTGGGCAGCATATCCGCCTGGTACCGGGAGAAATGGCCGGACAAATTCTTGTTCTTTTGCTTGATTCTCCTGTCAGAGGTTCCGGCTTTTCTCCTGGGTCTCGTTTTACTTTTTACCTTTGCCGCAGGTTTGGGATTATTCCCCCTGTCGGGGGCCATCACGCATTTTGCCAATTATAGTAGTTGGTGGGAAAAGTTGCTTGATATCTTGCATCATGCTTTCCTGCCCGTAATGGCCTTGACCATTGCCCGGCTGGGCGGTATGTATTTGCTTTCCAGAAACAGTATGACGACCGTGCTGGAAAAGGATTACCTGCGTACTGCCTGGGCCAAAGGGCTTCCCCAAAAACGCATCATTTTTCGCCATGCCCTGAGGAATGCCATGCTTCCCATAGTAACACGGGTGTTTTTAAGCCTTGGTTCCCTTGTGGGTGGCGCAATTCTGGTGGAAAATGTTTTTGCCTACCCGGGGCTGGGGCATTTAATGAGGGAAGCAGTTATGGTCCATGATTATCCGCTTGTTCAGGGGATTTTCCTGGTGGTAACCATATGTGTTTTGCTGGCTAATTTTCTAGCCGATTTAGTTTACAGGAAGCTTGACCCGCGGATTGGTGACTATAGCGGGATACATGGGGGATAACCTTGGGGAGAATGCCGGAGTTGCTGGTGAAAATAGTCGAGCGGGTAAAAGAATTTTCCCTGCCGGGGAAAGCCGGCCTTGTGGTGATTCTGGTTGTCCTGCTGGTAGCTATCCTGGCTCCTTGTATTTCCATCCATCCCCACAATATCTCATCGGGACCGCCTCTTGTGCCGCCGGGAGGAGGGCACCCTTTGGGTACCGATGAGCTTGGTGTTGATCTCTGGGCCCAGATATGCTACGGGGCCAGGGTCAGCTTGCTCGTGGGTTTTGGCACGGCCTTACTGGCTGCCCTGGGTGGCGGCCTGATGGGCATTGTTTCGGGGTACCTGGGCGGGTGGCCCGATAAGGTTTTAATGAGGTTAATTGATATTATGATTATATTGCCGGACCTGCCGGTGATGATTGTGCTGGCGGCTTTTTTCGGTCCCAGTCTTCTAAACATCATTTTAGTGCTGGCCCTGTTTTCCTGGGTTTTTCCCGCCAGAATCGTGCGTTCCCAGATACTGATGTTGAAGGAACGGAGCTATATCAAAGCGGCGGAGACATATGGTGCCGGCGTCTGGTATCTAATGTGGAAGCATTTTCTCCCGGAAGTTTTCCCTTTGGTGGCAGTAAATATGATCAGGCTTTCGGGGAGGGCAATTGTTGCCGAAGCCGGGCTTTCCTTTCTGGGGTTGGGGGACCCTACTTCCAAAAGCTGGGGTTTAATCATTCACCATGCTACCAATTTTAAGGGGATATACTATACGGATTTCTGGAAATGGTGGTTGCTCTACCCGTGGCTGGCCTTGATTATAATGGTAATTTCCCTGGCCTTTATCAGCCGTGAGCTGGAACGAATGGTCGACCCGCGCCTGGGAAGGTAAATATTTATACCTGGGGGTATTCGCCGTGACCGCTGATCAATATTTGCTGGAAATAAAAAACCTGTCCATTACGTATCATGCCGTACACCCGCCGGTAAAGGCCGTTGACGGCGTGTCCCTGCAACTTCGAAAAGGAGAGAGCCTGGGGATTATTGGGGAATCCGGATGTGGGAAAAGTACCCTGGCCCTGGGGATAATGGGGTTGATCAAACAGGGCATCGTTGAAGGGGAAATAATTTACAGGGGTCAAAACCTGGTGGGGTTGCCGGAAAAGAGACTGAGAAATTATCGCTGGAAAGATATGGCCATGGTGTTTCAAAACTCCCTGGAAGTGCTTAATCCCGTCCTCAGCATTGGAGAACAAATAGGAGAGCCTTTGCGGGCTCATTATAACTTATCCCCCATGGAGATTGACCAGAAGGTTGTAAAATTATTGGAAATGGCAGGCCTTGAGCCGGAGTGGCGGCACTATTACCCGCACCAGTTATCAGGGGGGATGAGGCAGCGGGTACTTCTGGCCATGGCTTTGTCCTGTGATCCGGAACTGTTGATTGTGGATGAGCCTACCACCTCGCTGGACCCGGCAGGTAAAAATGAAATTTTGCAGTTGCTGCAGAAATTGCAGAAAAAGCTGGGCTTTGCCATGATTTTAATATCCCATGATTTGGGAGCAGTTAAAAAGCTTACCTCCAGAGTTATGACCCTGTACTGTGGGCGCGTGGTCGAGCTGGGGATTACCTCCGAGGTGCTTAAAAATCCCATGCACTGTTACACCCGCGGATTGCTGAATTCTTCCCCCAATTTCTTTAAATATAAAGACCTGTGGGGAATTGGCGGGGAGCCTCCCCTGGGAGACTCTGTAGAAGGTTGCGCTTTTTATCCCCGGTGTTGCCAGGGAGAAGAAAGTTGCCGTAAGACCAGACCTCCCCTCAGGTATGTAGCCCTTGAGCGCATGGTAGCCTGTCACAAGGGGGGTATCGAAACGTTTCTCAGGGCGGAAGGGATTCGAAAAAAATACATATTGAAGGATAGAGAAATTGAGGCAGTGAAAGGAGTTAGCCTGGAAATTAAAAGCGGTGAGGTGGTGGCCCTGGTGGGGGAATCCGGTTCCGGCAAATCTACGCTTGCCCACATTTTGGCAGGGGTTTTGCCGGCCGATGCGGGCCAGGTATTTTTTAAAAACAAAAAGGTGGAAGGAAGATGGGCCACTAAAATGCTGGGTGGTATGCAAATAATCTTCCAGGATCCGTTCTCTGCCACCAGTCACCGCATGAAGGTTCTGGAAGTGGTTAGAGAACCGCTGGACATAATTAAGTGGGGCAGTAAAGAAGAAAGGGAAGAAGAAGCAATTAAGGCTTTGCAGAAGGTACAGTTGCCCGTCTCCCCGGAATTTTTAAATCGTTACTGTTGCGCCTTAAGTGGAGGACAGCGACAGCGTCTGGCCATCGCCCGCGCCCTGGTGACAAAGCCGAAGCTGTTGATTGCCGACGAAGTGACCTCGATGCTGGACCCTTCCACCCAGGCCAATCTTTTAAGGGAGCTGAAAGCGCTCCAGAACAGGCATGGATTTGCCATGCTTTATATTACCCACGATTTGCATCTGGCCCGTAAAATTGCCGATAAAGTTTATGTTATGTATCGAGGTGAAATAGTGGAGAGGGGTGTATCCTTCGAAATATTCGAAAACCCGGAACATGTTTACACCAAAAGACTATTGAGAGAGGCCTTCAGAGATTTGGTTTGATCTGAATGCCGGGCGAACCGCCGGTTCTCGACGCCAGGCCGGCAATAATTACGCTGCTGTCCAGGAATACTTTAATTTGTTTATTTTTGCAGCCAGGCAGGCTTAGAGGGTTTGCGCAAAACTGCTGTGTTCAGGTAAAATAATGAAAAAACCGCGGATTAAGACAATGCCAGAACCAGTACCGGAGAATGGAGGTGCGAAAAATGAACGTCGTCCCGGGTGAGCTGGCGGCCGGCCGGCAAAGGTATACCTACGAAGACTACTGCCGCCTTCCGGAAGGGTCACCCTATCAACTGATTGGGGGGGAACTGGTCATGACACCCTCGCCCACACCCTACCACCAGATGGTGTCCATGAAACTGGAATTAAAAATGGCGGGTTATGTCCTGGAAAAGGGACTGGGCATTGTTTTAGACGCTCCCGTCGACGTCTATCTGGAAGAAACGGAAACCTACCAGCCGGACATAATTTATATTTCCAACGAAAGGCTGTCCATTATCGAAGAGAAGCGGATTAATGGCGCCCCGGATCTGGTGGTGGAGATCCTTTCCCCCGGTACCGGCTATTACGACCTGCGGACCAAGTATAAGGTTTACGAAAAGAGCGGCGTCAGGGAATACTGGATCGTTGATCCCCATAGTAAATCGGTCCAGGTTTTTTGCCTGAAGGGCGGGAAATATGTCCTGGACCAGGAAGTGGAGCAGCAGGGGGAGGTTCAATCCCGTATAATTCCAGGATTTGCGGTAGAGGTGGAAAGTATTTTTTAAAAGTTAGCCGACGGCTTCTCCAGGCCCGAAAGGGCCTGGTTATGCCTATTGCCCTCCGCTGCATGGGGTATTTTTTCAACCATATTGGTCAATAATGGTAATACAGTTATTTTGCGGAGGGCAATTGAAAGTGAAGATCCTGGATTTGCGGGCTTATTACGGCAGCAACATTTACAGCTACCGGCCGGTGGTGAAGATGACTCTGGATTTGGCCCCCGACGGTTGCCGGCCTACCAGCGAGCTGGGGGATTTCAACCAGCGCTTGTTGACCCTCCTGCCCGGCCTGGAGGAACACCACTGCTCCCGCCGCCGTCCCGGGGGATTTGTGGAGCGGTTGAAAGAGGGCACCTACCTGGGCCATGTGGTGGAACACGTGGCCCTGGAGCTGTGCAAGCTGGCCGGCCAGGAGGTGTTTTACGGCACAACCCGGCAGGGGGCCGGGGAAACGGTTTATGAGGTGATTTTCGAATATAAATCCGCTCCCGGCGCGCTGGCTGCTGCCCGGGCGGCGGTGGAACTGGTGCAGGCCCTGCTGGAGAAAAAGGCGGTGGAAGTGGCGGAACTGGTGGAAAGGGTGCGGCAGGCCGCAGAAGAGGAGTATGGTCCCAGCACCCGGGCCATCCTGGAGGCGGCCCGGAAGCGAAAGATACCCGTTTTACCCCTGGGGGGAGGGTTTTACCAGCTGGGTTACGGCCGCTACGCCAGGCGGATAGCCGCAACCATTACCGATCGCACTTCCTGCACCGCCGTCGATCTGGTGCAGGATAAACAGTTATGCAACCGGCTGCTGGCCGATCACGGGGTGCCCGTTCCGGAGTCGGCAGTGGCCCGCTCTGCGGAGGAGGCTGTAGCCCTGGCTGAAAAGCTGGGCCCGCCCGTGGTCCTCAAGCCCGTGCACGGGCACCACGGTCAGGGGGTCAGCCTCTTTGTGTCCGGAGAGGCAGCGGTGCGCCGGGCTTATGAACTGGCCAGCTATTATGACAGCCGGGTGCTGGTGGAAAAGCAGGTTCCCGGCCGGCAGTACAGGCTGCTGGTGGTGGGGGGGCGCCTGGTGGCTGCGTCCTTGCGCCTGCCCCCCCGGGTGGTGGGGGACGGGAAGCGCACCATCCGCGAACTGGTGGATGAGCTCAACCGGGACCCGCGGCGTGGTGACGGCCACGGCCGGCCTCTTTCCAGGATCTACCTGGACGCGGTAGCCCTGGCCTGCCTTGCCCGCCAGGGTTTCACACCCCGGGATGTACCCGGAAAGGGGCAGGTTGTTTTCCTGCGGGACAATGCCAATTTGAGTACCGGTGGGGCTGCGGTTGATGTTACGGAGCAGGTGCACCCGGCCAATGTCCGGCTGGCCGCGCGGGTAGCCCGCCTCACCGGCCTGGATGTAGCCGGCATTGATGTGGTGGCGGGGGATATTGCCCGCCCGCTGGAGGAGCAGGGAGGAGCTATTATCGAGGTAAATGCTGCCCCGGGGCTGCGCATGCATACCCACCCGGTGGAGGGTCAGCCCCGGGACGCGGGGAGGGCCATTGTGGACGAGCTCTTCCCCCCCGGTACACCCTGCCGCGTTCCTGTGGTGGCGGTGACGGGGACCAACGGCAAGACCACCACCACCAGGATGATCGGGGCCATTCTGGCCCGGGCCGGCCTGGTGGTGGGTATGGCTACCAGCGACGGTATATACATTAACGGGCGGCGGGTGCTGGCCGGCGATACCACGGGGCCGGTCAGTGCCAGGCTGGTGCTCTCAGAGCCGGAAATCGATGTGGCCGTGCTGGAAACGGCCCGGGGGGGTATCCTGCGGGCCGGCCTGGGTTACGAAGGCAGCGATGTGGGGGTGGTCACCAACGTCAGCGGGGATCACCTGGGGCAGGACGGCATAGAGACGCTGGAAGACCTGGCCGATGTGAAGTCCCTGGTGGTGGAAACCGTGCGTAAAAACGGTTTTGCGGTGCTCAATGCCGACGATCCCCATGTCCTGGCTATGGCCGGCCGGGTCCGGGGTAAAATTATATACTTTTCCCTGGTACCCGATAACATTGCCGTGCGCCGCCACCTGGGAGCCGGCGGCACGGCAGTGTTTGTGAAAAACAGGATGCTGGTGGTGGCCCGGGGGCAGCAGGTGCGCCGCCTGCTGCCGGTACGCCGGTTGCCGTCATCCCTGGAAGGTCTTGCCCGGCACAATATCCAGAATGCCCTGGCGGCAGCTGCAGCCTGCGTGGGCCTGGGGGTGTCCCCGGAGCATATCCGGGCGGGTCTGGAAAGCTTCCACTGCAACCTGGAACAAAATCCCGGCCGGTTGAACATCCTGGATGTAGAGGGTATCCGGGTGGTGATTGATTACGCCCACAATGCCGCCGGCTATCTCAGTATGGTTAATGTGCTGCGTCACTTTAAGGGGCGGCTGATTGGCGTCATTGGCGTGCCCGGGGACCGCCTGGATGAACAGATAAAAGAAGTGGGTCGCATTGCCGGCAGTAATTTTTCCGCCCTGGTTATTAAGGAAGATGCCCACCGGCGCGGCCGGCAGCCCGGGGAGGTGGCGGCCCTGCTGCGGGAAGGAGCGCTGGAAGGGGGTATGCCGCCCGGGAAGATCCGGGTGGTCCTGCCAGAAGGTGAGGCGGTGCTGCAGGCTCTTTTGATGGCCCGGACCGGTGAGACGGTGGCCATATTTTACGAAAAACTGGATACAGTAATGAAGGCCATTCATATTTTTCGTGCCCGCCACCAGCTTTCAGGCGGCGAAAAAGCGGGTGCGGGTGGCAGGGAAATATTCTCCCGGTAACGTAAATATTGAACTAAAAAAGATAAGGGAGAAATGCCCGTGCTGGAAGTACTGGCCCGTGCCAAGATTAACCTCACCCTGGACGTAAAGGGGCTTCTGCCCGGCGGTTATCATGAGCTGGAAACCATAATGCAGAGTGTAGATCTCTGCGACCGGCTGGTGTTTACCCCCCGTTCCCGGGGTCTTGAGATTCAGACCGACAGTGAATTAATACCCGCCGGACCGGAAAACCTGATTTACCGGGCGGCGGAGTTGCTGCAGGAGGTTACCGGCTGCCACCGGGGTGCCCATATTTTTTTATTTAAAAATATTCCGGTGGCCGCCGGCCTGGGGGGAGGTTCTGCCGATGCGGCGGCCACCCTGGTGGCCCTGAATGAGCTGTGGTCCCTGGGCCTCTCCCGGGACGAGTTGCTCATGCTGGCTTCCAGGGTGGGGGCGGATGTACCTTTTTGCGTTGTGGGAGGAACTGTTCTGGCCCGGGGGAAGGGGGAACTTATCACGCCCTTAAAGCCCCTTCCCCCTCTGGGAGTGGTGCTGGTCACCCCACCGCTGGCTGTATCCACGGCTCAAATCTACCGGGAATACGACCGTCTCCTGCCCGGCGTTCATCCCGATATTTCAGCAATGGTGGCAGCCATTGAAAAGGGAGATGCTGCGGCGGTAGCTGCCCTCCTGGGGAATGCCCTGGAACCGGTGACCACCACCCTCTACCCCCGGGTAAACGTGGTTAAAGAAGCCCTGCAGGCGGCCGGTGCCCCGGGGGTGGTCATGAGCGGTAGCGGTCCCACCGTTTTGGGATTGTGCCGGGATGAAGAGGAAGCCCGCCGGGTGGCCGGGCGCCTGGATCCGGGTCTGGGGCGGATTTTGTGTACCCGTTTATGCAGGCAGTCAATAGAACTTGCAGTAAGGGAAAACAAAAGGTAAAATATAGTATATGACCCGAAAAGTATGGTAAAGGAGCAGCGGCCGTGGAAAAACCAAGACTCATTCCAATCAAGCTGGATAATTATAAACCTTTAAGGGAACTGGTTTTTGAATCCCTGCGGGAGGCAATTATCCAGGGCCGCCTGAAGCCCGGGGAGCGGTTGATGGAAATCCAGCTGGCGGAGGAAATGGGGGTCAGCCGCACTCCTGTGCGGGAAGCCATCCGCAAGCTGGAGCTGGAAGGCTTTGTGGTTATGGTTCCCCGGAAGGGGGCCTATGTGGCAGGTATTTCCGTTAAAGATATTGTTGATGTTTTCGAAGTGCGGGCAGCGCTGGAGGCCCTGGCCGCCGGCCTGGCTGCCGAGCGCATTACCGACGAGGAGCTGGAAGAACTGGAGCGGGCACTGGTCAAAACCTACGAAGTTGGCGAAAACAACCTGGATGCGCTGGTGGAAACGGATACCGCTTTTCACGAGCTCATTTATAAAGCCAGCCGGAATGAAAGGCTGGTCCAGATCATCACCAACCTGGCGGACCAGATTCAGCGCTTCCGGGCCACTTCCCTGGCGCAGCCGGGGAGGACCAGGCACGCCCTGGAAGAACACAAGCAAATTGTGGAGGCCATCAGCGAGCGTAACGTGGAGCTGGCCCAGGTTCTGGCCAGGGAGCATATTGAAAATGCCGAGCAGAGCCTGTTGAACGCCCTGGGGGAGGCCAGGGAAGATGGTTGATGCGGTGGTTCTGGCCGGCAGTCCCAATAACGGGCCGCTCAGGGAGTGCAGCCCGGTACCCTACGAAGCGCTCATCCCCATAGGTTCCAAAGCAATGGTGCAGTATGTTGTAGAGGCGCTGATGCTGGCCAGGGGAGTGAACAGAATTGTAGTGGTGGGGCCCAGGGAGGAGCTGGTGAACTGCTTCCAGGACAGCCGGGTGCGGGTTGTTTCTTCCACGGGGGGCGGCCTGCTGGACAACGTCCAGCGCGGCTTGAAGGAGCTGCCGGGAGCCCGCCGCGTTCTGCTGGTGAGTTCGGATATCCCCCTGATTACTCCCCGGGCCATTGAGGATTTCCTGGATCTCTGCCGGGACCAGGAAGCGGATTTGTACTACCCCATCATACCCAAGGATGCCGTGGACAGCCGTTTTACCAATCCGGTGCGGCGGACCTATGTCAGCCTCAAGGAAGGTATTTTCACCGGCGGGAATCTATTTTTGCTTAACCCCGAGGTTGTTTCCCGGTGCCTGCCCCTGGGGGAGCAGCTGGTGGCCGCCCGGAAAAGTCCCCTGCGCCTGTGCCGCCTGGTTGGCCTGGGCTTTTTAATTCGCTTCCTTTTGCACCGGGTTACCCTGGAGGAAGCCCAGGCAAGGGTTTCCCGCCTTCTGGGCATCCGCGGGGTGGTGGTTGTCAGCCGCTATCCGGAAGTGGGTGTGGATGTGGATAAACCCGTGGATCTGGCCCTGGTGGCCAGAACGCTGCAGCAGGCTTCGTAATATTATTTCAGGGAATTATTTTTTAAGGAAGTGTATTTCATGTCCCTTCCCATCAACCTGGCCATGATCCGGGAGGCCAGGGAGCGCCTTGCCGGAGTAATTCACCGTACGCCTCTGGATCACTCAACCACCTTTTCCCGTTTAACCGGCAGCGAAGTTTATTTTAAGCTGGAGAACCTGCAGAAGACTGGGTCCTTCAAAATCCGCGGCGCCTACAACAAAATCATGTCATTATCTTCAGAGGAGCGGCAGCGGGGTGTGATAGCCGCTTCCGCCGGGAACCATGCCCAGGGAGTCGCCTGTGCTGCCGCCAGGGCCGGGATAACTTCCACGGTGGTTATGCCGGAGGGTGCCCCCATTTCCAAAATCATGGCTACCCGCGGCTACGGTGCGCGGGTAATACTGGCGGGAGGAAGTTATGATGAAGCTTTTGATCATGCCTGCCGGGTACAGAGGGAGACCGGGGCAACCTTTGTCCACGGCTTTGACGACCCCCTGGTGGCTGCGGGGCAGGGTACCATAGGCCTGGAGTTGCTGGAGGAATTGCCCGGCCTGGATGCCGTGCTGGTTCCTGTAGGTGGGGGCGGGTTGATTGCCGGCATCGCGGTGGCCATTAAATCCCTCCAGCCCCGGGTAAGGGTTATTGGTGTGCAGTCCCGTGGCGCGCCGGCGGTTTACCTGTCCCTCAAAGGTGACTGCCGCCAGCAGTTGACTGCCGCTGCCACCATTGCTGACGGGATCAGCGTGCGCCGGCCGGGCGAATTTACCCTGGAGGTTATCCGCCGTTATGTGGATGATCTGCTTCTGGTGGACGATGAAGAAATTGCCCGTGCCATTTTAATGCTCCTGGAGCGTTCTAAAATTGTGGTGGAAGGGGCGGGAGCGGTAACCCTGGCCGCCCTTTTGCACGGGCACCTGTCGTTGCCCGGGGCAAAGGTTGCCCTCGTTTTAAGCGGGGGAAATATTGACGTTAACATTCTCTCCATCATCATTGAACGCGGGCTGGTTAAATCGGGGCGTATCGTTCGCCTGCGCACCGTGGTTACGGACCAGCCGGGCAGTTTACAGCGCCTCCTGGCCGCGGTGGCTGCCGTGCGGGCCAACATAATTTCCATTAACCACGACCGGATCAAGCCCCAGGTTCCCTTGAAGCAGGCAGAGGTTGAACTGCTGCTCGAGACCAGTGATGGAGATCATGTCAGGAGGGTAGTGGATGCCCTGTCCCGGGAAGGGTATACAGTTGAGGTCATCTAGGAAAATTTTTTAAAATAGCAAAATGGAAAATTGCAGGAATTTTTACATTCGTGGAGAAAATAGGTTTAGAACAAAAGGGTAATATCACTGGTGTAACCCGGTGATACAAAAATACAGTGCAAAGCAGGAAGGTGGTGAGGGAGTGGTAGTTACAGATGTGCGGGTGCGCAAGATTCTCCCCGAAGGGAAGATGAAAGCCATCGTCTCGGTTACCCTGGATAATATGTTTGTTATCCATGATGTAAAGGTGGTGGAGGGTAATAAGGGCCTGTTTGTGGCCATGCCCAGCCGCAAAACCCCCGACGGGGAATTCCGGGATATTGCGCACCCCATTAACTCTTCAGCCAGAGCCATCATCGAGACGGCAGTGCTGCAGGCTTATGAACAGGCTATTTAGGCGGTAAAGAACGCTGTTACTGGTCGATGTATATGTTTTTTCGGGAGCGGAGCATAGTAGAGGATTTGCACCATCTCCTGAACTATGCTCTCTTTTTGTGCGAAAAGTGTAAAAATTATTCGTTAGAAAGGATATTTGCGTTTTTTGTTGAATCCTGTTATCGGGGATATAAATATGCGTTTTTAACGGCGGGGCTGCCGGGGGCAGCCCCTTCATGCGATCCCCGAAAAGATACAGGGGGGGCGCCTGATGTCACTGGCAGCCGTAATTCTGGCGGCAGGTAAAGGGACCCGGATGAAATCCGGCCTGCCCAAGGTAATGCATAGGGTTTGCGGGCGGCCCATGATAGAATACGTGCTGGATGCAGTCCAGGGGGCCGGGGTGGAAGAAATTGTAGTGGTGGTTGGTTTCGGCGGCGACCTGGTAGCCCGTACCGTTCAGGACCGGGCCCGGGTGGTCTACCAGCACCAGCAGCTGGGCACTGCTCACGCCCTCCTCCAGGCTGCACCCGTGCTGGGTAATTTCCCCGGGGCCATCCTGGTAGTCTGCGGGGATACCCCGCTGGTAACATCCAGCACCCTGGCCCGGCTGGCGGCGGCCCATGCCGAAATGGGAGCCAGGGCCACTATTCTTACGGCCATCCTGGAGGACCCCACCGGCTACGGCCGGGTAATCCGGGACGGGGAGGGGCGGGTGCAAAGGATTGTTGAGCAGCGGGATGCCACTCCCCGGGAGCTGGCGGTGAAGGAAATAAATACGGGCATTTATTGTTTTTCCGCCCCCGGGCTTTTTGACGCCCTCTCCGCTATTAAAAGCGAAAATGCCCAGGGTGAATATTATCTTACCGATATCATAGGCCAGCTGGTGCAGCAGGGTGAACCTGTAGCAGCGTTAAAAGTCGAAGATCCCCGCGAGGTGGAGGGCATCAACGACCGGCGGCAGCTGGCCCGTATGGAGGCCTACCTTCGCCAGCAAATCCTGGAGGAACTGATGCTTTCTGGTGTGACGGTGGTGGACCCCGCCACCACGTTTGTCGATCGAAATGTCAAGATAGGTTCAGATACGGTAATTTACCCCTTTACCATAATTGAAGGAAATACCGTTATCGGCAGGAATTGTGTTATCGGTCCGGGCAGCCGCCTGATCGATGTTCAGACAGGTGAAGGTGTGGTAATAGAACACTCGGTAATCCGGGAAAGTAAAATAGGGGATAAGTGTACCATTGGTCCCTTTGCCTACATCCGGCCGGGATGCGTCCTGGCACCGGAGGTTAAGGTGGGGGACTTTGTGGAATTGAAAAAAACAGTGGTGGGAAGGGGAAGCAAGATTCCTCATTTGAGCTATGTGGGTGACGCCACCGTCGGTTCGGGCGTAAATATTGGTGCCGGGACCATTACCTGCAATTATGACGGGGAAAAGAAATGGCCCACCGTTATTGGTGACGGGGCTTTCATTGGGAGCAACACCAATCTGGTGGCCCCGGTGGAAGTGGGGAAAGGAGCTTTTATAGGTGCCGGTTCCACCATAACCAGAGATGTGCCTCCGGGGGCGCTGGGTATAGAGCGGGGGCGCCAGCGGAACATAGAGAACTGGCTCCAGAAAAAGCCCCGCAGGTGAGCCTGTACTGGAATAAAAGGAGGGGGTTGCCATGCTTCCCGGGCCGCCGGGTTGGGCACCCTGGTTTTCGGAAATCAGTGTTGGAGGTAGAAGGATGTCGTCGCGGAAGGAATTAAAAATCTTTACCGGTAATGCTAACCCCCAGCTGGCCGAAGAAATTGCCCAGTACCTGGGTGTTAGCGTAGGTGCGGCCAAGGTTTCCCGTTTTTCCGACGGGGAAATTCAGGTCAAGATAAACGAAAGCGTGCGGGGGGCCGATGTTTTCATTGTCCAGCCCACCTGCCACCCGGTGAATGAGCATCTGATGGAACTGCTGGTTATGGTGGATGCGGTGAGAAGGGCTTCTGCCCGGCGGATTACGGCAGTTTTGCCCTACTATGGCTATGCCCGGCAGGACCGGAAGACCCGGGCCAGGGACCCCATTACGGCGAAACTGGTGGCCAACCTCCTCACTGCCAGCGGTGCCCGGCGGGTGATAACCATGGATCTGCATGCGGGACAGATCCAGGGATTTTTCGATATCCCGGTGGATCATCTCCCCGGCGTGCCACTGCTGGCCCAGTATTTCATCCAGCAGAGGTTAAAGGACGTGGTGGTTGTCTCACCCGATCTGGGCGGGGTGACCCGGGCCAGGGACCTTGCCGAACGCATAGGTGCTCCCATTGCCATTATTGATAAAAGACGCCCCGAACCCAACGTGGCGGAAATAATGAACATAGTCGGTGACATTGAAGGCAAGAAAGTGATCATGATTGATGATATAATAGATACTGCCGGGACCATTACCCAGGGCGCGGCAGCACTGAAAAAGTTCGGTGCCCGGGAGATTTACGTCTGCTGCACCCACCCCGTGCTCAGCGGTCCGGCGGTTCAGCGCCTTCAGGAAGCGCCAATCAAGGAAGTGCTGGTGACCAACACCATCCCCATACCCCCGGAGAAAATGATTGATAAGATAAAGATTCTTTCCGTGGCTCCCCTGCTGGGTGAGGCCATCATTCGCATTCACGAAGATTTATCGGTGAGCAAGCTTTTCGATTAAAATTATCAGGCCGGCCAGGCCGGCCTGTGGTGCCGGTTTAAAGTTTTCCGGTGTTTTTTGCCGAATTTATTTCCCCGGCGGTGGTTGGTCCTGCTGTTCCCGGGCTTCGCCGTTGGGGCCGGGGGGCTGGTGGCAGGAACAGGTGGTATCATCCTCCCGGGGACCCCTGACCCGTTCCAGGGAACGGTTTATGGCTTCTCCCAGTTCCCGGGTTTTCTGCCGGGTGGTATCCCAGGCCTGGCTGGTTGTTTTCTGCAGCTGGCGCAGGGATTCCGCCAGCCCGCCTTCGAGTTTGATTACATTGGCCAGGGCCTCGTTGCTGGTGACGATTACTTCTTTTCCGATGGTGCGGACAAAGGTGGTGTCCAAGAAGGCCCGGCCGGAAATAACGCTGTTCAGAAACCCGCCGGAGAATTCCAGGCCCACGATATCCCCGGTTTCCAGATCCACGTAATATTCGTCCACATGCCCTAAAAGGGTACCGTTTTCCGTAACAATGCGGGCGCCGGTAACACCGGTTCGCTCCCGGGCTAATTTCACAATGTCGGGCAGTTTGGCCCCCCGTTCAGCATTGCTGCTCCTGTCTATGGTAATGACATTTTCTCCGACGCTGTGCACGCGGTTGAAGGGGATATACTTTTGTTCCTTGAACCAGCCTTTTTGTTCTATGATCAGGGCGGCCACCGCTTTCTTCTCCGGGTCCACCACCAGCCCCCGGACCACGCCGATCTGCTGGCCTTCCTGCAGGCTGATCACCGGCATGCCGATGAATTGTTTGCTCTTGCGCATATGCTGCCCCCCTTTTGGTAGCTTTCCTGTCCCTAATCCATATGCTTCATTTTGAGTTGATATGACCAAAAAAAGGGAATACTAGAGAAGAATGATGTTTTATGCCAGGATTGAGGAGGGATTGTTACCATGGAAGCCAGTCTGTTGGCGCAAGTAAGAACCGGCCGGGGGAAAGGTTACCGGCACCGGTTGGCAGCACAAGGAAAAATTCCCGCCGTTGTTTACGGCAAGGCTATCGGCAACATTCCGGTGGAGGTGGAGTTACGGGCACTGAAGAGCATCCTGGCCGGTGAGGGCGGCCGGAACACCCTGATCAACCTGAAGATCACCGGAGAGGGGCAGGAGCGCCAGGATAAGGTTTTGATCAAAGAACTGCAGTTCGATAACATGCGCGGTGAGTTAATTCATGTGGACTTCCAGCAGGTGTCGCTGACGGACCGGATTACCACCACCGTACCCGTTGAACTTGAAGGGGAACCGGTTGGGGTTAAGCAGGGCGGCATTCTGCAACAGCAGCTGCGGGAGCTGGAAATTTCCTGCCTGCCCGCAGATATTCCCGAGGCCATCACCATGGATGTTTCAGGCCTGGAAATGGGAGATACCATCTATGTGTCGGATCTTCCCGTACCGGAGGGTGTAAAGGTTCTCAACGATCCCGAAGAAGTGGTGGCCACCGTGGTAGCTCCGGCCGTAGAAAGGGTGCCGGGCGAAGAGGAGGAAGAAGCGGGCGAAGGGAAGGAAGCTTCCCCGGAGGCCGGGGAGGAATAAGTTTGGCTTTCTGCCGGACCAGCGCAGCACGCCGGGCAGGATAAGAATATTTCGCCGGGGCTTTCAGATATGCCCCGGCGTTTGGTTATTTTTGTGAACAGGTAACGGTGAAAAACCTTTTCCGGCGGTAAGGGTATTTCCGTTCAGTGTGACCCTGCAGGTGCAGTTTCCTGGTGCGCTCGCAGCACTCGAAATAGGTTTCCACCACGGCCTGCGCCGATTGGGAGTGAAGGCCGTATTTGCCTTTAAGCAGCCCTTTAATTGCACCTTCGCTCAGCCAGCAACCATACCTGCCGTATATGGTGCGGTGGATATTGTAGGCGGCGTTCCAGACTCTGGCTGCTTCCATTTGCAGGTTGCGGGCTAAAAGAGTTGCTCCAGAAGTTTTTTTCTCAATGGTATGGTAATTGATGTTATAGACGCAGTGGTTCGTTTTTCCATTCATAGCCGTGATTATAGCACCGGAACGGGTGTTTGTGGATACACCTGTCGCCCTGACCGGGCGATGCCCCGCTCGATTCACGGGACAAGCCCGTGGGTTTTCAGAGGCGGATTTCTATAAACAAGTCTGCCGAATAAATGAAAGAAACCCCGGTAAAAAAACCGGGGTTTCTTTTCAGCTGGCCTTTAGTTCGGTGAGGTGGTGGCTGTGGCGGGCAGTAAGCTCGCGGGTATGCCGGGCCACCTGTTCCGGATCCACCTTCAACCGGGCCACTCCTGTTTGCATGGCCGCTTCGGCCACGGCTGCGGCCACCGCCGGCGCCACCCGGGGGTCAAAAGGCTTGGGGATAATGTAACCGGGCCCCAGTTCTCCCGGAGCCACCAGGCCGGCAATGGCCCGGGCGGCAGCCACCTTCATGGCCTCGTTAATGTCGGTTGCCCTTACGTCCAGGGCGCCCCGGAAAATGCCCGGGAAGGCCAGCACGTTATTGATCTGGTTGGGGAAATCGGATCTTCCCGTAGCCACCACGGCCGCCCCGGCTTCCAGGGCGGCTCCGGGCATGATTTCCGGTTCGGGGTTGGCCAGGGCGAAGACGATAGCACCCGGGGCCATACCGCGGATCATCTCTTTGGTTACCAGGTTGGGTTTGGAAACGCCGATAAAAACATCCGCACCTTTCAAAGCGTCCGCCAGCTGGCCCTTGATTTCCCGCGGGTTGGTGCGGCAGGCCACTTCTTCTTTATACTTGTTGAGCCCGCCGCGCCCGCGGTAGATCACCCCCCTGCTGTCGCAGAGCACCATATCCCGTACACCCAGGTAATGCAGGAGGTTGGCCGTAGCTATACCCGCTGCCCCGCACCCGTTTATGACCACCCGTATTTCACCCATCCCTTTACCCACCACTTTCAGGGCGTTGAGCAAACCGGCTGCGACCACCACTGCCGTGCCGTGCTGGTCGTCGTGGAAAACGGGAATGTTCACTTCCTTTTTCAGGCGACGCTCAATTTCAAAACAGGCCGGTGCCGCAATATCCTCCAGGTTAATACCGCCGAAGGTCGGTTCCAGCATTTTTACCGTTTCCACAATTTTATCGATATCCCTGCTGCCCACACAGATGGGAAAGGCATCGACACCCGCCAGCTGCTTGAAGAGCAGGGCTTTGCCCTCCATTACCGGCAGTGCTGCTTCGGGGCCGATGTCCCCCAGCCCCAGGACGGCAGTACCATCGGAAACGATGGCCACCAGATTGCCCTTGGCGGTATACTCGTAGACCAGGTCCTTCTGGGCGTAAATCTGGCGGCAGGGTTCGGCTACTCCCGGGGTATAGGCCAGTGAAAGGTCGTGTTCATTGTCAATGGATACCTTTCCGCCCACTTCTATTTTCCCGTGAAATTTCCGGTGCATTTCAACTGCTTCTTCATTGAGCGTCATGGTAAACACCTCGGAACATCAATGTATTATGAATCCTGTATACAGTATAACAAAAAGCCAGTTGCCTGTCAATCCAGTTAATACCGTCCTCTTTTGCCCGGTGGCCCGGATAATCGTACCGGCAGGACGCTAACACCAAAGCTGCTTTATTAACATATTATGGAAACAAAACGAATTAAAGGAGGGTAGTCTATGCCTGAAGCCCAAATACAGTCCTATTACGGCCCCACCACCGGGATTGGCCTCCCCCTGGTTGAGCGCCTGCGCCAGCTTCAGGGACAGCAGGTAACCATTCACGTTATGCACCTCATGAGGCCCCAGGCAGGGACATTGGAGTTTACGGGCGTACTGCATGGCGTGGGTGTAGATTTCGTGGAGCTGCACATTGGAAATTCGCCCAACCCTCTGCGCTATGCTTTCATTCCCGTTGCGGCTATTGGAGCTGTTCTGGTTGGTGGACCCCTGCCCTATTCCCCGGGAACAGGTGTTTACCCGCCCTACGGGGGGTTATAAGAAAAGTATATTTAACCCGGTTCAAATAGCTCCGGAAAACCCGGGGCTTTTTTATTGCCGGTTGCAGGGGGAAGCCGCAGTGGATACAATGGACATGGAAAGGAGAGTATATCCATGTGGCTTGTAGTGGGATTGGGCAACCCCGGTCCGGAATATGCCGGGACCCGGCATAATGTGGGTTTTATGGTCCTGGACAGGCTGGCCCGGGAACTGAATATTAAAGTGGAGCGCCTGTTCATGCGTGCTCTGGTGGGGCAGGGGCAGGTGGACGGTCAGAAAGTAATCCTGGCCAAGCCCCTGACATATATGAACAGGAGCGGGGAAGCGGTGGCTGCCCTGATGGGCTGGTATAAGCTGGAACCATCCCGGCTGCTGGTTATTTCCGATGACCTGGACCTGCCTCCCGGGCGCCTGCGTCTGCGTAAATGCGGGGGTGATGGGGGACACAGGGGGTTGAGATCCATTATTGAACAGGTGGGCAGCAGGGAATTTGCCCGCCTGCGTGTGGGCATAGGGCGCCCTGCAGTTCCGGATTATGAGGTGGTGGACTGGGTTCTGGGCCGGTTTACGGAAGAAGAAAAAGCGCTGATTGAAAAAGCGGTGGATGATGCTTCCAGGGCCGTTCAGGTAGCCCTTACCCGGGGGCTGGATACGGCCATGAATATTTTTAATGCCGGCCGGGTATAGAGGCCGGCTTTTCTGGTCCATACTAGATACTGGCACATAACATTTCCGGGACAGCATTCTTTTCGTCTGCCCGGCGGTTCCTTTTGGCGGGCGACAGTAATCAGCTGAAGATAAAATGAACCACTTGTTAACTTTAGTCGCAGCCGGGGTGCTGGCAGCTGCCGTTTCCTGGCTGGTTAACGGGCTTTTTTCCCGCCGCATCGCCGGCAGCATTGCCCTGGTTTACGTGGCTCCCGGGGTTGAAGAGGGGGCCAAAACAGGTTTTGCCTGGTTGCTGGGGACATCCATTCCCCTGACCCATAGCATTTTCGGCCTGATTGAGGGGGTGTGGGATGCCGCCCGGGGCGGGCGGGGTTTTGCGGCAGGCCTGTTGAGCCTGGTTTCCCATACCTGTTTCGGCCTGGCCGCCGGCTGGCTATACCGTCTTACGGCCAGCGTCCTGCTGGCCGTGGCCGGATCCTGTTTGCTGCACATGATTTGGAACGGGCTGATTTTAAATCTGTCCAGGAAACCGTAAGGTTGCAGCTTAAATGAACCTGTTAACGAAAAGCTGCCGTTAAAAGAAAGGATGTACCTGCAGGATGAAAATAATCCATATATGTGAATGCTGCGATCAGGTGGTCCGGGAAGAAACTATCATGAGTAACGGGGCCGGGGAAGCGGATTCTGCCGCCTTGACGGGGGGGGATTCCGGGGATATAATGAACTTGATCTTTCAGTATTGCCTTTGTGATGAATGCCGCGAGATGCTATACGGGCCTGCGGAAGCCTTTTTTTATAAGGGGCCCGTCTGGTTGCACTGAGCAAAACGTAGCTTAAGGGTAGGAGAGCTTTAGCTGCGCTAAAGCTCTTTTTGTGATGCCCTTTTCCGAAAGGGGTTCGTCCTGAAATGCGTGCCATCCTGGAGCCGTTGCAAAAAAGTTCAGAATTTAATACCCTGCTTCGCGCCCTGTCCCGGCAGGGAGGGCAGCACCTGGTCTATGGCCTGTCCGGGGCCCAGCGCAGCGTGGTTGCTGCGGGTTTAATTGACGCCCTGGGGGGGCCGGCTTTAATTATTACCCCGGGGGACGGTGAGGCCTCGGTGCTGGCTGACGACCTCAGCTCCCTGCTGCCAGGGGTTCCCGTTTATCTTTTCCCCGTTTGGGAACTGTTGCCTTACCAGGTTCTGGCCCATGGGAAAGAGGTGGTTGCCCAGCGCTTGAAGGCGCTGGTGGCCCTTTCCCGGGATGAACCCTGCGTGGTGGTGGCTCCGGCGGAGGCTGTTTTGCGCCGTCTTTCCCCGCCGGAGGTCTTTCGCCGGGCGATCATCGACCTTGCCGTTGGTCAGAGGGTGAACCTGGAAGAATTGATCCGGCAGCTGATCAATACGGGTTATGAGCGGGTGGAAATGGTGGAAGGCCCGGGGCAGCTGGCCTTAAGGGGCGGTATCCTCGATGTCTTTCCCCTCACCCGGGATAACCCTGTACGGCTGGAATTTTTTGATGACGAAGTGGATTCCATCCGCATTTTTGATGTTGATTCCCAGCGCTCCATCGACCGGATGGATAAAATTTCCCTTCCCCCCGCCCGGGAACTGGTGATTACTGAGGAAAGCCGGGCCCGGGCGCTGGATGTGCTGGAGACGGAATATCGCCTGCAGCTAAAAAAAGTTACCGCAAACTCCACCCTGGAGGTGCGCCACCGGCTGGAGGAACTGGGAGAAAGCATAAAGGAACAAATTGCTTCCGGGGTTAACAGCCCGGCGCTGGACCAGTTTTTGCCCTATTTTTACCGGCATGCGTACACCCTGCTGGATTATATGCCCTTCGCCCCTTTAACTGTGGTGGATGACCTCATCCGCATCCGGGAGCTGGCGGAGAGCATTTTCAAGGAGCGTGCGGAAACCTTCAGCGAGCTGTTGTCCGCCGGCCGCGTTTTACCCGGGCAGATGCAGGGCTACCTTTCCTGGCAGCAGGTGGAACAGCGGTTGCAAAGGCGTACCGGGGTGTACTTTTCTTACCTGGCCCGCCAGCCCCAGAACCTGGTGGTCCATAATGTAGTTACTTTTTCCACCCGGGGAATGCATTCCTTCCTGGGGCGCGTGGATGTGCTGGCCGATGAGGTACGGCACTGGCGCAAGTCCGGCTACGCCGTGGTCATGCTGCTCTCCACCGGGGAACGGGCCCGGCACCTGGCGGAAGAGCTGCGCAATGCCGGGTTGGACGCCTACGTGACCGGTTCCCTGGACCGGCCCGTGACGCCCGGCAACATTGCCCTTGCCGCCGGCCGCCTGTCCGGGGGGTTTGAGCTGGTTTCGGGGCGGCTGGTGGTCATTACGGAGGCGGATATCTATGGCCAGCGCTGGAAGAGAACCCGGCGGGCACGTGCCCGGACCGCCGGCCGGGCGGAACCCCTTACGGATTTAAAAGTGGGCGACTACGTGGTGCACGTAAACCACGGTATCGGGCGCTACATGGGTATTGTGTCCCTCAATATTGGCGGGGTACAGAAGGACTACCTGCTGATCAAGTACGCGGGCGAAGATAAGCTGTACGTGCCCACCGACCAGGTGGGGCTCATCCAGAAATATCTGGGGGCGGAGACAGAAACACCCCGGCTTTCCCGCCTTGGGGGGACGGAGTGGTCCCGGGTAAAGGGGCGGGTAAAGGAAGCGGTACGCGAGATGGCCCGGGAATTGCTCGCCCTTTATGCCGCCCGCCAGGCCCTGCCCGGCCATGCTTTCAGCCCCGATACTCCCTGGCAGCAGGAATTTGAGGCGGCCTTTCCCTACCAGGAAACCCCGGACCAACTCCGGGCCATCCAGGAAGTCAAGGCGGATATGGAACGCCCCCGCCCCATGGACCGCCTGATTTGCGGTGATGTGGGTTACGGCAAAACCGAAGTGGCCCTGCGGGCAGCCTTCAAAGCGGTTATGGATGGGAAGCAGGTGGCCGTTCTGGTGCCCACCACCATCCTGGCCCAGCAGCATTACAATACCTTCCGGGAGCGCTTTGCCGGCTTCCCGGTGACCATCGAAGTCTTGAGCCGTTTCCGCACGCCGAAGGAGCAGCGCCAGGTGCTGGCGGGACTGGCTTCGGGGCAGGTGGACATTGTCATCGGCACCCACCGCCTGGTGCAGGATGATGTGGTTTTCAAGGATCTGGGTCTCCTGGTGGTGGATGAGGAGCAGCGCTTCGGGGTGGCCCACAAGGAAAAGCTGAAGAGGTTGAAACAGGATGTGGATGTGCTTACCCTCACCGCCACTCCCATTCCCCGGACGCTGCACATGTCGCTGGTGGGGGTGCGGGATACAAGCCTGCTGGAAACTCCTCCCGAAAACCGCTTTCCGGTGCAGACCTACGTTCTGGAGGAGGACCCGGTGCTCATCCGGGAAGCCATCCGGCGTGAGCTGGGCCGGGGCGGTCAGGTTTATTTTGTGCACAATCGCGTAATGGACCTGGATCAGGTGGCTGCCTGGCTGCACGGGCTGGTACCGGAGGCCCGCATTGCGGTGGCCCACGGGCAGAAGAAAGAAGAGGATCTGGAAAAAATCATGCTTGACTTTATGGATGGTGCCTATGATGTACTGGTCTGCACCACCATCATTGAAAGCGGCCTGGATATTCCGAATGTTAATACATTAATTGTTAAGGATGCCAACAATTTCGGCCTGGCCCAGCTTTACCAGCTGCGGGGAAGGGTGGGCCGTTCCAACCGCCTGGCCTACGCCTACTTCACCTTCCGCCGGGACCGGGTTTTGAACGAAATGGCGGAAAAAAGGCTGGCCGCCATTCGGGAGTTTACCGAGTTTGGCTCCGGATACAAGATTGCCATGCGGGATCTGGAAATACGGGGTGCGGGTAACCTGCTGGGTGCTGAGCAGCACGGCCATATTGCCGCGGTGGGTTTCGATCTCTACTGCCGGCTGCTGGAAGAGGCGGTCCGGGAAGCAAAAGGGGAGGCCCCGGAAAAGGTGGTGGAAACCACCATCGAACTGCCGGTGGAAGCCTATATTCCCGATTCCTATGTCCGGGATACCGACCAGAAAGTGGAGCTCTACCGGCGCCTGGCTGCGGTGCGCCGGGAAGAGCAGGTGTCCGAGCTGGAGGATGAACTGGTGGACCGCTTCGGGGATCCCCCGCAGCCGGTATGCACTTTGCTCACCGTGGCCCGCCTGCGGGCCCTGGCCAGCTCCCTGGGGATAAAATCCATCACCGCCCAGCCGGGCAGCTTCCGCCTGCTGTTTGCCCCGGAACATAACCTCCGGGGCGAGGCGCTGGTGGAGATAAGCAAGCAGTACACCAACCGGGTAAAATTCAGCAACAGCAACGAAGAATTTGAAATCCGCCTCCGGACCCGGAATACCCCGGACGATCCCCTGAATTACCTGGCCGGACTGGAGAGCTTCCTGCGGGATCTCCATGAGGCAAACAAAGTACATGCGGCTTAGCACGAAAAGAATGGGAAGAGCAGCCACTCGAAAACACCATTTACGTAAAACCATTGATGGTGCGGGCGGCAGTCGTTACTAAGGATGACCGCCGCTCAACAGGTTATGCGACAGTACCCACAGGTTGATAAGGGACGGTGATCTCCGGTGTCGCTGCCCGGGTTTTTAAAACAGTTTTTTTGGGACGTTGCCTTTGCCGACCTGGATGCCCGGGCCGATTATTATTTTGTCATCGAGCGATTGCTGGAATTCGGCAATGACCGGGCCATTCGCTGGGTGCTGGAACAATATACTGATGCCGAATTGCTGGAAGTGATCAAAACCAGCCCCCGGCTCTCAAGCAAAACAGGTAGTTTCTGGCGCTGTTATTACCATTTGCAGGAGGATGAGCTTAGATGTTTGCGTCCGCCCTCCCACAGAGGGGACAAAAGGCACTGGAATTATTAAGTTCCGCCGGCTTGCTGCGGGATTTTTACCTGGCGGGCGGCACCGCATTGGCCCTGCATTTGGGGCACCGCCTTTCCGATGACCTGGATTTTTTTTTCGCCTTTCCACGTGGATACCCTGTTGCTCAAGCAAAGGCTGCAGGAACTGGGAAAATTTCAGCTACTGGATGAGCGGTGGGGGACACTGCACGGAATATTCCGGGAAACCAAAATAAGCTTTTTGTACTACCGCTATCCGTTGCTCTTTCCTCCTGCCCTTTTCCTGGACTGCAAGGTGGCTTGTCCCCAGGATATTGCCCCGATGAAAATAGAAGCCATTGCCTCCAGGGGGAGCAAAAAGGATTTTTTTGACCTTTACTTTATTAACCGGGAAATTGCGGAGGTCAACTTTCCCTATACAAAGCTAAACAAACCTTAACTTTGTATTCAGGTACTCGTTGTGCAGGTTCATCGGCTTTTAGCCTCCCCGACGGCTACCTCCATCGCCGTCTGGCCGGACGACGCCCCTCGAAAGGGGACGCCCTTAACCCGGAAGGGCGTGCGGCCGCCGTCCGCATCCCGGCGTTTTTCCGTCTCGCGGGAACAACCCCTGCGCGGCCGGACCACGGTCTCCTTAAACGGAAAACGGAGGCGCAGGCGTTCTTCCCTTGAGCGCATGCCGGGCGGGGGAGTTACCCCACCTACCCACCGCCCCCTTGCCCCCGTGCCGACGGTTGCCGGGACCCCGGGCGGCCCCGGCGGAAGAGAGCGGCGGGCTTTAATTGCTGAATATTTAACCTGTCTTCGCGAACATGAAAACTAGCCAGTCTTCCGGCTGCCAACGCCGGATTAAATATCCTTCCCTGGCCGCCCGCTTCCGGGCCGCTTTGAAGAGGCCGAAAAGCTTGCCCCAGAGCCTGAAGTGCCGCCATCCTTCCTTCGGCGACAGCAGCTTCATAATATCTTGGGGCACCTTTTCGGCGTATCCCAGCGCCCGGCGGGCTATCACCAGGGCCGCCGCCTGGTGGGCGCTCAAACCGCAAGTTTCGGCGTACTTGAAATAGCCGATGAGGGAAGTAAACCTGGCGGAAACGGTGAACACCGCGACGCCGCGCTTCCGCAGGGCCACGACAATGCGGTTAAACAGGAGCTTTTTGCAAAAGTTGTGAGTTATGCGGTTGAAATACCGGTTAGTGTCGTGGTCCTGAGCAAAGGATAACTCCTCCAGGGCGACCTGCTTTACGCACATATCTTTCAGCCAGGCGGCTATTTCTTTAGCCAGGTTGCCAGCGAGCCATTCTCGTTTTTCGTGGGAAACGTGGACCAGCTCCGGGCACCAGAAGCAGCGGGAGGCCTTGAAGTTGCCGTCAGGCGAAACTACCGTCACGGCCGCTACCTCCGGGTTCAGGTCTATTCCCGCCATGACAGAATCCTTGTCCACGGGCGCAGTGTCCCCCAGGGAAAAAGAAATGAGGCATTCGAGCCTGCCGTCTTTCCGTACTACCCGCACCGTGTAGGCTTCTCCCTTGAGAAGATGCTGGAGGAGAAGGTTCCGGTAGCGGGCGGGGATTTCCAGCGGCACGGTGACCCATTCTTCTTTCTTTCTCCTGCGGCCCGTCTTGTTTTCCGGCTCCGGCGGTATGTAGACGTTGAGGTGAAAGTTGCCGGTTAAATCGTGATAAACGATTTCCGTGTTGGCGTTGCCGTGCTGCCCTTCCAGCCCTTTCATGTTGGCCTGGCCTACGGAGTAAAAGGAATTGGAACGCAGCTCACGCCATTCTTCTTTAGAAAGTTTTCCTTCCTGGAGGAGGAGCAGGTTTTTCTTGCCCCCGAATACGGCGGGCGGAACTTCATCCCTTTCCAGGAAACCTTGCCAGTAAACAAGTCTGGCCCGAAGCTTATTCAGCCGGGCGTGGATACCCTGACGGTGAAGCCGGTCTCTGGTGCGTTCCAGTTTTTCCTCGGATTTCTCTATTTTAGCTTTCAGGTCGGAGACATACATCTTCACCAGCTCTTGCTGGCTCTCTATAGTGCTCTTCGCGTCTTCCACCGCCCACTGGCACCAGCGGGCGTTGGGAAAAAACTTTTCGTGCAGGGCTTTGACAATTTCCCCAGCTTCCTTCCCGCGCCTCAAGGCCTGATAAGCGGAACGCTTGGCCGCTTGAAAACGGCCCATAAAGGAGACCAGTTCCTCCCGGGCGATGGCGTCGGGGTATATTCTTCCCGGCACGGTTATCATGTCAATCGGCTTGCTCGCCCCTGGACGCATCAAGCATGGCCTCCTTTACTTTTTTGCGGAATTCTCTGCTCCGTGAACCGTAGAGCTTGGCGGAAAAAACGGTCAGGATGGAAAGCATGTCCTGTACCAGCTCTTCCTGAAGGGATTTCGGCTCTTCCCCGTTCACTACCTCTACTCTCACGCCGAAGGCGTTAAAATAACGCTCAATATAGGTGAACCCGAACCGGGCCAACCGGTCCTTGAACTCGATTACCACCAGGTTCATCTTGCCTTCGCGGGCCATGCGGAAAAGCCGGGCCAGACCTTTGCGTTTCTCGTTCAGCCCGGTTCCCTGCTCCGCTATGGCGGCCACCACTTGATAGCCCTTGTCCCGGCAGTATTCTTCCAGACGTTTTTTCTGCCGCTCCAGGTTGCCGGCTCCAGCCTGCTTTGCGCTGGACACGCGGGCATAAATAACGGCACGAATGCCTGAAGGGACTTCTCCGCCGAGAAGGCGCAGAACCTCGCTCCCGGGAAAACGCTTCTGGCCTGAAGGCGTGCGGACGCACCGGATCTTGCCTTCCTTTTCCCAGCGGCGCAGGGTAATGGGGTGGACGCCCAGTATTTCAGCGGCTTTGCGCAATGGGTAGTGTTCTTCTAATTCAGGTTTCATGATTTAAGTATAGCCTTGATTAGGAAAGGAGGCAACTGTTGGTTAGACTTGCGCGAGTGCCTGGAACTTTACCGGCGCAAGTTTGCCGGAACCAACTTCAACCTGTATCATGTACTGAAAGGCCTCACTTATTTTGCCGATGCCGAAAAGGAGAGGGATCCCGTCCTGCTGCGCGACGTCGGCTGGGACCAGGTGAAGAAGCATTTTGAACGGGTGGTACCGCCGCTTTTGCGCAACAGCCTGTAAAAACGCGGGTTGTTTTTTGTGTAAAACGGGTCCATGGTCTGAGGGTTACGGCCCGGCACGGTTTCAGGCCCCGGTTGTGTACTCCCCCTGGGCCGGGGGACCTTTGGGGAACAGAAGTTGCCGCTCTACTTCCGTCCCGGCGGCACTTTTGTTTATTCGACATATGCCACCCTTTCCAGGCAGGAGATGCTCTTTAAATGCGGAAAATTAATTAAATAAGCTACTTTCAAAACCTTCCTTCGGGAGAAGAAAAAATGGCTTTTTACCACCGCCTGCGCTACCAGATCATGCTGCTTACCATTGTCGCCATCTCGTAAGGGTCAAAGACTACCCACCTTTTGCGTTACGTATGTATAAAATAACCCCTACCTGTTATATAAGGTGGGGGCTAAAACAAGCTAAATTATTCATCCGGCAAACAGGAGGTAGAGTTTCAGACCACGGCAGGAGTTGATCTGGGGCACTTCTATCCTGAAGGTCAATGTTTAGGGAGTTTTTCAAAGAGACTACGGGTTAACCGGAGTCCACCGGGACGTTGTGGGAGCTTGCGGGATCCTGGACGTTTACGAAAGACCGGAAGCTACCCGAGAAGGTGGTCTATGACCGGCCGGTGGCAATAAAAGTTAAGCAACAGAAAAGAGCCGCCTGAAGACGTATCTACGATGAGTAGTAGACGCCCCTGAACCGGGCCGGGCTGTGGCCGTGCCGCGGCACATAGCCCGCTGAATGGATGTAAGACCGTGCTCAGCACGGCATTCCATCAATGAAGCGGGAAACTCTTGATTAAAGGCAGGAGCTTCCAAGTTACTTGATCTGGAATCTTCCGACTTAATCGGGAGAGGTTCAAGAGTTAAGATTTTGTGGTGGACTCTCTGGAAGGTGGTGTACATGGAAGTTCCTAGAGCTGAAACCATTAACCGGTTGCAGGCGGTGCTGGATGTTACTAGTAATGCCATAATTGAAGTCGATTCCGGAGGCCGCATTATTAACGTTAACCGGGCTGCAGAATGTATCCTGAGCGGGGTGGCGACCACTCTCGCCGGCAGGCCTGTGCGGGAGGTAGCTCCCGGCACCGGACTGCCGGAGATGCTAGAAAAAGCATTGGAAACAGGGCGGTTGCAGATGGATTGCCGCATGGTCATTAACGGAAAGCATCTTGTTGCCAACCTGTCACCTATAATCCGTGACGGTCGGGTGGCGGGTGCGGTGGCCGTGCTACAGGATGTCACTGAAATGCAGCATGTTACGGAAGAATTGCAATCCCTGCAAGAACGCCGGCAGTTGCTGGAGACCATTCTGGATAATGCCGGCGAAGGCATTGTGATGGTGGATGAGGCGGCCCGCATCACCCTTTTCAACCGGGCTTACTGTGAATTTCTGGGCGTAAAAAAAGAAGAGGTGCTCGGACGCCATGTCCAGGACGTGATTGAAAATACCCGCATGCATGTGGTACTTAAAACTGGACAGCCGGAGGTGGGGGAAGTCCAGTGCATAAAAGGCCACCGTATGATTTGCTCCCGTATTCCCTTAAAGCGCGAAGGTAAGATTCGGGCTGCAGTGGGCAAGGTGATGTTTAGGGATGTTTCCGATCTGCGCACTTTGATGAAAAGGGTAGATAGTCTGCAGTCGGAGCTGGAGTATTACAAGGGGGTGTTAAGGCGTCACCAGGGTACCCGTTATTGCCTGAAAAATATTGCGGGCAACAGCCCCCGCATGAGGGAGTTGAAGGAACTGGTACTCAAAGTGGCCAGAAATGACTCCACGGTGCTGATCCGGGGCGAGAGTGGCACGGGTAAAGAATTATTTGCCCACGCCCTGCATAATGCCAGTCCCCGAGCACACCGCCCCTTTGTAAAGGTAAACTGTGCGGCTGTGCCAGAAGGCCTTCTGGAATCTGAGCTCTTCGGTTACCAGGAGGGGGCCTTTACAGGGGCTCGTAAAGGGGGAAAAATCGGCAAATTTGAACTGGCCGACGGAGGAACCATTTTCCTGGATGAGATTGGTGATATGCCGATGAATATGCAGGTCAAACTCCTGCGAGTACTCCAGGAAAAAGAGATTGTAAGACTTGGGGAAAACCGGCCCATTAGGATAGATGTACGTGTGGTGGCGGCCACCAACCGCAACCTGGATGAGATGGTACAACAGGGCCTGTTCCGGGAGGATTTATTTTACCGGTTAAATGTGGTGGTGCTGGACATCCCGCCCCTGCGGGAGCGCAAAGAGGATATACCGGTTCTGGTGGAATGCCTGATGGAAAAACTGAGCTGGCGGCTGGGATGCCCCCGTAAGACCTTGGACCCGGCAGCCATGAACTGTCTGCTGGCCTACGATTGGCCCGGAAACATCCGGGAATTGGAAAATGTGCTGGAACGGGTTCTAAATGTGGTGGACGACAATGTGGTCACCATCAACCATCTTCCCCCTTATCTACACAGAGACAGGGATGTGCCTGAGGTCCTAGGAGTGCGTCCTTTGAAAGAAGCGGTGGAGCAGCTGGAAAAGACCATGATTTTACGCGCCCTGGAAGCTACGGCAGGGGACTGCCTAGCCGCCGCTCGGTTACTGCAGATCGGTAAATCCACTTTTTATGAGAAAATGTCCCGGTACGGGATAACTAAAAAGTTAAAAAATAATGTCGTCAGAAGAGTGGGGCGGCGGTGAACCCTTATGAATCATGGATTATACCCGGGCCCTTTAGTTCGGGCGAAAGGACGGGTTAATATCCAAAGCTCGCCTGGTTTTAACCTTCTTCGTTCCGGCAGGAAATCAATATAACAGAACAGCAAGAAGTATCATAATCAGTTAAAATATTCTGTTTTACGTGTAGGGGGTGTTCAGATTTGGGTCGGACCAGGCAAGAGGAATTGTTAAGGGCGGTTCTGGAGATCAATCATCACGGCCTGATCGAAATCGACCGCAATGGGACAGTGCTATTCTTAAATCCGGCCATGGAAAGGATGCTGGCTTACGGAGCAAAAGAAGCGGTAGGCCGGCCGGTGGCGGAAATAGTTTCCTGCCAGCAGGTAGTTGCCGCCTTGCTGGATGTGCTAACCAGTGGGCAGTCGGTAGCTGTTTCAGTTGTCCTTCGGGGTAGAGAATTTCTTTTTCATTGCCTGCCGGTCAGACAGGGGGAAGAGGTGGTTGGTGCTGTGGGCGAGTTCCGGGATGTTACACCTTTAAAGCGCGCATTGGAACAAAAAGCTGCCGAGCAGGAGACGGTTACTCTCCTGGAAGACGCCCTGGAGAATATCTATAATGGGGTGGTAGTGGTGGACAGGGATGCCCGGGTCATTCTTTTCAACCGGGCATACTGCCGCTTTCTGGGACTTAAGCAGGAAGATGTGCTGGGCAGGCCGGTCTGGGAAGTAATTGAAAACACCCGCATGCATGTGGTGCTGCAAACGGGGCGGGCGGAAATTGAGGAAGTGCAGAGAATCAAGGGGCACGATATGATCTGTTCGCGAATCCCAATTTATAAGGACGGCCGGGTAACCGCGGCCGTGGGTTTTGTCATGTTTCGCGACATACAGGAATTATACCAGCTGATGCGGCGGGTGAACCAGTTGCAGTCGGAGCTGGAATATTATCAAGGAGAGTTAATGCGCCACTATGGAGCCCGTTATAGCCTGGACGACATTATCGGCCTTAGCCCCCGGATGCAGTCCTTAAAAGAACTGATCAGGAAGGTGGCCAGGAGTGACTCCACGGTGCTGATTCTGGGCGAAAGCGGCACGGGCAAGGAATTATTTGCCCATGCCCTACACAATGCTAGCCCCCGCCGCACCCGTCCCTTTGTGCGGGTCAACTGTGCTGCCCTGCCGGAGAGCCTCCTGGAAGCGGAGCTTTTCGGCTACCGGGAAGGCGCTTTCACCGGGGCGCGCAGAGGAGGGAGGATCGGCAAATTTGAAGAGGCTGCCGGTGGGACACTGTTTCTCGATGAGATTGGCGAAATGTCCTTAACCATGCAGGCCAAACTGTTGAGGGTTTTGCAGGAAAAGGAGATTGAGCGTCTGGGAGATAACCGTTCCATCGAGGTGGATGTGCGTCTGGTGGCAGCCACTAACCGTAACCTGGAAGATATGGTGAGACGGGGTGTTTTCCGGGAGGATTTGTTCTACCGGTTGAACGTGGTTGTCTTGGAGATTCCTCCTCTGCGGGAAAGGCGGGAGGACATTCCCCTGCTGGTGGAACACCTGTTGGGCAAGCTCTCATCCCGAATGGGTAATAGCCGGAAAACCATACATCCCGCGGCTCTGGAGTACTTGGTCAGTTATCACTGGCCGGGCAATGTCCGGGAACTGGAAAATGTACTAGAACGGGCGTTAAATGTTTCTACAGAGGATATAATAACCATTCGCGATTTATCGGTAAAACCTTTAAAAAGGGCGGTGGAGGATCTGGAAAAAGATTTGATTTGCCGGGCGCTGGAGGCTACAAGGGGCAGACGGATGGCGGCGGCGAAACTGCTGGGGGTGGGCAAAACGACCTTTTATGAGAAGCTGAACCGGTATAATCTGCGGTTTGGCAGTTAGCCGGACCGCTGATTTTTTTACGTTTTTTCAATGGAAAGAGGATTAAGCGGCTTTTTAGCTGCATGAACACTACCCCTTCCGGAATAACGGAATAGTTCGAAAATCCGGAAGAGAACAAAAAGACTGATAAATTGCACTATTGGAGCCATTGCCAGGGTCTGGGGTTCGGAATTCCGGAAAATGCCCCCTGCGTAAATCCAGAAAAATAGCCGCAATTTTCAGGCATAACATTTGCTTGTTAAAGTCGCAAATACGTTTAGAAAAGTCAGGAGGTAGAAGTATGGCAAAGGACTTAAGCAAGATTAATTTTTCTGTGGATCTCACCGGCCGGACGGCACTGGTTACAGGCGCCGGTTCCGGCATCGGTTACGGTGTGGCCAGAGTTCTCCGCGGAGCCGGAGCTAAGGTGCTGGTAAATGATATCCTGCCGGAGCGGGCAAAGGAGGCTGCCCGGGTTCTTGAGGGAGAGCCCTTTCCCGGGGATATTACCCGGCCGGAGTTCATAGAGCAGGTCAGGGAAAGGCAGATAGATATCTTGGTTAATAACGCCGGTTTTCAGCATGTATCTCCTCTGGAAAGTTTTCCGCCAGAAGTTTTCCGCCGACTGCTGGAAGTGATGCTGGTGGGTCCTTTCCTGCTTTGCCAGGCAGTAGTACCAGGCATGCGGGCCAGGGGTTTCGGCCGGATTATCAACATCGCCTCGGTTCATGCCAAAATTGCTTCCGCCTATAAGGCCGGTTATGTTTCGGCCAAACACGGATTGCTGGGATTGACCCGGGTGGTGGCTTTGGAGACGGCTACAGACGGGATTACCGTGAATGCCATCTGTCCTGGCTATGTGGATACGCCGCTGGTGCGCAACCAGCTAAAAGACTTGGCGGCCAGTCATAATCTGCCACCGGAACAGGTGCTGGATCAGGTCATCCTCATGCCGGTGCCACAAAAAAGGCTGCTTACGCCGGAGGAGATCGGTTATCTGGCCCTTTTCCTTTGTTCAGATGCGGCCAGTTCTATTACCGCCCAGGGTTACACCATCGACGGGGGGTGGAGCCAGATTTGATGTGCTTTTGTAATCCTTGATGTGTCGGGTTGCCGGTCGGGCGCCCTTGATCGGGTAGGGCTTCAAAACATCCTTGCCGCTTAGGGAAATCGGGAAGGAATGCTGTTTAAAAAAATGGGAAGTCAGCTGTTAAAGCCAGATTTGATGGTGCCATCTGAGAATCCAAAATTTGGCCATTGAGAACAAGTGGGAACTTTGGGCGTCTCTTTAGCCATCGTGGTTCAAGTCTTCCTGTCTAGAGAGAATTTTTTGAAATGGGGGCCGTGGGTTTATGGTTGGAATTAAGAAAGTTGCATGTTTGGGTGCCGGAACGATAGGCTCAAGCTGGGCAGCATATTTTTTGATAAAGGGTTTGCAAGTTAACGTTCAGGATGTCAATGAAGAAATAATCGGGAATGCCCGGAAGAAAATTAACACAATTTTACAAAGTCTAGTGGATAAAGAGATAATATCCGAAAGAGATCGGGCTGATGCAATCAGCAGGGTATTCTTTACAACCAGTATAGCAGAAGCCGTAAAGGATGTGCAATTTATTCAAGAATCAGCAGTTGAAAGGTATGAAGTTAAGCAGAAAATAATTAACGAAGTGGATTCCTGCGCACCGGAATCGGTTATTTTCGCGAGCAGCAGTTCAGGACTGTTGGTTTCCAGATTGCAGGAGTGTTCCAGCTATCCGGGCAGGATTGTTATCGGACATCCTTTTAATCCCCCTCATTTGATCCCTTTAGTGGAGATAGTAAGGGGCAATGCCGACAAAAACACTGTTCGCCTTGCTAGTGATTTTTATCGCGAGATTGGGAAAGTTCCTATTATATTAAACAAGGAGGTGCCGGGACATGTAGCCAACAGGATACAAGCTGCCGTTTGGCGCGAATGTATAGATTTGGTAATGAAAGAGGTCTGTTCGGTAAAAGATGTCGACGCCGCCGTGTGTTACGGTCCGGGATTGCGCTGGGCACTGCTGGGACCAACCATGATCTTTCACCTGGGCGGGGGAGATAAAGGCCTGAAAGGGTTTCTGGAACATCTTGGCGAAGCGTTTGAATCTTGGTGGAGTGATATGGCGGCATGGAGTAAGTTTCCTAAAGGGAGCAAGGAAGCTTTATTAGTCGGCCTGCAGGAAGAATTAGAAAACAAAAATATAGACGAAATTGTTCAATGGCGTGATGACAGGCTGGTTGCCATGCTAAAGCTTCTAAATCTTTTATAATAAGGATACTGCGGAAATAATTTTCGCCAATCATTCATGGATTTACAAGGCTTTTGGTTGAAGTTTTACGTAGGTTTCTTGATCTATGCCCATCTGCTTGTTATTAAATTAAAAAACAGTTCAAAGCCGCTAACCGGCGGCCGTTCCAGGGAAGCTGCCCATGGGAACATTTGTTTACTTTTAAAAATAAAGTGAATGTTCTGTGAACCCGCCATGGTGCCGGTGGTAGCGGTTTTACTGAATAACTACAAAATAAAAATCTATTTTTCAGGAGGTGTTCAATGTATGGAAGTGTTGGGCATTCTGATAAGTCTAGGGTTATTAATGTTTTTTGCCTACCGGGGCTTTTCAGTCATCCTTTTTGCACCGGTATTTGCTTTGCTGGCCGCCCTTTTTAACGGGGCCCCCCTTTTACCCACCTATACGGAAGTTTTTCTGGTTAATGCCGCCAACTATTTTAAGAATTTTTTCCCCGTTTTTTTGCTGGGTGCCGTCTTTGGCAAGGTGATGGAGGATACCGGAGCGGCTTCCTCCATTGCCCGCTCCATTGTCAAGGGGATAGGAAAGGAAAGGGCTATCCTGGCCGTGGTCCTGGCCTGTATGGTGCTCACCTACGGTGGGGTGAGCCTGTTTGTGGTGGCCTTTGCCGTGTATCCCTTTGCTGCAGCCCTGTTTAAGGAAGCGGGGATTCCCAAGCGCCTTATCCCGGGGGCCATTGCCCTGGGTTCCTTTACCGTGACAATGGATGCCCTGCCGGGCACTCCCCAGATTCAAAATGTCATTCCGACCAAATATTTTGGTACTGATATCTACGCAGCACCCATAACCGGTATCCTCGGAGCAATCATTATCTTCGTCTGCGGCATACTCTGGCTGGAGTACCGGCGGAAAAAGGCCCAGGCGGCCGGAGAAGGTTACGGGGACCATAAATTGAATGAACCCGAGCCCCTGAATGGCGATAGCCTGCCCAATCCGCTGCTCTCCGCCCTGCCGTTGCTGGCGGTGCTGGTCTTCAACTTTATTTTCACCCGGTGGATTGGCTCCTGGGACGAGTCCATTGTCAAACCCTACGGAGTAACCCTGGCCAGTGTCAAAGGCATCTGGAGCCTGATCATGGCTCTGGTTATCGGCATCCTGCTGGCACTTGGCATCAACTTCACCCGCGTAAAGGGGAAAGTGGCCAAAACCCTCAATGCCGGTACCATCGGTTCCCTGCTGGCCATTTTGAATACCGCTTCCGAGGTGGGCTTTGGTAACGTGGTGGCCAAACTGGCCGGATTCAAGGCCATTTCCGCCGCCATGCTGGGAATCAAGGGCAGCCCCCTGCTTTCCGAGGCGGTGACGGTAAACGTGCTGGCTGGAATAACTGGCTCTGCCTCCGGAGGCATGAGCATTGCCCTGGAAATTGCCGGCAAGCAGTACCTGGAGTGGGCGCAGCGGTTAAACATCAGTCCCGAGGTTCTGCACCGGATTGCCTCCATGTCTTCCGGGGGCATGGACACCCTGCCCCATAACGGTGCGGTGATCACCTTGCTGGCCATTTGCGGCTTGACCCATCGCGACTCGTACCAGGATATCTTTGCTGTAACGGTAATCAAAACTCTAACCGTATTTATTCTGGTTTTACTCCATAGCATTTTTAATTTTATTTAATTATCTTATGTGAGTTACAGCCATACCCGGTTCAACCGGACAACAGAGTAGATTTTGACGGGTATAAGTATATTATAAGTATATATAAGTATTCAGAAAATCAGGAAAATAGTACGGCATCATTGGGTCCCGTTCCGGATTGCCTGTTGAGACGGGACCTGCCGGTTGAAAGGAGCAAACAGGGATGAAAAAACCTCTGTGGGTACCATCGGAAGAAAGAAAAAAGCAGGCCAATATTACGCGGTTTATGGAGATGGTGAATGAACGTTACGGGCTGGAGATAACCGGCTACTCCCAGCTTTATAACTGGTCAATTGAAAACATACCGGACTTCTGGGCCTGCATGTGGGATTTTGCCGGGATCAGGGCATCCCGGGGATATGATCGGGTGGTGGACGATCTGGCTAAATTCCCCGGGGCGAAATGGTTCCCCGGCGCCCGGCTTAATTTTGCCGAAAACCTCCTGCGCTACCGGGACGACCGCCTGGCCTTTATTTTCCGGGGAGAAACCCAGAAGACCGCCCGCATGACCTATGCCCGGCTTTACGAAACGGTGGGCAGGCTGGCCAACGCCCTGCGCGAGCTGGGGGTGAGGCCGGGGGACCGGGTGGCCGCCTATATGCCCAATTTAATAGAAACTGCCGTGGCCATGCTGGCAGCCACCAGCATCGGCGCCGTTTGGGCATCCTGTGCCACGGACATCGGCCCCCAGGCAGCCCTGGACCGCCTGGGACAAATCGAGCCGAAGGTGCTTTTCACCGTGGACGGCTACTTCTATAAGGGGAAAGCCTTTGACAGCCGGCCCAACGTGGCGGAAATCGCCCGGGGCATCCCATCCCTGCAGAAGGTGGTCGTTGTCCCCTACGTGGAGGATAAACCCGACCTGGGCACCATTCCCAAAGCGGTGCTGTACGAGGAATTCCTGGCCCGGGACACGGAACTGCAGTTCGAGCAACTGCCCTTCGACCATCCGGTTTACATCATGTTTTCCTCCGGCACCACCGGCAAACCCAAATGTATGGTGCAGGGCTACGGGGTGCTGATCAACCAGCTTAAAGAACTGCTCCTGCACGTGGACCTGAAGCGGGAAGATACCATCATGTATATCACCACCTGCAGCTGGATGATGTGGAACTGGCTCCTGTGCTCCCTGGGGGTGGGGGCCACCATCGTGCTCTACGATGGCAACCCCAACTATCCCGATGCCGGGGCAATGTGGCAGCTGGCCCAGGACGAGAAAATCACCGTGTTCGGCACCAGCGCCAGCTACATCAACTACCTGCGCAGCCAGGGTTTAAAACCCGGCCGGGATTATGACCTGTCGGCCCTGAAGGAAATCTGCCAGACCGGTTCGCCCCTGTCCGCCGATGGTTTTGAATATGTCTACCGGGAAATCAAGGCCGACGTGCATTTCAACTCCATTTCCGGCGGGACGGACATCAATGGCTGCTTCTGCGCCGGCAGTCCCATCACCCCGGTGTATGCCGGCGAGCTGCAGAGCCCGGCCCTGGCCATGAAAATAAAAGCTTATGATGAAAACGGCCGGCCTGTTTATGACCGGCAGGGGGAGCTGGTCTGTGAAGCCCCCGCGCCGCCCATGCCCTTATACTTCTGGAACGACCCGGACGGGGAAAGATACAGAAACGCTTACTTCAGCTATTTCCCCGGTGTGTGGCGGCACGGCGATTACATCGTCATCCACAGCGATACCGGCGGGGTGACTTTCTATGGCCGCTCCGACTCCGTCTTGAAACCGTCGGGGGTGCGCATCGGCACGGCGGAGATTTACAACATAGTGGAAAAACTGGAGGAGATAGCCGATAGCCTGGCCATCGGGCAGAACTGGCAGGGGGATCAGCGGATCATTCTGTTTGTCAAGTTGAACCCGGGTTACGCCCTGACGGAAGAACTGCAGAACAAGATCAGGAAAGCCCTGCGGGAAAAAGCTTCGCCCCGGCACGTCCCCGCCCTGATCGTGGATGTGCCGGATATACCCTATACCCTGAACATGAAGAAAGTGGAAAGCGCGGTTACCAATATCGTCAATGGCCGGCCGGTGACCAACAGGGACGCCCTGTCCAACCCGGAAAGCCTGGATTACTTCGAGCAGATCCTGCCCCGGTTGCAGAAATAGTGGCATCATGTTGCCTGTCATCCGGCCATAAAGGTTAAATGGTAGCAGGCGGTGAACTATGATAGGGTTATAACTGCCCCGCCTTATAGCAAGAGGCCCCGGGAAGCCTGTTCCCGGGGCTGTTCTATGTTAAATGGGGGAAGGATTAAGGAGGGGATGTCAAATTAAGCGCTCCGGTAGAGCTTGTTGATGACAAATTCCCTGTGACCCAGCACTTCGGCGGCGGTCAGGCGGCCGTTGGCAGTGCGGATGATCATATCCATCAACTTGTCGGCAGCCTGTTCCAGGTTTATTTCGCGGCGAAGTATGCCGGATACGTCTACATCAATATGTTCGGACATGGTGGAAGCGGTTACGGGGTTGGCCGTCAGTTTGATGACCGGGACGATGGGGTTACCCACCACGTTGCCCTGGCCGGTGGGGAAGATGTGGATCACAGCGCCGCCGGCTGCCCACAGGGTCACGGCTTCCGCGGCTGCAGAAGAAGTGTCCATGAACCACAGCTTGCCGGTTTTGGGAGGAATGTATTCGGCGGATTCCAGGACGCCGTCCACCATGCATTTGCCGATCTTCTGGATGTTGCCCAGGGCTTTTTCTTCAATGGTGGTCAAACCGCCGATAATGTTACCCTGGGTGGGCTGGGAACCGAGCAGGTCGGCTTCTTCCCGCATGATGAGCTCCTGGTAGTCATTGAAAAGGGCCATGAATTTTTCCCGGAGTTCCGGGGTTCTCATCCTGGCGGCCACAATATGCTCGCCCCCGGTTAATTCGGTGGTTTCGCCGAAGCTGCAGGAAGCGCCGGCTGCGGTCAGCCTTTCCAGCACTTTACCCACCGTAGGATTGGCAGCCAGACCGGAGGTGGTGTCCGACTCGCCGCATTTCACGCTGACCACCAGTTCTGATATATCGCATTCTTCCCGCTGGAGTTCACTGGCCCAGTGCACGAATTCCTTGGCTTTTCTGGATGCCCGTTCGATGGTGTTGAAGTCCCCGTGTCTCTCAATGCCAAACATGGCCACGGGCTTGCCGGTTTTGGCGATTCCTTCGGCTACCCGGGTGGTCCAGTGGGAAGTTTCAATGCCGATAACCACGCAGGCGGCTACGTTGGGGTTGCTGCCAATACCAATTAACTGGCGGAATAAAAGTTCCAGGTCACGGCCGAACTGCAGGCGGCCGAAATGGTGCGGGAGGGCGATGGTTCCCTTTACGTTGTTGGCCACTGCTTCCGCGCAGGCATTGGATATGTCATCAAGGGGCAGAATTACGACGTGGTTGCGGACTCCCACTCTGCCGTTTTCCCTGCGGTAACCCATAAATTTTAAAGACATCATTACCACCTCACAGTCTTCAGGTTATGGATGTGTACGTGTTCCCCTTTTTTAATGGCCTGGGTAGATTTGCCGATGGACTCGCCGTATTTGATTACGGTATCGCCGGCGGCAATATCACACAGGGCAATTTTGTGACCCAGGGGAATGTCGTTTAGGGCAGTGACGGTGACTTCATTATCGTTATCCATCACCCAGCCGGTGACGGTTTCACCGGCCTTAATGTCGGCCACTGCCACTCCTACGGTGTCCTTTTCATGGTGTACAAAAAACTTTACCGCCATTTTCTGGCCTCCCCTCTCCTTATATGTTTACTTTATGTTGCTGGCCGGGCCCGGCCTGAAGACTAAGGTATTTTAAAATACCCGGGTTAACCAGTTGATTAGGTCTGTGGTATGTGGTATGACCGCTGTTTTGGATAGATTGTACTGCTAATTTCCTCTGGTGTCAACCACTTTGCTTATTCTTCTGATAAAGAAAATTAACAGTCGCTGTTGGGGTCAAATAAAGGATATAAGCGCAAGGGCTTGCTGATGCTACTGGCCTGTGTTAAACTAGGATAAGCTGGTATGAGGTATGGCCGCAGTATTTTTAATGTATAGAGTTAACAATAGTTTAAATTATCCCAGCATTTTTGACCCGGAGGGGTATGGTGTTTATAGAGGGGGAGTATAACGTGTCTTCGGGATTCCAGGTTATCTTTGCCACGGCGGTATTTCTTATAACTTACGCAGTAATTGTTTCCGAAAAAATTCACCGCACGGTGGCTGCTTTAGCCGGTGCGGTCCTGGTAGTTCTTGTCGGCATCATCAATCCCGAAGAGGCTACGCTGGCCATTGACTTCAACACCGTCGGTCTTCTGGTGGGTATGATGGTGATCGTGGGTATCACCAGGCAGACGGGAGTATTTGAGTACCTGGCCATCAAGGCGGCCCGGCAGGCCAGGGGAGAGCCCCTGCGCATCATGGCCGCCCTTTCCCTGGTTACGGCGGTACTATCTGCTTTACTGGATAATGTAACCACGGTTCTTCTCATTGTCCCTGTGACTTTTGCCATTACCAACCAGTTGCAGATTAACCCCGTACCTTTTTTGATTGCGGAAATCCTTGCCTCCAACATCGGCGGTACGGCCACCCTGATCGGGGACCCGCCCAACATTATGATTGGGAGTAAAACCGGGCTGGGTTTCATGGATTTTGTTATAAACCTGACACCGGTAGTTGTGCTAATATACGTATTCACCGTTTTTATTTTGCGTTTAATTTACCGCCGCCAGCTGGTGGCCCGGCCCGATTTGCAGGCGGCCATCATGGACCTGGACGAGCGGGAGGCGATTAAGGACCCGGTGCTGCTCAAAAAGTGTCTTTTCGTATTGTTCCTCACCATCGGCGGTTTTGTGCTGCACCAGTATGTGCACCTGGAATCCTCGGTAATTGCCCTGTCCGGAGCCAGCTTGCTATTACTGCTCAGCCGGGAGGATCCCGAGCACGCCCTGCATGCCGTGGAATGGCCGGTGATCTTCTTCTTCGCGGGTCTTTTTGTGGTGGTGGGCGCGCTGGAAAAGGTGGGTGTGATTGAAGCCATTGCCCGGTTTTCCCTGGATGTGACCGGAGGGCAGCTGGTACCGGCGGCCATGCTGATTTTGTGGTTGTCGGCCCTTGCCTCGGCTTTCGTGGATAACATCCCCTTTGTGGCCACCATGATTCCCCTCATCCAGGACATGGGCCGCCTGGGGGACCTGGGCAACCTGAACCTGCTCTGGTGGTCTCTTTCCCTGGGGGCCTGCCTGGGGGGCAACGGGACCGTCATTGGTGCTTCGGCCAACGTGGTGGTCACCGGGATGGCGGAAAAGCGGGGCTATCCCATTACCTTCATTGGCTATTTCAAGGTGGCGTTTCCCTTGATGCTTATGTCCATTGTCGTGTCCACGATTTACCTGCTGGCCTGGTACCATTATCCCGGTGTCCCATCCATGCTGGGGACGCTGGTGGTGGGGTTAATTCTGGCCGTACTTACAGGGTTGCTGCAGCGTCAGGAAGCCCGGGTGCACGGGGAAAAAACCTCGTCCCGGTGATTTGCCTGAATTTGACCTCTTGATTTAAAGATTAGGGATTGGTAAGATTTCCTCAGGCACCAGGCATGAGGTATTACCAGTTTATCCTACCTGGATTTTATGATGATGGTTTTTGGCAATTATAGAAAAAGGGATGATGTTCAAATGTTTGTGCCGGTAGTTTCGGAGAACATAAACCGTTCCCAGCGCATTGTGGCTCAAATACGCTCCCTGATTGCCGAAGGAAAGTTAAAGCCAGGTGACCGTCTTCCCCCGGAAAGAGAGCTGGCCCAGTTAATGAATGTGAGCCGTACTTCGGTGCGGGAGGCTATCCAGACCCTGGCCACCATGGGGATGGTGACCATTAAGAAGGGTCAGGGGATCTTTATTGCCCAGAATGACGTCTGTTCCTTAATGAACACCCTGGGTGAGTTCCTGGTGGTGAAAAAGGACGAAATCAAGGATCTGCTGGAGGTTCGTAAGGTCCTGGAAACCCAGGCTATCGCTCTGGCTGTGGAAAGGGCCACCGACGAGGAAATTCAAACCCTGCGGCGTTTAGTGGAGGATGCCCTGGGCCGTGTTTCGGGAAACGATATTGATCCTGCCTATGCCCGGGAGCACGACACCCGCTTCCACGGGCTCATATTTAACGCCACCCGTAATCATATTTTAATTGCTATTGTTAGCAGCCTGTACCATGTCTACGACCGCATGCGCAGCCGCACCACGGCCATTCCGGGTCGTGCCGCCCAGTCCATCAGGGATCACCTGCGCATTGTGGAGGCCATGGCCCGCCGTGACAGGGAAGCGGCCGTAAAAGCCATGCTGGAACATATCGAAAGTGTCGACCGGGCCCTTTAACCAATATAAAGACTAAAAATGTAAATATAGGCCATTGACACCGCCCACAGGTACAGTTACAATACTAGTAAATTACTGTGGTATGACCTCTGAGGTAAGAGGCATTATTTTTTACCGGTGATGATTAGAAATTCTAATATTTATAATTATAATCCAAACCGGGAGTGAACGGGCATGAAAATAGTTGTCAGTGAGTTCATCTGGGAAGAAGGCCTGCAAATACTTTCCGAACAGGGAGACGTGGTTTATGACGCCGACCTGTGGAAAAAGGACCTGGCCCGGGAACTGGTAGATGCCGATGCCCTGGTAGTGCGCAACCAGACCCGGGTAACCAGGGAAATGATCCGGGGGGCTTCGCGCCTCAAGGTTATCGGAAGGCTGGGTGTAGGCCTGGATAACATAGACCTGGCAGCAGCCAGGGAAGCCGGTATTCCGGTAGTCTATGCCCGGAACGCCAACGCCATTTCGGTGGCCGAATATGTTTTTGCAGCCATGCTTACCTTTGCCCGGCGGCTGGAAGAGGCTACCGCCCATGTGAAAGGGGGCGGCTGGGATCGCCGCCTCTATACCAGGATGGAGCTTTACGGCAAGACCCTGGGTCTCATTGGAACCGGCGAAATCGGTACCCGCCTGGCTCACCGGGCGCAGGCTTTCGGCATGAAAATTCTGGGCTATGATCCCTTTATTCCACCCTATGAAGTGGCCTGTACAGAGTTTGGTGTACAATTGACCGATCTGGAAACCGTTCTTTCCCGGGCAGATTTTGTCAGCCTGCACGTACCGTTAAATAACGCCACCCGCAACCTGATCAACAGGGAAACCCTGGCCCTGATGAAACCTTCCGCTTACCTGATTAACACCTCCCGTGGCGGGGTGGTGAATGAGGAAGACCTGTACCATGCCCTGCGGGATGGCAGGATCAGCGGTGCCGCGCTGGACGTGCTGGCCCAGGAACCGCCCCGGAATACCCCCCTGTTTGAACTGGACAATGTCATTTTGACCCCCCACATTGCTGGCCTGACTGAGGAAGCACAGGTTAAAACATCTGTTCTGGTGGCGCAGGAGGTAGTCAAGATCCTGCGGGGCGAACCGTCAAGCTGCGTGGTTAAATAAGGAGGTAACCATAATGGCAGGTAAATTTTCCGTAGAAACCCTGACGAGATTTTGCCGGGAACTGTTGGTTGCTGTCGGAGTACCCGGGGAGGATGCGGAGGTAGTTGCCGGTGTTCTGATCGATACCAGCCTGGAAGGCATTGATACCCACGGCATCAGCCGCCTGCCCATCTACCTGTCCCGGGTTCGAAACGGGCGGATAAACGCCCGACCCCGGATTACCGTGGAAAAATCGGGAGCCGTGGCCACTGTGGATGGTGACAATGGCCTGGGACAGCTGGTGGCCGTGCGCTCCATGGAGGTGGCCATAAATCTGGCGGCGGAATACGGCGTGGGGTTTGTAGCCACCAGGCGCAGCAACCATTTCGGTGCCGCTTCCTATTACTGCAAGATGGCCGCCCGGCGGCAGATGGTAGGCATGGCCTTTACCAACACCCCTCCCGGAATTCCTCCCTGGGGTGGCAGGCGGCCTTATTTCGGCACCAACCCCATTGCCTTTGCCTTTCCCACGGACAAGCACCCGGTGGTGGTGGACATGTCCTCTTCCACCGTGGCCCGGGGGAACATCATCCTGGCGGCCAGGGAAGGGCGGGAGATTCCCCCCGGCTGGGCCATCGACGCTGAGGGACGGCCCACCACCGATCCCGGGAAGGCCCTGGAAGGGGCCGTGCTGCCGGTGGGCGGTGCCAAAGGGTACGCCCTGGCCCTGGCCGTGGAAGTGATGTCGGGAATAATCTCCGGTTCCGCTTACGGACCCGAAGTAGGCTGGATTTATGACGACAGCCTGGAGCCCGTGAACATCGGCCACAGTTTTATTGCCATTGATATATCCCGCCTGATGCCGGTGGAAACCTTCCACGAGCGGATGGCTGATATGATCCGCGGCATAAAAGCTGTTCCCCTGGCCGAGGGGTTTGAGCGCATTTTCATCCCGGGTGAAAGGCGGCAGATAAAGGCGCAGGCCAGGATGAATGAGGGTATCCCGGTCAGTGATAACCTGCTCAAAGAATTAAACGAGCTGGCTCGAGAACTGGGTGTACGGCCCCTGGAAGGTTAAATCCGGGGGCCATACATGAACTGTTTGATATAAACAGGGGGTGGGATCCGGGCAGGAAAGGGATGCGGGGAAGAAGCAGTACGGTTAATTTGATTATGCTTTGATAAACCTACAGGCAAGGAGGGTTATGAATGACAGGAAAAAGAAAACTATTTACCCTGTTACTGGCGGGCATCATGGTTTTCCTGGTGGCTATTTCTGCCGGCTGCGGGCAGAAGCAGTCCGGTTCTTCTTCCAGTGAACTGAATTATCCCACCAAACCGGTGAATATGATTATTGCCTTCACCGCCGGCGGCTCCAGCGATGTGCAGGCCCGGCGCCGCCGCGACCTGCACTCCCTGGACTACTGGAACCAGCTGGCCGGGCCCGAGCACCTCCCCGGGGCTGCCGAGTTTTTTTAAAACGATGCCGTTGACCGGGGCTCTGATCAGGGCCAGTTCCAGACTTGCCCCCGGCGGCAGGGTGGTGTCGTCCAGCCGGGCGATAGTTTCCCCGGCCCGTACGGAATTTCCTTCTTGGGCGCTTACTTCCAGGAGCTTTCCGCGATTTGCGGACCGGCCCGGTAGCTGGTGCCGTCCATCCGGGCATCCTCGGTAACCACGTAAAAAGTGTGCAGGTGCCAATAATAAAAGGTGATTCCGGCCAGCGCAGCCAAAAGGGCGGCGGTGGTCAAGGGGAAAAAAGAACCTTTTTCAAGTCGCCCGGACTCCTTTGAGTAAAAGTTGTTTTAACGTCTGCAAGCTCTGGTCGTATTTATATTCCCCGGCAAAAACGAACCGGTCGAGGGCAGCCACGCCCACCGCCCCGAAAATGGCAGCCGCCGCCGTTTCCGTTTCCAGGTCACGGCGGATCACCCCTTCCTCCTGGCCTTTTTCCAGCAACTCTCGAATAGTTTGGAAGTAGCCCGAGCGCAGCCGCTGGACCTGCTCTTCCCACCGGTGGCCCAACCCCCAGACCTCGCTTAAGAGAATCTTGCAGTAGTCCCGGTATTCTTCAAAAAAACCTAACTGGGCGGAGATTAGAGCCTCCAACTTGGCCAGGGCGGTCTCTTTGCGCGCCACCTCCCGGTTTACGGCGGCCTCCAGCCGGTCGATTCCTTCCTCCAGAAGCGCGAGAAAAAGCTCCTTTTTGCTTTTATAGTTGTTATAGATGGTTCCCTTGGCGATGCCCGCTTGCCTGGCGATTTCCTCTACCGTGGCCCGGGCGAACCCTTTTTCGGCAAATACTTTCACGGCGGCGTCAAAAATGGGCAAACGTCTGGTTCCGTTCACTGGTGTCACATCCTTTCGTTTGGCGCTCATGAAAAAGGATACAGGTTGATGTAAAAGATCGGCCGCCAGCCGGCGTGTTCTACCAGGTAACCGCCGAGCGCCGGGCCGAGGGTTGGGGTCACCAGTACCTCTTTGGGAGCTGCAACGGCAGGAAGCTACCCTTCGCTTTTGGAGAACCACGGGTCTGGCGCTGGGATAAGAGGCTGAACAGGTTTGTGCAAGTATCACCGAGGGCTGCGGTTTAAGGCCCGGCACCTGGCGTAGTCGGGACGGCAGTGACGGTCCCCTCCGGGAGACCCTCCGGCAACGGGTTTAAAAAGGGTCGCTCGCACCGGTGTAACCCGGCAGGTGCGCGCACCTGCCGCCAGGAAGCCCTACCCCTTCAGGGGTAGGGAGGAAGTCACTTTAGTTCGGTTGCTCCCGTCTTCTGCTGAAGATTAAATATAAACATCAGCCAGAGGAATTTCCAGTACCGGGCGTAAAATTTATCGCCCGGTCCGTTGATCCGGTAATAAAGGATGCCGCCGGCAGCAATCGCCACTCCCGCGAGCACCGTCCAGACCGGGACGGATTGTGCGAAAGCGTATCCAAGCAGACCCAGGAAACAGGCCAGGCTTATCTTTTCCAGGTTGGGACGCCGGGCGTAAAACAGGGTATATTCTTTCCCCGGAACGGCCCGGTGCCGTAGGAGATAGCGCCCCTCCGCAGCGTACGCCGCCGTATAGATGGCTATCCGCTGGGTGTACACCATCAGGCAGGGAAGGAGCGCCGGCCATACCCCCGCTCCGGCGCAAAAGCCGGCGGCAAACCGGACTAACGAACCGGAGGCCGCTACGCCGGCGTTCAAAAGAGGGATTCTTTTTACGCTCTCGTAGAAAATCTGCACCAAAGGCAGGAGCAGGGCGAAGGGGAGCACCCCGGGCAAAAACCAGCAAAGCAGGGCTAACCCGGCGGCCGTCCGGCCGGCAAACAGGGCGGGCAGCCATTTTTCGGGGATGCCCCCGCTAGCGGAAGCCCGCTCTTTTTTGCGGGGGTGGAGCCGGTCGCTGGCTATGTCCTGGTAGTCATTCAGCCAGTACTTGGCCTGGTTGATCAAGAATTCCCCGCAAAACCAGGCAAGAGCCAAATCATTAAAGGAAAAATGGCGCGTTATAGTCAGAGCGTAAAACACCCCACCCCAGAAGTAAAGGGAACCGCCCAGGATCGCCCCGGGGCGGGGCAGGAGAAGGTAGAAAATAATCTTCCGTTTGTTCGTTTTCAAATTAAAAACCTCACTTCTAAAATCCTTCTGCTTTCTGGTACCCATGCCTGCCGGCCCAAATCCCGTCGGCCACCCTGCCCCATTCTTCAGCGTGCCGGTCCAGACAGGTGGCCAGGAACCCTTCCAGAACCGTTTCCGCCCCTTCGTGGGTCGGACGGGCCCCCGTCTCTCGAATAATCTCCCGCAATGCGGCCGGATTGTCGATCACCGGGCAGGGGCGTAAGTGGTTCTGGTTAAACGGCTGGCGCTTCTGAAAGGCGGCAAACAACGGCGAGCGCAGCACTTCCAGAAGGGTTTTCCGGTTAATGTTATCCACAGCAAAGTGCACAAAGGCGCACGGCTCAACCTCGCCGGCGGCGTTGATGTGCAGGTAGCGCCGCCCCCCGGCTATGCACCCTTCCGTATACTGGCCGTCATTCCAGAAATCGCAGAGCATAATCGGCCTGTGCGCGCGCAGGTAAGGAATTCTTTCGGCAAGGTAAGCCCGCTGGGCAGGGGTAACCATTAAATCCACATCGGGGTTGCGCCCGATGGGGATATAGTGAAAAATCCAGCCGTAGACAGCTCCTTGAGCAACCAGGAACTCAACGAATTCATCGCTCGTTATTTCCGCCACGTTATGCCGGGTGGCCGTGAGGGAGACGCCAAATATTGCTCCCCTTTCGCGCAGCAGGTCCATGGCACGCGTTACCCGCGTAAACGTACCTGCTCCCCGCCGGGCGTCAGTGCGCTCGGCAAACCCTTCCAGGCTGATGGCGGGCGTGAAGTTGCCCACTTCAATAATCCGGTCGGCCACCTTTTCGTCAATCAGCGTCCCGTTGGTATAGGCCATGAAGGCCATATCCTGGTGTTTAGCCAGGAGGTCGAACAGGTACGGGTAGGCCAAAGGCTCCCCGCCGGAAAGAACGATCCAGTAGATGCCCAGTTGCTTAGCTTCTTCGAAAAGACGGTCCAGTCGCTGGGGGGCTAAGGAGTTTCGGTCAGAATATTTTCCGGCCCAGCACCCCGCGCAGGCTAAATTACAGGCGCTGGTGGGATCAACCAGGAGTAGATTGGGGATATTGACACCCAGCTTGATACTCAGGGCTCTTTGCCGGGGAATACCCAGCAAAAGGTTGTTGACAAACCAGTTGTAGACCAGGCGGTTTTTCACATTGGGATGGCTTTTCTGCAACACTTTTAAATAACTACGGACAACGGGGTTGCTCCTATAAAGATCCGCCAGTTGATCAATCAACACTTTGTGGTTTTGCTGCGTGGCAATCAACCGGGCCACAGTCAGCAGCCGGGGAAAATTAACCTCGAAATTTTTTTCCGCAAAGGTCAAAGAGCGCCGGAGAACTTGTTCGGCGAGTATTCTTTTGATCGAGCCCAGTTTGGGTACCGTAACGTCCATCGTTTATACCTCCTCAGGTTGTCCATGTGGGCATAGGATATAAATATAGAATGACAGGTGCACAATTTATACCGACGGGTTTAATTAAAAATATAATCGTCCGCGTAGACGTTGTCAAGCAATAAAAATGTGGAGTCCGTGTCAAGATCCAGTGGGTATCTCCACAAAAAATTTTCCGTTATGAGACCTCACCGCTCAAAAACACTAGCTTCAAGGCAGCGGCCTTTTCTCCAGCAAATAGGGAATTCCCGGATTTAAAAAGGGGGGGGGCCGCTTTTTATGTCGGCCCCCCTTTTAAAAATTAATGCTCATGCTCGTGAACATGGTGTTCGTGGTTGTGCAAAAAGGATTGGACCGCCGGCAGCGTGCTTTTCTAATGATTTTGCAGGAGTCCCTTCCCATCCATGGGAGAGGTTTTATTATTCGCCGGCCCAACCTGGAATGGGGTTTTGTAATTGGGGACTTGAGTATAAAATAGCGTTGAGGTGAATTTAATTTTGCGCAGTTTTGGTTTAATAAGAAACAATAAATTGCTGGGGGGCCTGTCGCAAGAGCAGCTAAGGGAATTTGCTGCCAGCTTCAAGGAGGTCAGGTTTAAGAAAAAGGAAATGGCCTTTTCCCCGGGGCGCTATTCCAGGGAGATTTTTCTGATCACGGAGGGACGCATCAAAGTATTTCTCACCTATCCCGACGGTAAGGAGTTTATCCTGACATTGCTGGAGCCGGGGGACATCTACAGCGGCCACACCCGGGCATTCGGCCAGGCCCTGGAGGATTCGGTCATGCTGCTGGTGCCGCTGCACACATTCCAGAAGATGCTGGTCAAATACCCCGAACTGACGTCCAGCCTGGTCCGGGTGCTGGGAGACGCCCTGAAGCACTCCCTGGATGTGATCGAACGGCTGGTTTTCATGGAATCCAGGGACCGTCTGGCCAAACTGTTGTATCAATGGGCGTGCAGCCGGGGTGTTCCCCGGGATGGGGGTGTTCTGGTGAATACCGGCCTGACCAGGGACGAACTGGCCAGCTTAATCGGGGCCACCCGGCAGACGCTGGCCACCCTGATTAAAGATTTCGAGGGCCGGCAGGTCATCAAAGTGTACAAGAGGAGCATTTTCGTGCGGGACCTGGAGGCGTTGAAGAGAATGATTTTTGAAAATTAATTGAAAAACGTCAAATGTTTTACGGAAATCACAACCCCCCTTAGCTATACTAATAACTACTCCAATCAAGGGCAAGGGGGGTTTTAAAATGTCTGATTTGACAGGGAACGCTAAGACAAATTCTCTAAAGGGTGGAAGTGCCGGAGCCGACCACGGCAAAAAATCCACCGACCCCGCCGTACAGCAGATGCTGGAGAAGGCTGCACGGGAAGGGATCCAGACCGTGTGGGACCGTTATCAGGCCATGCGCCCCCAGTGCAGGTTTGGTGAGAGCGGCCTGTGCTGCCGCCACTGCCTGCAGGGTCCCTGCCGCATCAACCCCTCGGGCCGTGAGCCCCGGGTGGGCATCTGCGGCGCCACTGCCGACGTAATCGTTGCCCGGGGGCTGGACCGGGCCATTGCCGCCGGGGCGGCGGGACACTCCGGCCACGCCAAGCATCTGGCCCATACCCTGAAGAAGGCGGTTGAAGGAAAAGCTCCCGATTACCTGGTTAAAGACAAAGAAAAACTGCGCTCCGTAGCCGGGCGCCTGGGCATTGCCACGGACGGCCGCCCGGAGAACGAAATCGCCCTGGATGTGGCCCGGGCCGCCCTGGCGGACTTTCATGAGAAGGACACTCCGGTGGCATGGGTAACCAGTGTCCTGCCACCCGGCCGTCTCGAGGTTTTTTCCAGGCACGGGCTGGTTCCCGCCGGTATTGACCACGAGATAGCGGAGATCATGCACCGTACCTCCATGGGCTGCGACGCCGACGCGTCCAACCTGCTCCTGGGGGGCCTGCGCTGCGCCCTGGGAGATCTGGCCGGCTGCTACATGGCCACCGACCTGTCCGACATCCTCTTTGGCACTCCCTCCCCCGTGGTTACCGAGTGCAATCTCGGCGTGCTAAAGGCCGGTGCCGTCAATGTGGCCGTTCACGGGCACAATCCCGTACTGTCCGAGATAATAGTGCAGGTGGCCAAAGAGATGGAGGCCGAGGCCCGGGCAGCCGGCGCCGAAAACATTAATGTGGTGGGTATTTGCTGTACCGGCAATGAAGTGTTGATGCGCCACGGCATTACCCCCTGCACCCACTCGGTGAGCCAGGAGATGGCCATCATCACCGGGGCGCTGGATGCCATGGTGGTCGACTACCAGTGCATACAGCCCGCCGTGGCCACGGTGGCTGAGTGCATGGGAACGACGGTGATCACCACCATGGGCATGGCGAAGATCACGGGTGCTGTGCATGTTGATTTCTCCGAAGAAACTGCCGTTGAAAGCGCCCGGCAAATTCTCCGCCTGGCCATAGAAAGTTTTGCCCGCCGCCGGGGAAAACCGGTGGAAATCCCGGCACTGAAAAAGAAAGTGATTGCCGGTTTTTCCGTCGAAGCCATTTTAAGTGCCCTGGGCAGGCTCGATGCCGGCGACCCGCTGAAGCCGCTGATTGATCACCTTGCCGCCGGTAATATCCGGGGCGTATGCCTTTTCGCCGGGTGCAACAATGTGAAGGTTACCCAGGATTACAACTTCATTACCACAGCCCGCAGGCTTCTGGAGCAAGACGTTCTGGTGCTGGCCAGCGGCTGCAGTGCGGGTGCCCTCATGCGCCACGGGTTTATGGACCCGGCCAGCGTCGAGGAGCTGTGCGGCGACGGCCTGAAAACCGTCCTGACGGCCATTGGTGAGGCCAACGGGTTGGGTGGTCCCCTGCCCCCGGTGTTGCACGTGGGTTCCTGCGTGGACAATTCCCGGGCGGCGGCCCTGGCCGTGGCGCTGGCCGAACGCCTGGGCGTGGATCTGGACAGGCTTCCCGTGGTGGCCTCGGCTGCTGAGGCAATGCACGAAAAGGCCGTTTCCATAGGTGCCTGGGCCGTGGCCCTGGGGTTGCCCACCCACGTGGGTGTGCTGCTCCCGGTGGCGGGGGGTTCCCTGGTGCAGCGTATTCTTGCGGAAGAGGTTAAAGGGCTGACCGGAGGTTACTTCATTTTGGAGCCGGACCCCGCATCCGCGGCTGAAAAGCTCCTGGAAGCCATAAACGAACGCCGGGCCGGCCTGGGGTTGCCTTATTAGTGGTCACCGAACTGGTTTTTGCGCTGCTTTTTTCCATGCCGTCGCCGTTGCGGTTAAGATCCCGGCTTTAACTACAAAATCCCTCCCTTCGGGGAGGGTTTGTACTTGAGTCTTGCTTTTACCCCATGTTTTTGTGAAATAATGTCTAAAAATAACGCAAGGTGCTGGTATGATCGTGTTTTTTCTAAAATATATTGAAAAGACGTTCATATTGGCAGGTAACGCAAATTATATGCAAAAATGTGTTGCAAATCGCTTGTTCCTTTGTTATAATGACATTGCTTTATAAGTTACAGCGAAATTATGTAAAATAATATCTGAAGCCGTTCAGAAATATTAAAGGTGCACTTTTCTGGTTTTGTTATGAGAAAATAGGAGAAAAATGGTTAAAGGCAGGTGGGTTGCAGGCTCAGGTAAAAACTCACTTGTATTTTTTAATTTAAATTTTAATTTTAACTAAAAAGCCTAATCTCACGTTTGAGGAGGGTGACCATGGACCTTGGCTATTTAATTGCCGCGATTATGCCCTATATTGCTGTTGCTTTTTTTGTTTTCGGCCTGGGATATAAAGTTATTTACTGGTCGAAGGCTCCCGTTAACCTGCACTGGGAACTGTTTCCTTATCCCCATACTGTTTCGGAACAGTTGAAAGAAATGCTGACGGAAGTTTTCACCCTGCGCAGCCTCCACCTTTTTAACCGCAAATTCTGGCTGCCTTCGCTGATGATGCACTATGGTATTTATCTGGTAGTTACCTGGCTGGTTGTTTTGCTATTAGGTTTTCCGTTTGCTCCCTATTTGGGCATGCTGGGCGGGGTTCTGGCCCTTGCCGGTTCATTTTCACTGTTATTGTTGCGCCTTTTCATCGATGAGGTAAGGAAAATTTCAGTTCCGGTGGAATATTTCAACCTGATCTTTATCTTCCTGCTCGCCCTGAGCAGTTTGTTTACCGGCTTTCTGGCCGATTTCCAGGTCAGGTTTTATTTATTGAGCTTATTCACCCTTAAACCTGCTCCATCCATTGTAGCCAACTATCATGTGCCGCTGTTGCTGCTGGAATTGTTCCTTATTTACGTACCCTTTACCCGTATGGCCCACTTTGCGGTTAAGTTCTTTACCTACCACAAAATTAAATGGGGTGAGCTTCACTGATGTCTGCCGCAGTCCCGCAAAAAGTATTTGATGACTACCGTGTCCTTCCGGATGAGGTTTTAAAACCCGGGCAGCCCCGGGTGGAAAAATTCCTGCAGGCCATGCGGAAATCGCTCCAGCAGAAGGAAAACTGGACCTTCTGGTTGCCTTACATCCTTTCCCTGGATACCTGCATGAAGTGCGGCACCTGTGCCGAGGTCTGCCCCGTTTACCAGGCCACGGGGCGCAGGGAAATCTACCATCCGGTTTTCCGGGCCGACATGCTGCGGAAGATCTATAAGCGGTATTTCACCCTGCCGGGGAGGCTGTTCCCCTGGCTGGTGGGGGCGGAAGACCTTACGGAAGAAAAACTTGACGCCCTGGCGGAAAGCGTTTACCGGTGCACCATCTGCCGGCGCTGTTCTTATGTCTGCCCGGTGGCCATTGACAACGGGGTGATTGTGCGGGAGGCCAGGAAGATCCTGGATGAAATTGGCATTGCCCCCGGCGAACTAAAGGAAAAGGGCACCCGGCTGCAGCTAAAGGTGGGTAACGCCACCGGTATGCCCACGGCAGCCTTCCTGGACATGGTGGAATTCCTGGAGGATGAAATTGAAGAAACCAGGGGCTATCGTATTAAAATACCGGTGGATAAGGAAGGTGCCGAGTACCTGCTAATGCATAACGCCGGGGATTACCTGGCCTTTGCGGAGACGGTAATGGGTGCTGCAGAAGTCATGCATGCAGCCGGTGTGGACTGGACCCTGAACTCGCCGAACACGGGGATTAACGACGCCGTTAACTACGGTGTATTTTACAGTGACGTAGAATTTTCGGCTGTGATCAAAGCCCATGTGGAAACCGCCCGGAAGCTGGGGATTAAAAAGCTGGTGGTCGGGGAGTGCGGTCATGCCTTCGAGGCGTTGAAGTACCTGATCCTGAGGCTGATTCCGCCCGAGGAGAGACCCTTTGAAGTGTTAAGCATCCTGGAACTGGAGGACCGGTGGCTCCGGGAAGGCCGCCTGAAAGTGGACCCGCAGAAAAACCCGGAACCGGTCACCTTCCACGATTCGTGCAAGCTGGGCCGCCTGGGCGGAATGTTTGACGAGCCCCGCCGGATCTTGAAGGCCTGCTGCCCCGATTTCCGCGAAATGACACCCAACCGGGAAATGAGCCTGTGCTGCGGTGGCGGCAGCGGTTTTGCCATCATGGAAAAGGGAGGGTTCCTGAAGTTCCGCATGGAAACCTACGGCAGGCTCAAGGCGGAGCAGCTCAAGGCCACGGGGGCCAGCATTGTTGCCTGCGCCTGCTCCAACTGCAAGGCGCAGTTCCGGGAGATTATCAATTACCACAAGCTGCCCATGCGCTATGCCGGGGTCAGCGAGCTGCTGGCCAACGCCCTGGTGCGCTGAGGGCAATGACCGGACAGCATAGCGGATAATTCAAGGCCGGCTCTGTGCCGGCCCTTGCTGTTTTTTGAACCGGTGTGCGGGAGGCACACCGGTTTCTTTTTTTTCGGCCTATACAGGGTAATAAAAAAGGCCGGGGCTTTAAGGCACTAACGGACATATTTCCAGTTTCTAAAATGTACATACGATAATTAATATTGGCGAAAATTTAACGGAATATAGTTGAAAACCCCCTTCCCCCTCTGATATAATGGGATTACCAATTAGTCATGGCGAAAATATTAAATATAATACTTGTAGTTATAAGTAAATCTTATTGTTTACTTTCGCTGTTATTTAAGCAAGCTAATCCAGGTCAAGGCGGGTGTGGTCCGGTGAAGCAAAATAACGGAGTTTCCGGTTCGGTACTGGTGGTTGGTGCCGGGATCAGCGGCATGCAGTCGGCCCTGGATCTGGCCGAAAGCGGCTTTAAGGTTTATCTGGCGGATGAAAAGTCGGCCATCGGCGGTACCATGGTCAGGCTGGATAAAACCTTTCCCACCAACGATTGCGCCATGTGCATTGTTTCCCCCAAGCTGGTGGATACGGGAAGACACCTGAACATTGAAATCCTCACCAATACCAGCTTGACGGCCCTTCACGGAGAGGCAGGCAATTTTCGTGCCACATTAAAACAAAAGGCCCGCTACGTGGACCTTTCGAAATGCACCGGCTGCGGTGAATGTGCCCGGGTGTGCCCGGTGGAGGTGGACAATGAATTTGACGCCGGCCTGGGCAGCCGCAAGGCCATTTATAAACTTTTTCCCCAGGCTACGCCCAGCGCCTACGCCATCGACAAACGGGGTATTTCTCCCTGCCGCGCGGCCTGCCCCGCCGGGGTTAACGTGCAGGGGTACGTGCAGTTGATTAAAGCCGGGAAGTATACCGAGGCGTGGCAGACCATTTACCGCGATAATCCCTTCCCGGCCATTTGCGGTCGGGTTTGCACCCATCCCTGCCAGTCCGCCTGTCACCGGGCGGGTGTGGACGGGGCGGTGAATATCAGGGCCTTAAAGCGCTTTGCTGCCGATCAGGTCTACCGTAGTCTCGATGCCCTTCCCCTGCCGGGGGTGGAGGAGCCCCGGGGCAAAAGGGTGGCCGTGGTGGGTGCCGGTCCGGCCGGCCTTTCCGCCGCCTATCAACTGGTTAAAAAAGGTTATGGGGTGACCGTTTTTGAGGCACTGCCCGTAGCCGGGGGCATGATGCGGGTGGGTATTCCCGAATACCGTCTGCCGAAGAAATGGGTCGACCTGGAGGTGGAACTGCTTGCCCGGCTGGGGGTGGAGTTCAAATTCAATACCCGGCTGGGGAAGGACATTACCCTGGAAGGTCTGCGGCAGGATTACGAGGCCGTTTTTCTTGCCGTGGGAGCCCACAAAAGCACTACGCCGGGTGTGCCCGGGGAGGACCTGGCGGGGGTGGAGCAGGGGATAACTTTCCTGCGCCGGGTGGCCCTGGGCGAGCCGGTTACCGTCGGCCGGCGGGTGGCCGTAATCGGCGGGGGCAACACGGCCATGGATTGTGCCCGCACTGCCGTGCGGCTTGGTGCAGGCGAGGTCTTCATAGTTTACCGCCGTTCCGAGGGGGAAATTACCGCCCTCCCCGAGGAAATAGCCGCGGCTAAAGAAGAAGGCATTTGGTTTATCATGCTGACCAGCCCCGTGCGTTTCATCGGCGATGGAGGCAGGCTGGTGGGGATGGAATGCGTGAAAAACCGGCTGGAGCAGGCCCGGGACGGCGGCCGCCCCCGCCCGGTACCCGTGGAGGGCAGCGAGTTTGTCCTGGAGGTGGATATGGTCATCCTGGCCACCGGGCAGCAGCCGGATCTCTCCTGCTTAAATGAAAGCATCCCGGCAGGCAGCACCATCCCTGCCGATCCCCATACCCTGGCCACCGGTATCCCCGGAGTCTTTGCCGGGGGAGACTGCGTCACCGGGCCGAAAACGGTGATCGATGCCATTGCCGCCGGCAAGGTGGCTGCCGAATCCATCCACCGTTACCTTTCCGGGCAGGATTTAAAGGAGGGGCGCCAGTTCGGGGTGCCGGAAGAAAAAATTGCCCCTTTGCGCCAGGCACCCCAGGAAATACCCCGCTGTGAGCCCCGGCCCGAGGTTCACCTGGACCCGCAGGAACGGGTTAAGGGATTTGTGGAGGAAGCAAGGACCTACACCGCAGAGGAGGCAAAAAAAGAGGCGGAGCGCTGCCTGAACTGCGCCGTTTGTTCCGAGTGCCAGGAATGCGTGCGGGCTTGTCTGGCCCGGGCCATCGATCATGAAATGCAGGATGAGGAGCTGGAAGTAAATGTAGGGGCGGTGATCTTGAGCCCCGGCGGGGAGATTATTGAGCCGGCGGCGCTGGCCTACTACGGCTATGGGCGTTACCCCAACGTGGTCACCAGCATCCAGTTCGAGCGCATTTTAAGCGCTTCCGGACCCTACCAGGGCCACCTGATCCGGCCCTCCGACGGCAAAGAGCCCCGGCGCATTGCCTGGATCCAGTGCGTGGGGTCCCGGAACCTGCGCCTGGGGCACGACTACTGTTCCTCGGTCTGCTGCATGTATGCCATCAAGGAGGCGGTAATTGCCAAGGAGCACAGCCACGGGACCCTGGAGACCACCATCTTCTTCATGGATATGCGTACCTACGGCAAGGACTTTGAGCGTTATTACCGCCGGGCGGAAGAAGAGCACGGCGTGCGCTTTGTGCGCAGCCGCATCTATAACGTGGAAGAGGCGGACAATGGAAATCTGCGCATCCGCTACGTTTTGCCCGGCGGCCAGGTGCAGGAGGAAGAATTCGACCTGGTGGTCCTTTCCGTGGGCTTTACGGCTGGGGAAAAGGCCAGGGAGCTGGCCTCCCGGCTGGGAGTAGAAACTGATCCAGCGGGATTCTGCCGTTTTAATGAATTCAGCCCGGGGGTAACGTCGGTGCCGGGGATCTTTGCCGGCGGCGTCTTTGCCGGCCCCAAGGACATCCCGGAGACGGTGACCGAGGCCAGCGCCGCGGCGGGCTACGTTTCCCGGCTGTTGAGCGCCGCCCGGGGCAGTGAGACCCGGGTCAAGGAGTACCCCCCGGAGAGGCCGGTGCATAAGGAGCCGCCCCGGGTGGGAGTGTTTGTCTGCCACTGCGGCATCAACATCGGCAGCGTGGTACGGGTGCCCGAGGTGGTGGAGTACGCCAAACGCCTGCCCGGTGTAGTCTACGCGAGGGAATTCCTCTTCACCTGCTCCCAGGATAGCGTAGAGGAAATTAAAAAGTGCATTCATGAGCACCGTTTGAACCGGGTGGTGGTGGCCTCGTGCACGCCGCGGACCCACGCGCCGCTGTTCCAGGGCGTCATGCGGGAAGCGGGGTTGAACCCCTATCTGTATGAACACGTGAACATCCGGGAGCACTCCTCCTGGGTGCACCGGGACCGGCCGGAAGAAGCCACGGAAAAGGCCAAGGACCTGGTGCGCATGGCTGTAGCAAAGGTGCGCCTGCTCACCCCCATCACCCAGACTTACACCGAGATCAACAAGGGTGCCCTGGTGGTGGGCGGGGGAGTGGCGGGCATGACGGCAGCCCTCTCCCTGGCGGAACAGGGCTTTCAAGTGAGCCTGGTGGAAAAGGAACGTGAGCTGGGCGGGAACGCCAGGTACCTCTACTATACCCTGCAGGGTTCGGATCCCCGGCAGTACTTGAACGAACTCATTGATAAAGTGCTCAATCACCCGTTGATCCAGGTGTTTACCGGGAGCCAGGTGGTGGAAGCCGGGGGTTACCCGGGCAACTACCACAGCCGCATCAAAACGCCGGAAAAGGAACTGGAAATAAGCCACGGGGCGGTGGTTCTGGCCACCGGGGCCAGGGAAGCCCGGCCGCGGGAATACCTTCTGGGTCAGCACGACCGGGTAATGACGCAGCGGGAACTGGAAGAGCGGATTTACCGCGGGGAAGTAGAGGGTCTGAACACGGTGGTCATGATCCAGTGTGTGGGGTCGCGGGACGACGAACGTCCCTACTGCAGCCGTATATGCTGCAGCCACGCCCTCAAGAACGCCCTGAAGCTGAAGGAGAAAAACCCCCGGATGAACATCTACATTCTCTACCGGGACATCCGGGTGTACGGTTTGAACGAGCAATATTACACGCAGGCCCGGCAGAAAGGGATCATTTTCATTCGCTACGACCGGGAGAAGAAGCCGGCAGTGGAAGCAGCGGGCGGGGGACTGGTGGTCAGGGTGGTCGACCCCATTCTGGGGGCGGAACTGGCCATAGAACCGGACGTGCTGGTTTTGAGCACCGGGGTGGAGCCCGGTGAAGACAACGGGAAGCTGAGCCAGCTGTTCAAGGTGCCCCTGAACAGCGACGGGTTCTTTTTGGAAGCGCACATGAAACTGCGGCCGGTGGACTTTGCGGCGGAAGGGCTGTACCTGTGCGGCCTGGCCCACTCGCCCAAGCTGGTGGGGGAGAGCATCACTCAGGCCAACGCGGCGGCCATGCGGGCGGTGACGCTGCTGGCCCGGGACCGCCTGGCCAACGTGGCCATCACCGCCACCGTCAACCCCCGCCGCTGCGTGGGCTGCGGGGTCTGCGTACAGGTATGCGACTATCAGGCCCGGAGCATAGACCCCCTGCGGCGGGTGGCCGAAGTGAACGAAGCCCTGTACAGAAACACAGGTTTGAATTATTCCCCTGCGGTTCCTGCAGGTTATTACTCAACATTTACGATGCTTTTAACAAGGAGGTCACCTCTGTGGCAACAAAAAGCCAGCCAAGAGGCTCCGTGGTGATTGTGGGGGCCGGGATCAGCGGGATGCAATCGGCCCTGGACCTGGCCGGGGCAGGGTTTAAAGTCTACGTGGTGGAGCGGGGCCCGGCCATTGCCGGCCATATGCCCATGCTGGATAAAACCTTCCCCACCAACGACTGCTCCATGTGCATCCTCTCTCCCAAGGTGGCCGACCTGGGAGGACACCACAACATCGAGGTATTCACCCTGGCCGAGGTTACCGGGGTAAGCGGTGAGCCGGGCGACTTTACCGTTACCGTCCGCAAGCACCCCCGCTTTGTGGATTTAAGTCGCTGTGTCAGCTGCGGTCGCTGTGAGCAGGTCTGCCCCCGGGAAACGGCCGACGACTTCAACCAGGGCCTGGGCACGCGCAAAGCCATATACAAACCCTATGCCCAGGCATTTCCCAACGCCTACGCGGTGGACCCCGACGCCTGCCAGCAGTGCGGCGCATGTGTGGAGAAATGTGCCCGCAAGGCCATTGACCATCATATGCGCGAGGAAGAACTGCAGATCAAGGCCGGAGCGGTGATCCTGTCCCCGGGCTTTGAGCTGTTTGATGCAGCCGCCCGGCCGGAACTGGGTTACGGGCGCTTCCCCAACGTGGTTACCAGCCTGCAGTTTGAACGGATCCTGAGCGCTTCCGGTCCCTACCAGGGTCACCTGATCCGGCCCTCCGACGGCAAAGAATCCCGGCGCATTGCCTGGATCCAGTGCGTGGGGTCCCGGGAGCCCCGCTCCGGGGCTGATTACTGCTCGGCCGTGTGCTGCATGTACGCCACCAAGGAGGCCATCGTGGCCATGGAACACAACCCCGGGCTGGAAGCAACCATCTTTTACATGGATATACGGGCATACGGGAAGGGTTTTGAGCAGTACTATCGGCGGGCAAAAGAAGAGCTGGGTGTGCGCTACGTGCGCTGTGCGGTTTCCGAAGTAAAAGAAATTCCCGGCAGCAGGAACCTGCTGCTGTGCTACCGCACCCCGGAAGGCGCTTTCCGGGAGGAAGAGTTCGACCTGGTGGTGCTGTCGGTGGGCCTGCGCCCGGCCCGGGGAGCCCGGGAACTGGCAGCCGCCCTGGGAGTGGAGCTGGACCGGTTTGGTTTTTGCCGGAGCGATCCCTTCAACCCGGTGGCCACTTCCAGGCCCGGAATTTTTGCCGGCGGCGTCTTTGCCGGCCCCAAGGACATACCGGAGACGGTGACCGAGGCCAGCGCGGCGGCGGGCTGCGTTTCCCGGCTGTTGAGCACGGCCCGGGGCAGCGAGACCCGGGTCAAGGAGTATCCCCCGGAGAGGGCGGTGCACAAGGAGCCGCCCCGGGTGGGGGTGTTTGTCTGCCACTGCGGCATCAACATCGGCAGCGTGGTGCGGGTGCCCGAGGTGGTGGAATACGCCCGGAAGCTGCCGTGGGTGGTCCACGCCCAGGAGTTTCTCTTTGCCTGTGCCCAGGACAGCCTGGAGAAAATCCGCCGGACCATCATCAACCGCAAACTCAACCGGGTGGTGGTGGCGTCGTGCACGCCGCGGACCCACGCGCCGTTATTCCAGGGCGTCATGCGGGAAGCGGGGTTGAACCCCTACCTGTATGAGCACGTGAACATCCGGGAGCACTCCTCCTGGGTGCACCGGGACCGGCCGGAAGAAGCCACGGAAAAGGCCAGGGATCTGGTGCGCATGGCCGTGGCCCGGGTGCGCCTGCTGGCTCCCATTGCCCAGACCTACACCGGGATCAACAAGAGTGCCCTGGTGGTGGGCGGGGGAGTGGCGGGCATGACGGCGGCCCTCTCCCTGGCGGAACAGGGATTTGCCGTGAGCCTGGTGGAAAAGGGAGCGGTGCTGGGAGGAAACGCCAGGCATCTCTACTATACCCTGCAGGGTTCGGACCCGCAGCAATTTCTGGCCGGGCTGGTGGAGAAGGTAACCGGCCACCCGCAGATACAAGTATACACGGGCAGTGAAGTGGTGGAAGCGGGGGGTTACCCGGGGAACTACCACAGCCGCATCAGGACGCCGGAGAAGGAAGTGGAGATCAACCACGGGGCGGTGGTTCTGGCCACCGGGGCCAGGGAAGCCCGGCCGCGGGAATACCTTCTGGGTCAGCACGACCGGGTCATGACGCAGCGGGAACTGGAAGAGCGGATTTACCGCGGGGAAGTAGAGGGTCTGAACACGGTGGTCATGATCCAGTGTGTGGGGTCGCGGGACGACGAACGTCCCTACTGCAGCCGCATATGCTGCAGCCATGCCCTCAAGAACGCCCTGAAGCTGAAGGAGAAAAACCCCCGGGTGAACATCTACGTTCTCTACCGGGACATCCGGGTGTACGGGTTGAACGAGCAATATTACACGCAGGCCCGGCAGAAAGGGATCATCTTCATTCGCTACGACCGGGAGAAGAAGCCGGTGGTGGAAGCAGCGGGCGGTGGGCTGGTAGTCAGGGTGGTCGACCCCATTTTAGGGGTGGAACTGGCCATAGAACCGGACGCGCTGGTTTTGAGCACCGGTGTGGAGCCCGGTGAAGACAACGGGAAGCTGAGCCAGCTGTTCAAGGTACCTCTGAACAGCGACGGGTTCTTTTTGGAAGCGCACATGAAGCTGCGGCCGGTGGACTTTGCGGCGGAGGGGCTGTACCTGTGCGGCCTGGCCCACTCGCCCAAGCTGGTGGGGGAGAGCATCACCCAGGCCAACGCGGCGGCCATGCGGGCGGTGACGCTGCTGGCCCGGGACCGCCTGGCCAACGTGGCCATCACCGCCACGGTGGAAGAAGAGGTCTGCGTGGGCTGCGGGGTCTGCGTGCAGGTATGCGACTATCAGGCCCGGAGCATAGACCCCCTGCGGCGGGTGGCCGAAGTGAACGAAGCCCTGTGCCAGGGATGCGGGGCCTGTGTGGCCGCCTGCCCCAACGGCGCCTCCCAGCAGAAGGGTTACGAAAAGGCCCAGCTCCTGGCCATGCTGGAGGCGGCCCTGGAAGCGGTGTGACGGGTACCTGCGGGCGCGGGTCTTTTCGGGATATGGCCGGCTGTAAAACCGGCGTTTCTACTGAAAAACATTAACCTGGAGGAGGTTTTTCCATGAGCGTGATGCTTTCTCAGCCGCCCCTGGCGGAGCCGGTGGGAGAGGAGCGGCGGGAGCCCGGCTTGAAGCTGGTATCTTCCTTTGAACCCAGGATCATCGGCCTGGTGTGTAACTGGTGTTCCTACGCGGGGGCCGATCTGGCCGGGACTTCCCGTATCCAGTACCCGCCCAACATCCGCCTGGTAAGGGTTATGTGCACCGGTTCGGTGGATCCCCTGTACATCCTGCGCCCCCTCATGGACGGGGCTGACGGCGTGCTGGTGGGCGGGTGACACCCGGGTGACTGCCACTATGGTAGTGGCAATTACAAGGCCCGGCGCCGCCTGGCAGCCTTAAAGGCCATCCTGAAGCAGTTCGGTATCGGGGAAGAGCGGGTGTGGTTCCGCTTCATCAGCGCCTCCGAGGGCAAGCGGTTTGCGGAAACAGTTCAGGAAATGGTTGATGAGTTGAAAAAACTGGGGCCCAACCCCCTGCGCCGCCGCTGGGATATATAAGGGGTCAATGGGTCGCTGCAAAAAGGTGATGGCTTATGAAAACAGCTCTGCTACAAGTTGAAGCCGGCTCTCCCCGGCAGGCCGCGGAAAAATTTTTCCGGACCCTGCTGGACCGGCGGGTGGTGGATGCCCTGATCGTTCCCCGGGAAGTGCCTTCCCGGCGCATGGTGGTACCCGCCCTGGTCACCTCCGGCGATGGGCTGTCCGGTGTAAACCCCTTTGCCCCCGTAGCCATTATCAATGCCGCCCGGGCTGTGAGCAGGCTGGCCTTCCAGGATCCCGGGGTCAAGGTGGGGGCGGTTTTGCGCCCCTGTGAAATCAGGGCGCTGGTGGAAATGGCCAAATTGCAGCAGGTTACCCTGGAGCGGGTGCTGATCATCGGCGTGGACTGCCTGGGTACCTTTGAACCGGCCGATTATTACCGGCTGGCGCAGGAGGGCCTGGATACCGGCGCCTGGCTGGCGCAGGCGGCCGGCTCCGGCAAAACGGCCTTAAACGGGGCAAAAATCAGAACTGCCTGCAGCATTTGTGAAGCCATATCCCCGTCAGGGTTACCTTTAACCCTGCACTGGGTGGGCTGCGATACCGGCCGGGAACTCTATCTTTCCTGGGATGAGGGGCAGCTCGACCTGGATGCCCTCCTTGACGGCAGCGGCGTCCTGGTTCCGCAGGCATTACCGGCAGCCAGGCAATCTCTGGTAGAATCCCTGCGGAAAGAGCGCCGGGAACTGGGGCAGGAAATGTGCCGGGACTTCGCCTCCCGCACTGCGGATATCAACCGGCTGCTGGATGAACTGGCCCCCTGCCTGGGCTGCCACAACTGCCGGGAGGTCTGTCCCCTCTGTGTCTGCCGGGAATGCGTTTTCGACAGCAACCTCTTTGAACATGAACCGTCATGGTACCTGCACCGGGCGGCAATCCGGGGCGGGCTGGAATTGCCCGCCGACACCCTGCTGTATCATTTAACGCGCATGCATCACATGGGGGTCAGCTGCGTGGGCTGCGGCCAGTGTGAGAGCGGTTGCCCCAGCAGGATTCCCCTGACCCTTCTTTTCCGCACCATCGGGGAAAAGCTGCAGGGTCTCTTTTCCTACGTGCCCGGTGCCAGCGTGGATGAGCTGCCTCCCCTGGCCACCTACCGGGAGGACGAGCTGGAACCCCGGTAAGGCCGGCCGCGGTACAGCAATTGATGCGAGGTGAATATTTTATGGCCACGGCCACTCTTTACCTTCCGGCCGGAAAGGTAACGGTGGATGCGGCCTTCAGGGAAGAAGTGGCCCGCTTGAGCGGCCAGCCCCTGGAGCTCTGCTTTCAGTGTCAGAAATGTGCCTCCGGTTGTTACCCCACCCGTGAGGGTGACTATACCCCCAATGAAATTATGCGCCTCATTCAATACGGCGCCCGGGAGGCGGTATTGAAGAGCAGGACCATCTGGCTCTGTACATCCTGTGAAACCTGCGGCCTGCGCTGCCCCAACGGCATCCGTATGGCCGAAGTGATGGATACATTAAAGCAAATGGCCGTTGCCCGCGGCATTGTGCCGGACGGTGAAATCAGCCCCCTGTTTCACAACCTGTTTTTAAACGAAATCCGGTCAACCGGCCGGGTGCAGGAAACCATGTTGATGCTGAAGTACAGGCTGAAGACCGGCGGCCTTTTGGCGGATGCCAAGCTGGGCTGGCAGCTGTTCCGGCGGGGCAAGCTGCCCCTGGTGCCGCGCCTCAAAAAGGACCCGGCGGTGCGCCGGATTTTTGAGCTGGCCGGCGGGCGGGGGTAAATGGTAACGGCACCGTAAAGCAAACCGAAGCGGTCAAACCTTACCGGGAAGAGGTGCATGGCCATGAAATACAGTTATTATCCCGGTTGTTCCCTGGAGGCCACCGGGGTGGAATACAACCTTTCCACCCGGGCGGTGGCCGGGGCCCTGGGAATGGAGCTGGTGGAGCTGCCCGGCTGGACCTGCTGCGGTTCCTCCTCGGCCCACGCGATTAACAGGGATCTGGCCCTGGGCCTGGCGGCCCACAACATCGCCCTGGCCCAGGAGCAGGGGCGGGACCTGGTGGTGCCCTGTTCGGCCTGTTACACTCGCCTGTCCAGGGCCGACTACCAGATGAGGCATGATGCCGGCGAAAGGGTCCGGGCGGAGAGGCTGGCCGGTTTTTCCTATACAGGGCAGGTCCGTATTTATTCCTTTCTGGAGATAGTAAAGGACCGGGTGGGTTATGCTGAAGTGACCCGGGCCGTGCGCAGGCCCCTGGCCGGCCTGAAGGTGGCCTGCTATTACGGGTGCCTGCTGGTACGTCCCCCGGAAGTACGCCCCTTTGACCGGGCCGAGGACCCCGCTTCCCTGGATGAGCTGGCTGCCGCCCTGGGGGCGGAGCCGGTTCCCTGGTGCTATAAGACCACCTGCTGTGGGGCCGGGCTTTCCCTGACCCGGCCGGAGGTGGTGGGAAAACTGGTGGCCCGGATTTTGTCCGCCGCCCGGGAAGCCGGGGCCGGCGCCCTGGTTACTGCCTGTCCCCTGTGCCAGAATAACCTGGAGATGCGCCGTCCGGCTGACGAAGACATCCCTGTGTTTTATTTTACCGAATTAATGGGCGTGGCCCTGGGGCTGGGAGAGGCATCCGGCTGGTTGAAAAAACACCTGGTCGATCCCTTCCCCCTGCTCCACCGGCTTTCCCTGGCCGGGTAACTGCCACGGTCCGGGCCCGGGGAAAAGGGAGGTTCAGCACTGCCGGAAAAATTTACCCCTTGCCCAGAACAGGTGTTCCAGTTAAAATTAAGCTGGAACACCTGTTTGAAGGCAGGGGGTTTAATTATGTCCCGGGCCATTATGCTGGTAGATATGAATGCCTTTTTTGCCAGCGTCCACCAGGCCCTGGATCCGGCTTTGCGGGGCAGGCCGGTAATTGTGGCCGGGGACCCGGCCAGGCGCCACGGTGTGGTCCTGGCGGCCAGCTATGAAGCCCGGGCCAGAGGGGTGAAGACCGGCCTGACGGTGGCCGAGGCCCGCCTGGCCTGCCCCGGGGGAATTTTCATCAAGCCGCAGCACGAACTCTATGTTGACTTTTCCGCCCGTATCCTGCGCATCCTGCACGACTTCACCCCCCTGGTGGAGCCCTTTTCCATTGATGAAGCCTTCCTGGATGTCACCGGCTGCTATAAACTTCTGGGTTCTCCGGTGGAAATCGCCCGGCAGTTAAAGGAGCGCATCCGCCGGGAGGTGGGTATTACCTGCAGCGTGGGGATCGGCCCCAACAAGCTCCTGGCCAAAATGGCGGCGGAGCTGCAAAAACCCGATGGCCTTACCGTGCTTACCCCCGAGGATGTTCCCCGGCGCCTGTGGCCCCTGCCGGTAAGGGAACTTTTCGGCGTGGGCCCCCGTTACGAGGAGCATCTGAGAAAGCTGAATATCCATACCATTGGCGACCTGGCCTGTTTCCCGGTGGACATCCTTAAAAGACGTTTCGGTGTCTACGGGGAAACCCTGTGGCTCTTTGCCCGGGGTATCGACCACAGCCCCGTGGATCCCGGCAGCTTGAAGCAGGTGAAGAGCATCGGGCAGCAAATCACCCTCCCCCGGGATTACCGGGGTGAGGAGATCCGGGTGGTGCTGTGGGAACTGGCCGACCGGGTGGCCCGGCGGGCCCGGGCGGGGGGATATGCGGGCAAAACGGTAATCCTGTCCCTGAAGGATAGCCACTTTAACTGGCTGTCCCGGCGGAAAACCCTGCCCTGTTACACCAGCCTGGCTGAAGATATTCACCGGGCCGCCATGGACTTGCTGGAACGGCACTGGTCCCCCCGGTGGCCGGTGCGCCTGGTGGGGCTTGCCCTGGGGGGCCTGGCGGCCCGCCTGCCGGAACAGCTCACCCTTTTTGGCGAAAGGGAAAAACGACAAAGGGCGGAACAGGCCTGCGACAGCATCAAGAAGCGGTACGGGGAAAAGGCCATCTTCCGGGCCGTATCCCTCACCCGGGCAGGGGTGTTTTATGCTGCGGAGCCGCCGGATACGGCGCCGTCTTTTCTAATGAAAATGCCCCGGGACAGGTAAAACGGGGGGTGAGGAGGCATGAGGGAAGGCAGCAAAATATGGAGCCACCGGGTCATACTGCCGGAAGTGCGGGAGAAGGCCACTCATACCTGCGGGGAATGTTGCTTCCTGGTGGAAATTCAGGGCCGCTGGAAGAGTCTTCCCGGTTGTGTGGCCGGTATCCGCTGCTACCGTACCCTGGAAAAGCGCGTGCCCCTTAAAATTCACGCCCTGGATATTTTGAAGATGGCCGGCCGGGAAGGTCTGCGGGCGGCTCTTGCCCGGGGCAACCCGGAGTACCCTGCCTGCGGGTTTTTCCGGCCCCGGTAAGCAAAAGCCGGACCGGCGGTCTTCGTGCTTACTTCCGGATCGCCTTTTCTACATTATTCCCCACTGGCGGGTGTATTCCAGCTTTATTTCATATTCATGGGGTTTGAAGCCGTGATCCTGCAGCAGTTCCTTAACCTGGTACGCCTCCAGGCTGCACCCTTCCAGGATGACGGCCTTCCGGGTGCCCCGGCAGCAGAAGCCCTTCTCCCGTAAAAGCTCCATCATGGAGGCCACCCGCTCCAGCCGTTCCTTCAGGAAGTCGCCCAGCTGGCGCACGTCTTCCGGCCGGACCGGGCCCTGGATTTTCTCCAGCGGCAAGTTTCCCTCCAGAAGTTTCAGTATTACCGTAACCCGGTAGTTTACCATAAAACCATAACCTCCTGTTCACCAATTGGGTGCGGTAGAGCCATTTTTATACCCGGCCCTCCGCGCAGCGTTCCTTGAGGAACCATTAGCCGTCTTGCGTTCCAGCTACCCGGTTTTGGCTCCCGCCTGCTCCGGCGTGGAGGCCGGATAGACCTCCTGTCCCGGAGCCTCCAGCAATACCAGCGTTCCGGCGTATATCCCTTCCTCGTCGTAGACGAAAATCACTTCCCCGTTCAGGTTGCGGGAGTTCAGGTGGACCCTTTTCACGGATCGGGAACCCATATTCCGGTAAATAAATCCGGCCAGCTCGGGATCCACCGCGTCTATGCTGATGCCCGTCTCCATGCTGCCCAGGTAACAGCGGGCCATGAGATTGGCCTGGATTACCCGGTGGTTGCGGTCCACGTAAATTGCTCCCTGCGGCAGGGCTTCCATGAGGCGGCAGAGGACGCGGCCGCAGGTTTCTTCCTCCCGCCCCCCGGTACCTATTACCGTTACCGCCCCCAGTACCTTGCCCTTTTTCACAATTGGCGAATGGATGGCTTCCAGAAGCCGGTCGGCGGTTTTCAGGGTCAGGGTACCGTAGCGATTTTTTTCACCCGGGGTGTCCCCGATATGCCCCAGTACCTCCCTCAATTTTGCTCCCTTCAGGGGACCCTTGGCGCTGAAAATATCGTGGGCCGCCTGATTGGCAAAAAGTATCCGCCCGGCGTTATTGGAAATAATTACACCTTCGTGTACATGGTTGAAAATATTAAAGTCGATGTTTTCAAAGTAGGTCCGGGCGCTGTTGACACCCCACAGTTCCACCAGAAACTGATAAAGACAGCAGTAAAGGGCAAATAACAAAAGCATGATGGTAATGATGCGGTAAGCATCGAAGTTATTCTCCCGCAGGAAGAAATACAGCTGCCAGGGAGGGTCACCTACAGTTACGGAACTAACATCGTACGTCAGCTGGCCGGCATAGAATTTTTCTTCCCGGCCGCTGAACTGATCTAATAATTCCCTTTCAAAAGGCCAGGCCACGGGAGTTTCCTTGCCGGCAAAAACAGCCACCTTGCAGGTGTTATCCAGAAATTCCTGGGTAAGCTCCTGCTGGAATTCCATGATGCTGAAATCCAGGGCCAGCCAGTCTTTTTCCAGCGGGGTGACCACGGTGACCACCATCTGGCCGTTATTACCGGTGTGTACGCCAAGAATAAGGGACCCCTGCCGGGGTAACCGGGATTTGGGCAGCGGCAGGTCCCCGGTCAGCGATCCTGTCCGGTTTTTTACCCGCCCTGAAGCGTCCAGAATATACGCACCGGTGATACGATGATCAAAAAGGGGCAGCTCTTTTAAAGCGGCGTTCCTGTCAGAATGGCCGTCAACTTTTTGGGCGGCTCCTTCAGCGATCCCCTGCAGGTTGTTGAGGAAAAAGCTGGTTTTATTGATGGCCACCTGGCGGATAGTTTCTTCGTAATCGTTCATGATGCCCTTCAGGAAGCGGAATTCCACCACAAAGAGCATGGTTATAATGGACAGAAAAAAAAGCATGATAAACATCAGCCAGGCGCTGTTTATCGTCAGGGGTTTTTTCATTCAAGCCACCACCAGCGTCAGTTTCTTAACTGCGGTCCTTTTCTTCCCCGGCAGCGCTGCTACCTTACCAGTCCCCGGCGGGCAGCCGCAGCCAGGGCTTCCTCCAGCGTTTTTACTCCCAGCTTGGTACAGATGCCGCGGATGCGACGGCGCAGGGTGGACAGGCTGATGTAAAGCCTGGCTGCTACTTCTTTCTGGTCTTTACCCCGGGCAATGAGCTGGAGAATGCTGGTTTCCTGCTCCGTCAGTACGGGGCTGTCGGGTTTCAACAGCAATTCCGCCTGTAACCCCGGGTAAATATAGGTCCCGCCCTTGTAGACCATGTTGATGGCGGAGCGGATTTCCTCAAAAAAGGCATATTTGGGTACAAACCCGTGCACGTTTTTTTCCATGGCCTTGCGGACGAAGGTAACGTCATCGTAAGTTGTCAGGGCGATAAATTTTACGTGAGGGTGGGTCTGGATCATGCGGGTGCAAATTTCCAGGCCGTCACCGTCCGGCAGGCCGATATCCAGCAGGATTATATCGACGTCAGCATTAATATTCTGCAGTGCCGTGGTGCAGGAGTCTGCTTCGGCTACCACCTGCATGTTTTCTTCCATGTCAATCAGTTTTTTTAAGCCCTCGCGAAAAACATTATGGTCCTCCACCAGCATGATCCCGATTTTCTTCACTGCCCTTCACCTCTTCAGTAAGTGGTACGGTCAGGGTCACGCAGAATCCTCCATCCATAAAGCCGTACGTCAGATCCCCGCCGATATACCTGGCTCTTTCCTTCATCCCCCACAGACCTTTCCCCGGCACGGGTTCTTCTTCCCTTACTCCCCCGTTATCCAGGATCTCTATCTGCAGGGCATCGCCCGTTTCGTGAAAATGAATGTCTACTTCCGTGGCTGTAGAATGCCTGGCCACATTGGTCAGGGCTTCCTGAATGATGCGGTAGATAAAGATTTCCCTGTCCCGGCCCAGGCGCAGGGAACGCTGGCGGTAGAAAATATAAACCTTGCGGTTATGCAGACGTTCGAAATTGGCGCTGTAGGATTCCAGAGCCGGGATCAGCCCCACCTTTTCGATCAGGTAGGGGTGGATGTCGTTCATAATGCTCCTCATATCGATGGCTGCGTTCTGGCACTGGGTACGCAGCAGGCAAAGGTTCTCCTGCACTTCTTCCGGGAGCTTTTCAACGTACGCCTGCAGCACATAGTCCAGACCGTGAATAATGCTGGAAAGGTACCGGCCAATCCAGTCGTGTATTTCGATAGAAAGGTGTTTTCTTTCCCTTTCGATGGTTTCCAGCAATATGGTGCTGCCCCGGGGGCCGGGTGTCTGCCGGGCGGTAAGCACGGCACCGGCTGTTCTGCCGAAGAGGTTAACAGGGGTGCAGTCCACAGTCAGGAGCTGCCGGTTTCCCTCCCGGGTATAGCTCAACGAGCAGTCCGCCGTCTTTTCACCCTGCAACAGGGCCAGATAAACCGGTTGTACCACCCTTTGCAGGTGGGGGTACAGGGTCAGGATGTCCCCCAGATTTTTACCGGCCGCCATTTCCCGGGGAAGGTTGAAAAGTTTTTCCGCGGCCGGATTAAGATACTGTACTTTCTCCTTGCGGTCCACAAAAATTACAGCCCTGGAAGAGCCCCTTACCAGGTCCTGCAGGCAGGTGTACCATGCCGCCAGGGGCCAGGCTGCTGCACCGGCATACAGAACTGCTCCCATAGAAAAAAGGGAAAGGAAAAATATCAGCAGGCTTTCTTTCTGCAGTACGTTGACGGTGAGTTCCAAAAGGGTTCTGGTGTGCTCCCAGCCTTCACCGGCCAGGGAAGCTGCCCGGTCGGTAAGCTGCCGGCTGAGTTCGCGGTGCTGCCACTGCAAAAGTTCCCGGCTGGTTTCCTGCCGGGATAAATCCCGGGACATCACCTCATTTTCCATGAAAGAAGTGTAAGCCCTGGTCATGGTTATTAAATCGGCCACGTCCTGTTTTCTGGATTGCTCTACCAGATTATAGAGTTCCAGTTCTTTTTTGGCCGTTTCCATGCCGTAGTGACGGAAGTCGTTCAGTGACTGGGGATCGCCGTAAAGAATATATTCCTGCCCCGCACCGGTCAAATGGTAAATGTCCAGCGCTATTTCCTGGTATTTAATCTGGCGTTCCAGCTGATCATCGATCCGGCCCAGCTGGCGTGGTAAGTTGTAACCGGTGTAAAGCAGAAGCGGTAGTGGCAACAAAAACATAATAAGCCAGAATATCCATAGCCAGGTTCGTTTTTGCCTCACTAAATGTCACCTTCCATAAAAAAATTACGGCGGTGACACTTTAATTCCTGCGGGAATCTTTTGGGTTTAGAATTTAATGCTGCTTTTAAAACTGGTTTCAGATGAATCAAAAAGTTCATCAGGATGAATTAAAAATATCTTCTCGCTGCTCATTTGGTTCATGATGGCCTGCAGCCGTTGATTCTCAGGTTGGAGGTGCACTAAGATAAGTTTAACTAATGTAGCACATAAGATTGTGAGCATGGAGGTGTTATAAGCGGGAAACAGCAGGGAAGAGAGGCAATAACAGTTTCAAAGTCACAGTTTTGAACTCTTGAAGGCAGGATTAAGTACGTTTGGGGAGGGAAATATTTTGAGTGAACATGCCCGGACTGCAGAAATGAAAGCCGGTGCAGGTATGCCCGTAGTACCGCAGTCCCGCGGGTGGTCTGAACTCTGGAAAAAAGAAGATTACTGGGCCATCTGGATGGGTTTGGGCATTGTACTGGTCGCCCTGATTCTCTTTTATGCCGGAAGTTCAATAAAGCCTATAGCTGTGGCGCCACCCACCTGGGTGAATTTTAGTGAAGTCCTCGACCATTTTGCTGCTACCTGGACCTGGTATGTCGGTCTTTATGTCCTTTTTATCGCTATTTTTACCATAAGCAGTACAGTTATGGGCTTTAAGGCGGGGGAGTTCATTCCCGGCTTTACCATCTTGTTTATTGTTTCAATAATTATCCTGGTCGCAGGTTCCTGGAAAACAGCCATTGACCTGAACCTGGAGCCGCCCCTTCTGGCCCTTTTGCTGGGGATGATTGTCAGTAATGCCTTCAAGTTGCCCAAGTGGCTGGATACCACCTTCCGCACGGAGTTTTACGTTAAGACCGGTATTGTATTGCTGGGAGCCACACTGCCCTTTACCCTGATTATCCAGGCCGGGCCGATAGCTTTCCTGCAGGCTACTGTTGTGGCGGTAGTAACTTTCCTGACCATCTTCTTTGCCGCTACCCGGTTATTCGGGCTGGACAGACGCTTCGGGGCCACCCTGGCTGCCGGCGGTTCCATCTGCGGCGTTTCGGCCTGCATTGCCCTGGGTGGGGCGGTAAAGGCCAAAAAGGAACATGTTTCCATTGGCATTTCTCTGGTGGTTATCTGGGCGATTATCATGATCATTGTTCTTCCCCTGGTGGCCAAGGCCATGGGTATGCCGCCCGGTATTGCCGGGGCCTGGATCGGTACTTCTGAGTTTGCCGATGCAGCCGGTTTTGCGGCAGCAGCAGCCATTGGCGATGAAGCGGCCATCCGCTCCTTTACCCTCATGAAGGTGGTCGGCCGGGATATATGGATTGGCCTGTGGTCGCTGATCATGGCCATCATCGCGTGCACGATCTGGGAGCGCAATGCTGCCGGCCAGGGTGAAAGGGTCAATGCCATGGAGGTATGGTGGCGCTTCCCGAAATTTGTCATCGGATTTTTCCTGGCCTCTCTCATCATGACCTTTGTGGCCATGCAGTTTTCACCGGCAGACTTTAAGAATGTGCTTACCCCGGAAGTTATCGGACCCATTAAGACTTTGCGCACCTGGACCTTCGTATTTACTTTCCTGTCGATTGGTTTTACCACCCGCTTCCGGGAACTGACCGCCTTTGGCTGGAAGCCCCTGGCTGCATTTACCCTGGGTGTGGCCGTCAACGTGCCCCTGGGCTACATTCTCTCGGTGCTTGTCTTTGGTCATTACTGGGCTAACATTTAATTAACCAGCTGGTAAAAAGCTGACCCTGTCCTTTTGGGGACAGGGTACTTTTTTATGGATTTCCCGTGCTGCCTTTCAAAAAAACAGTTCCCGGGGTTTTTCTTTTAATGCACCGGCCACAGGGCTTTCTAAATCGGCATTTTTCTGATAAAATTTTACTTCAGATAATTTTTCTTGGAGGCCAGGTTATTGAAGGTGTCTGTATTGATTAAAATATTCCCGGGGATTTTCCTCATGTTTTTGATTGCCTTTCTGGCCCGGGGGGGAAGCGATCTGGGATTACCCTGGTGGCCGGGGCTGGAGAATCTTCTTGCGGCCAGCCCTGTGACCAGAAGGGTCTTTATTGATATTCTTCACCTAAACCATATTCTTATTTCCATTATCCTGGGAATGCTGGTGGGCAATCTCCTGGGCATACCCCGCTGGGCGGAGGCAGGGATCCGGACTTCCAGCCTTTTTATCAAGATAGGCGTTATTTTCCTGGGTTCGCTTTACAGTATTACAGATGTGGCCAGGCTCGGCAGTACAGCGGTAATCATTATTGTGGGTTTTATCATTTTGATGCTGGTGTTTACCGTCTGGCTGGGCAGAAAGGTAGGTATGGATCCGTCCGGGGCAACCACCCTGGCGGCCGGTACGGCAGTGTGTGGTGTTTCGGCCATTCTGGCCACCGCCCCGGCGGTACGGGCCAAGAATACCGACGTGGTCTACTCCATTGCCACCATCCTTTTCTTCGGCCTGATCAGCCTCTTCGTTTTCCCCGTGGTGGGTACGCTGGTGGGTTTGAGCCCCCACCAGTTCGGGGTTTGGGCCGGCACAGGGATCATGAATTCCGGCCAGGTTCTGGCCGTTTGCCTCACCTACGACCCCGGGACTGTCTCCCATCCTTCAGTAAGCCTGAAAACCGGGGAAATTTATAACCTGACCCGGGTAATTTTCCTGCCCTTCGTGGTTCTTTTCCTGGCCCTGTTTGCCAGCCGCTATAATACGGGTGAAGAAGAAGTGAACATTAATACCGGTCTCTGGAGCAGGTTTCCGGTTTTCGTGCTGGGCTTTTTGAGCATGGTGTTGCTTACTTCTTTCGGCTTTCTCGGCCCCACGTCGCCGCCTTCCCGGGAGCTGACCATCATCCGGCACCTGTACAGCTGGTTTTTTGCCGTTGGCCTGGCCGGCCAGGGGATGCGCCTCTCCCTGGCCGAATTGCGCCGGGCCGGGAGCAAGCCGCTTCTGGTGGGAACTGCAGCCGCCTTTTTAAAAGCCCTGCTGGCCCTTATAGTGGTAATCCTGTTTGTGCCCCGGGATCCCTGAGATGAAAAGGGGTGGGAGCATGTTAGTTGAGCCGGACAAAAATGAACACATCCAGGGAGACGAGGAAGAATTTTTTTCCGTGTATGTTACGGAAAGGCTGGAGGATTACCTGGCCCTTTCCCTGGCGGCCATGATTTTAATTGTTATTCTTTTATTTTTTTAACGGTTTTTACGCGCACCGGTAATGGCCCGGCGATACCGGGTCGCAGGTTTTGTCCCGGGGAAACGAAAAAGTACCTCTGTTCTCAGAAATAAAAAATATTTGTCTTACATTGGAAAAAAATGAATAAGTCTCTCCCTCCTGTTATATACTATCACTGGAAAGTTCAATCGTGCCAGATTGTAAAAAAGGAGGGAAGGGTGACCATGAAAGCAACGGGCATTGTTCGCCGCATTGATGATCTAGGGAGAGTGGTAATTCCCAAGGAAATTAGAAGGACGCTCCGCATTCGTGAAGGGGACCCTCTGGAGATTTTTGTGGATAGAGAGGGTGAGGTAATATTAAAAAAATACTCACCCATTGGCGAACTGGGGGACTTTGCCAAGGAATATGCCGATTCATTACATGAAGCCCTGGGTCATATTGCCTGCATTGCCGACCGGGATACCATTATTGCCGTTGCCGGGGCGCCCAAAAAAGAGTACCTCAACAAGCCCATCGGGGCGGCCGTAGAGAAGGTAATGGAAGAGCGCAGGGCGGTGATCATCAACAATCCCGGCGAAGAACCCTATTGCAAGGAATGCCTGACCGCGGAAGAAGGGGAGTGCAAGTATTCGGCGGAAGTCATCGCCCCCATCATTGCTGAAGGCGACCCCATCGGGGCGGTAATCCTCGCCTCCAAGGAACCGGATGTGAAAATGGGGGAACTGGAGTTGAAGCTCGCCGAAACGGCGGCCGGCTTCCTGGCCAAACAAATGGAGCAGTAAAAAGGTGGCCTGACGGCCACTTATTTTTTATCAGTTCCGCCCCTGTTGTTACCTGCTACGAATCTCCCCCGTCCTGCTCGTAATAGGGAAAGATTTTACCTGAAACCTCGGCTTCCAGGACAACCTGACCCTTTTGATTGGTACAGGTCATCTTCAGGGTCAATTTATTTTTTTGCGGGTCTTTTTCCGTGACGGTAACCCGCGCACATATGGTCTCGCCGATATAGACGGGAGCCAGGAACTGGAAGGTCATTTTTTTTGCCGGGTAGGGTTCCGGGAGCAGCGTTCCCCCGGCGTGGGTGAGCATGCTGCCCGTAAGCAGGCCGGGTACAACCCGCCCCTGAAAACCGCAATGGACTGCCGCCCGGGGGTCCAGATGGATGGGGTTGAAATCCCCCGTGATGCCCAGAAAACTGGCCACATCTCCATCGGTAAAGGTCCGGTAAAAGGTAACGGTATCACCCACTTCCAGTTCAGACCAGGAACGGAAAAAGCGCATTTCATGCTCCGCCTCCCAACCAGTTTATATGGCCATGCTATAACATTCAAAAAATTTGGCAAGCATAAAATTAAGGCACACGGCCATTTGCCGGTGAGATATTATCATTTTGATTGTCACAACATGATGTATAATAATTTTTGTCGTATTGACGATATAAAGAATGGGGGTGAAAGGCCCGTTTTCAGGACGGGCCTGGCTATGGAAGCAAAGGTGACCGTGGTCGGATTGGGGCCCGGTGCTCCCGGCCACCTGTCCCTGTCTGTATGGGAGGTGCTGCGCAAAGCAGAACGTATATTTTTACGTACCGGGCAGCACCCGGTGGTTCCCTGGCTTGTAAAAGAAGGGATTTCCTTTGCCACCTTTGACAATTTCTATGAAACCGGCCGGGATTTTCAAGAGATCTACCGGCGCATGGCAGATACCCTGTTCCGGGAGGCGGCCGGGGGGCCCCTGGTTTTCGCTGTGCCGGGTCACCCGCTGGTGGCCGAGGAAACTGTGGGTATTATCCTGGAAGAAGGGCCGCGGCGCGGTTTGAAGGTGGAAGTGTTGCCCGCCATGAGCTTTGTGGACGTGATCTGCAGCGCCCTGGGGCTGGACCCGGCAGGGGGGCTGCACCTGGTGGATGGTTTGCGCCTCGACCAGCAGGAGCCGGTGCCGGGGGTGGGTAATATTATCTTTCAGGTGTACAGCCGCCTGGTGGCTTCCGATGTTAAGCTGGCGCTTATGGAGTATTACCCGGATTCTCACCCGGTAATGGTCATCCGTGCGGCGGGGGTGCCCGGCCTGGAGCGCATTGAAAAACACCCGCTGTACGAGCTGGACCGGCTGGACTGGTTTGATCATTTGACCAGCCTGTATTTACCCCCCTGCCCGGAGGTGGCGGGGAGGTGCCGTTATCCCCTGGATTCCCTGGTCGAGGTGATGGCCACCCTGCGGAGCGAGAAGGGGTGTCCCTGGGACAGGGAGCAGACCCACCGCAGCTTGCGCCGCTACCTGCTGGAAGAGGCCTATGAGGTGCTGGAAGCCATCGACCAGGAAGATATGTATAAACTTTGTGAGGAATTGGGAGACTTATTGTTACAGATAATATTTCACAGCCAGCTGGCCAGGGAGAAGGGCTTTTTTGATATCAACGATGTGGTTAAAGAAATTACTGAAAAGATGATACGCCGGCATCCCCATGTTTTTGGCAGTGTTAAGGTGCGGAACAGTGCCGAGGTCCTGGTCAACTGGGAGCAAATTAAGGCCCGGGAAGGGGGCGGGAAAAAGCCGGTCTCCATTTTAAAAGAGGTTCCCCGTTCCCTGCCGGCCCTGCTGCAGGCCAGCTCCCTGCAAAATTGCGCGGCCAGGGTAGGGTTTGACTGGCCTGATTACCGGGGTGCCCTGGAAAAGGTGGATGAAGAGTTGCGGGAAGTAAAACAGGCCATTTCCCGGGGCATGAAAGCGGAACTGGAGAAGGAACTGGGGGACCTGCTTTTTGCAGTGGTCAATTTATCACGGCTGCTGGGAGTGGAGGCAGAGGCAGCCCTTTACGGTACCATTAACCGGTTCCGCCGCCGTTTCCAGTATATAGAGGAAAGGGCACGGCAGCACGGCCGGGAGGTATCCAGTTTTACCCTGGACCAGCTCGACGCCTGGTGGGAGGAGGCCAAAAGGATGGAACAGGCAGAAAAAAAGAGGAATAATTTTCATGCTGGGAGGAAACCCGGGAGATTTAGCGAATAATAAGTCAGACTATGTCTAGACCTTCTGAGGGGGGTATTTATGAACAAAGCAGAGCTCATTTCCCAGGTGGCAGAAAAAACAGAGCTTACCAAAAAAGATGCTGAAAAAGCAGTGAGTGCCGTGTTATCCGCTATTGAGGAAGCTCTCGCCCGGGGGGATAAGGTTCAGCTGGTCGGCTTTGGCACCTTTGAGATTCGTGAACGGGCTGCTCGCAAGGGCCGCAACCCGCAAACGGGGGAAGAAATTGAAATTGCTGCTGCGCGCGTTCCCGTATTCAAAGCCGGCAAGGCCCTGCGGGATGCTGTTTCGGCTACATAATAACCGCTTTCAGGGGATGAGTAGCGCAATCCATTTATAAGTTAACGGTTCCAGTTGGAGGCCTGAAAATTGGGCCTCTATTTGTTTTGTGGGCATGAGAAGGCGTATGAGTGAGCCAGGTGAAGAAATTAACCCATTTTATTATTTATTCAGCCAGAAATAACCATCGACTTGACACATCTGTTTATGGTAATATTAACAAAAAATACCAGAGAGAGGTGGTTATAATGTGTATGGACAAGCACCCGCACATTTCCGGAATATACAGGGGGAGAGCCAGTACAGGGGGGAAGGGCAGGGCTATAGCCGTCAGGGTTTTCTGCCGGGGTCCGGGTTATGGGTGGCGGTGGCGAACGGGTATGGAGGTGAGAGGACCTTGAAAGTTTAAAAGGCCGGCACGTTGAAGTGGCTGATGGTGCGGGTATTCCACCGAGGTGAGGACGCCTGGTCCAGGAAAGCGCGTGGCTTGAAAAGCCTTTTTCCAGAAGCGCGAATTGAGCGGTACCCGGCCATCAACAGCAGCAATGTGCTTATTCCTGTTACCGTACAGGCCGGCCGTACGGAAATATGAAAAGTGAGGTGGTGTAACGGGCACTGCCGGCGCGGGCATAATTAAATCCCTCCGGGCAGAAAATAGGATAAATAAAAAGTAAGCCTTTGCGGAGGGAGGAAAGTATGTTGAAGCCCGCGTTTGCCCGAGCGATTGTTATTACCACCCTGATCGGTTCCCTTATAGCCGGCTGTACCAGAGCGACACCGCCCCGTAAGCCGGCGCCTCCTGCTCCCGGCCGGGAGCCTACGATCAGCCTTTATATTAACGAAACCGGCGAGAAGAAAAATATAAAATTGGAAGATTATGTGGCCGGCGTAGTAGCGGCGGAGATGGAACCATCGTGGCCGGTCAACGCCCTGGCAGCTCAGGCTATCCTGGCCCGTACCTTTACCATGGAGAACATTAAGGCCGGTAGAGTGAAGAAGCTCCATGGTACAGATGCCTCAACCAGTGTGCAGGAGTTTCAGGCCTACAATCCTTCTCGTATTAACGATAACGTGCGGCAGGCCGTGGCCCGTACCCGGGGAGAAGTGGTCATGTATAAGGGGGATTATATCAAGGCCTGGTTCAATGCCTGTGATGGCGGTGTGTCTGCCTCGGCGGCCGAGGGGCTGGCTTACACCAAAACCCCCACGCCTTACGTACGGGCAGGTGCACGCGATAACTGCCTGTCGATAACCACACCTGAAAACCGGTACTGGGAGAGGCGCATTCCTTTAGAACAGGTCCGGGCGGCAGTAAAGAAAATCACCGGACAGGATCCGGGGCCCATTACATCGGTGCGTATTGTGCGCCGCGGCCCCTCGGGACGGGCTATGCAGCTGCAGGTGGGGACAGTGACCGTAAGCGGTCCGGCACTACGCCTGGCCCTGGGGAGCGAATGGGTGCGCTCCATGCTCCTTACCAGTGCCCGGGTGGAGGGTAATGCCCTGGTGCTTACCGGAAAGGGGTTCGGGCACGGTGTAGGCATGTGTCAGTGGGGGGCCAGGTTACTGGCCCAAAAAGGACGTTCTCCGGAGGACATCATCCGCTTTTACTTCAAAGATGTGGAAATAAGAAAGCTCTGGCAGTAATACAGGTGGTGCCCGCCACCTTTTTTTTTGCATAAAAAAGGTTGTTCAGCATAGATATGAAAGTGAGCATTCCGGGGGGTGAGGCCCATGGAGGCCGGGCACAAGGTAATGTTGACCGACCGCAAGTTCCTGCTGGTTGAGGGTGTGCGGCATGTGGAAAGCTTTGATGAAAATGAGATTACCCTGAACACCACCATGGGTTTTTTAATCTTGAAGGGCGAAGGTTTGCATATTAATCAGCTGGACCTTGAGAAAGGTAATTTAACGGCCGAAGGGTTTTTCACCAGCCTGTTGTTCCAGGAAGACAGGAGCAGGGGGCGGGTTAAAGGGAAAAATGTTTTAAAACGTCTCCTGAAATAATATTCAGGCGCAGTCGAGGTGGTGCCCTTGACTCTGGCAGAACAGTTGAACGCCTTTCTTTTTACCCTGCTGGCCGGTTTGCTGTCGGGCCTTGTCTACGACTTCTACCGGGTTCTGCGGCAGGTACTCCGTTTGAAGAAAACGGGTATCTTTGTTGGAGATCTGCTCTTCTGGCTTTTCTTGATGGTGGCTGTGTTCGGCATATTGCTGGCAGGCAATGATGGTGAAGTGCGCTTTTATGTTTTTCTGGGACTGGCCCTGGGAGCGGGGATACACCTGATTTTTTTCAGCCAGGCGGCCCGCCGTATAATCATGCGCGTGTTATTTTTTTTATCCCGCATGACGCAGATGATCATTGCCAGGATGCTGGCCCTCTGGCGTATAATTATCTTTCCGTTCCGCGTTCTTATTTTCGTGATTACCTGGCCTGTACTCCAGGTAAGGCACGCATTACAACTGGCCGGCAGCGGAATCGGCCGGGCGAGCGGGAAATTTTTCGGACCCCGGGTGCGTCGTTTTACAAGCGGCGCTTTCACCTGGTGGCGGCGGTTTACCGGCCGGTGGCGCCCGCCACGGGACGGGCAATAAAGTGTTTGGCCCCGTGACAGGAGGCTTTCAAAAAAGTACGAAAACACGGTTTTGTCCAGATCGTTCACCTTCCAGGGTGAACGATTTTTTTGTGCAGCCGCTGTGCGAACACAAGATAGTGCTAGGTGCAGTCATGATTGTCCACAGGCCGGATTAAAAGGTTCTCGAATGTTTAGACTAAGAGTGATGGGTAATCGGGTTTATAAAAAGTGTTGTTTTAACACCGCAAATTTTCAAAAATCCAGGACCGGGGGGGTTGCTCGTGAGCCAGGTCAAAATAATGATTGCTCCTGTCAGGTATGTCCAGGGAGCGGGTGCACTGAAGGAAATTGGAGAACACGTAAGCAGGCTGGGCAAAAAGGTTTTTGTAACCGGCGGCAAAACTGCTCTGGCCCAAACCAGGGAAAGCATTGAAAAGAGTTGTGGCGAAAAGGGTATTTCCTGCGTATTTGAGACGTTTGGTGGCGAGTGTTGCGATGCAGAGATTGAGCGGTTGAAAGCAGCGGTTCTTTCTGCAGGATGTGACGTGGTCATGGCGGTAGGCGGCGGGAAGGTTATCGATGCCGGCAAGGCCGTGGCAGCTCTGATAAAGGTGCCGGTTGTAGTTGTACCGACCATTGCCGCCACCGATGCCCCATGCAGCGCTTTATCGGTAATTTATACCGAAGAAGGAGTTTTTGACCGTTATTTCATCCTGCCCCAGAATCCCAACCTGGTACTGGTGGATACATCAATTATTGCCAGGGCGCCGGTACGTTTCCTGGTGTCCGGTATGGGGGATGCGCTGGCAACCTGGTTCGAAGCGGCCTCCTGTGCCCAGGCAGCGGCTCAAAACATACCGGGTGGCCGTACTACTACCGCTGCCCTGCGGCTGGCGCGGCTGTGCTATGAAATTCTCATCGAGTATGGGGAGCAGGCCAGGCTGGCTGCTGAATGCGGGGTAGTAACTCCGGCGCTGGAAAAGATTGTTGAAGCCAACACCTTGCTTTCGGGGATTGGTTTTGAGAGCTCGGGCCTGGCTGCCGCTCATGCCATTCACGATGGGCTGACGGTGCTGGAAGAAACCCATCATGCTTACCACGGGGAAAAGGTAGCATTTGGGACCCTGGCGCACCTGGTCCTGGAGGACCACCCGAGAGAAGAAATGGAGGAAGTGCTGGACTTCTGCATCCGGGTGGGTCTGCCCATTACCCTGGGCCAGCTGGGGGTAAAAGAAATTTCGCCTGAAAAAATCAAAAAAGTCGCCGAGAAGGTGTGCGAACCGGGGATGATGATTCATAACATGCCCTTCCCGGTTTCGCCGGATATGGTTTATGACGCTATCCTGGCTGCTGATGCCATTGGCCGGGCTTACCTGCACCGGCACGGCATTGCTGCTGACTAACGGCGGGTAAAAGCCTATTCCGGGTTTACCGTAATTCCGGGGACCCGGAAGGGAGTTTACCATAAATAAATAGCTGTTTAAGGAGGTTGAATTGTTTATGACTGGAGAAGCGTTGGGCATGGTGGAGACCCGGGGGCTGGTTCCGGCCATTGAAGCAGCAGACGCTATGGTCAAGGCTGCAAACGTTGTCCTGCTGGGTTACGAAAAGATCGGCTCCGGCCTGGTGACGGTTATGGTCCGGGGCGACGTGGGTGCGGTTAAAGCGGCTACCGATGCAGGTGCGGCTGCGGCCAAGCGGGTTGGAGAAGTGGTCTCCGTGCACGTCATTCCGCGCCCGCATACCGACGTGGAAAAGATTTTGCCTGCAGCAGATAGGAAGTAATTTGGAGGTGGCTTAAATGGACGAGCAACTTGTCCAGAAGGTGCTGGAACAGGTGATGAAAAAAGTGGGGGCGGCCAGCAGTGCTGCAGCATCCAGCGTGTCCGCCGGTTCCCCTCCTGTTGCTGAGCAGGCCGCTGGAAGGGGGTTAACTTCCCTGCCCACCGAATTTGTCGGTACCGCTATGGGGGATACCATCGGCCTGGTTATTGCCAACGTCGATCCGCTGCTCCACGAGAAGATGGGACTGGACAGCCGCTACCGGTCCATCGGTATCCTGGGCGGCCGTACCGGTGCCGGCCCGCAGATCATGGCGGCGGATGAAGCAGTAAAGGCGACCAATACCGAGGTGGTGGCCGTTGAGCTGCCCCGGGATACCAAGGGTGGTGCCGGTCATGGTAGCCTGATCATCTTCGGTGCCGAAGAGGTTTCCGATGCCCGCCGGGCAGTGGAAGTCGCCCTGCAGGAACTGGAGAGAACTTTCGGGGACGTTTATGTCAATGATGCCGGCCACCTGGAGTTTCAGTATACCGCCCGGGCCAGCCATGCCCTGGAAAAGGCCTTTGGTGCGCCGCTGGGCAAAGCGTTTGGCCTGATCGTTGGTGCACCTGCAGCCATCGGCGTGGTCTGCTGCGATACGGCGGTCAAGGCAGCGGAAGTACAGGTGGTTGGCTATGCCAGCCCGGGCAAGGGGACAAGTTTTACCAACGAGGCCATCCTTTTCATTTCGGGTGATTCCGGTGCCGTTCGCCAGGCCCTAATTGCCGCCCGGGATGTGGGGATCGCTCTGCTTGGTACGATGGGGGATAAGCCCCGGTCGCTGACCAGACCTTATATTTAACCGTACGGGAGGTGAGGCTTAATGGCAAAACGTTCCAAACGTTTCGAAGTTCTGGCCAGAAGGCCGGTAAACCAGGACGGATTTGTTGCGGAGTGGCCGGAAGTAGGACTGATAGCCATGAACAGTCCTTTCGATCCGAAGCCCAGCCTGAAAATTGAAAACGGCCGGGTTGTGGAGATGGACGGCAAGCGCCGGGAAGATTTTGATATGATCGAGCAATTTATTGCTGATTATTTTATTGATGTAAATGTGGCGCCGGAAGTAATGGCCATGGATTCTACACAAATTGCCAGGATGATTGTGGATATTAATGTGCCTCGCGAGGAAATCACCCGGCTGGCCCAGGGCATGACCCCGGCCAAAATGGTCGAGGTTCTGGGACAAATGAACATCGTGGAAATCATGATGGGCATGATGAAAATGCGCGCCCGGAAGATGCCGGCCAATCAATGCCACGTCACCAATTTGCGGGATAACCCGGTACAAATTGCGGCAGATGCAGCTGAAGCGGCCCTGCGGGGTTTTGCCGAGCAGGAAACCACCGTGGGCGTGGTCCGGTATGCTCCTTTCAACGCCCTGGCCCTCCTGGTAGGTTCCCAGACGGGGCGTGGTGGCGTGCTCACCCAGTGCGCCCTGGAAGAGGCCACCGAGTTGCAGCTTGGAATGCGCGGTCTCACTTCCTATGCCGAAACTATTTCGGTTTACGGTACGGAACAGGTATTTGTCGATGGCGACGATACCCCGTGGTCCAAAGCGTTCCTGGCTTCGGCTTATGCTTCCCGCGGCCTGAAGATGCGTTTTACGTCCGGTACCGGTTCGGAGGTACAGATGGGGTACGCCGAGGGCAAGTCCATGCTCTACCTGGAAGCCCGTTGCATAATGCTCACCAGGGGTGCCGGTGTACAGGGACTGCAAAACGGATCCATAAGCTGTATAGGCGTGCCGGGTGCTGTCCCGACGGGTATCCGGGCGGTGGCGGCCGAGAACCTGATCACCATGATGCTGGACCTGGAAGTAGCCTCCGGTAACGACCAGACATTTTCCCACTCCGATATACGGCGGACTGCCCGCATGCTGCCACAGTTTGCAGCGGGTACGGACTTCATCTTTTCCGGTTACAGCGCCGTACCCAACTACGACAACATGTTCGCGGGGTCCAACTTTGATATTGAAGATATGGACGACTACCTGCTCCTGCAGCGGGACCTGATGGTGGACGGCGGGGTGCGGCCGGTCAGCGAGGAGGAAGTTGTTGCCGTACGTAACCGGGCGGCCAGGGCGCTGCAGGCGGTTTTCAAAGAACTGGGCCTGCCTGAAATTACCGATGAAGAAGTTGAAGCCGCAACTTACGCCCACGGTTCCGAGGATATGCCGCCCCGCAGGGTACCGGAGGACCTCAAGGCGGCTCAGGATATGCTGGCACGTGGTATTACCGGTCTGGATGTGGTTAAAGCCCTGGCCAGGCACGGATTTGAAGATATCGCCCAAAATATACTCAACATGCTCAAGCAAAGGGTCTCCGGTGATTATCTGCATACTTCGGCCATACTGGACCATAACTTCCATGTCATCTCTGCTGTAAACAACCTTAACGATTACCGTGGTCCGGGAACCGGTTACCGTTTGAGCGGGGAGCGCTGGGAGGAAATTAAGAATATTGCCCAGGCTCTGCGGCCCGAAGATATGGAAATCTAGGGGGAGGTGAGAGGGAATGGTGGATAACGCCCTGATTGAAAAAATCGTGGAGCAGGTATTGCAGGAAATGTCACGTTTGCAGAGCAATAGCTGCGCGGAAAAGGCGGAGGCAGCGACTATTCCAGCAGCAGAGCAGGGACAGGGGCTGGTCCTGGCCGAGAAGGGAGAAGCGCGGCCCGGTACTGATAGCAGTGAAGTGGTAATCGGCCTTGCTCCCGCCTTTGGTGATAAATTCACCAGGACGATTATCGGTTTACCCCATGCAGATGTTTTGCGTGAAATCATGGCCGGTATTGAAGAAGAAGGTTGCCGCGCCAGGGTAATCAGGGTCAGGAAAACATCGGATGTGGCTTTCGTAGCACATGAGGCAGCCAAACTTTCGGGTTCCGGTATCGGTATCGGAATTCAATCCCGCGGTACAACGGTGATTCACCAGAAGGACCTTCCTCCTTTAAGTAACCTGGAGCTGTTTCCGCAGTCACCTCTCCTGGATCTGGAAACATACAGGGCCATCGGACGGAACGCGGCCCGTTATGCCAAAGGTGAAAACCCGGACCCGGTGCCCGTCCGCAACGATCAAATGGCCCGGCCCAAGTACCAGGCCCGGGCGGCGGTTATGCACATCAAAGAAACACAGTTTGTGGTACCCGGAGCCGGTTCTATAGAACTGGAACCCCGGTTTAACTGAGGAGGAGGTGCCCGGATGGATGCGCGTTATATAGAGCAACTGGTACGTGAGGTTCTCAAGCAGATGGGCAGCGCTGCCGGTGAGGTAAAAGCACCGGTGGTGGAGGCCGGCACCCAGGGTGGGAAACCCGAATGTGACCTGCACCCCGGGAAAGATTATCCGCTGGCAGAAAAACGCCCTGAATTAATACGTACAGCCACGGGTAAGAAGCTGGAAGATATAACCATTGAGAACGTTTTAAATGGCAAAATTACTCCCCAGGATGTACGGATTACGGCTGACGCCCTGCTCATGCAGGCCAGAATTGCTGAAGCCTGCGGCCGCAGGCAGCTTGCTCAAAATTTCCGGCGGGCTGCAGAGTTGACGGGAGTGCCCGACGAACGCATCCTGGAGATTTATAACGCTTTGAGGCCTTACAGGTCAACCAAGGCTGAGCTCCTGGCCATCGCCGATGAACTGGAGCACAAATATGGTGCAAAGATCAATGCAGCTTTTGTGCGGGAAGTGGCCGATGTCTACGAGCGCCGCGGGCGGTTGCGGACTGCATAAAAGAATAAAGGAGCCTTGCGCAATGACGATCATTGCAGGGGTTGATATCGGTAACAATTCAACCGAAGTAGCACTGGCCGAGATAGAGGCGGGCGGACGGGTCAGTTTCCTGGCCAGTTCGCTCGTTCCCACTACCGGCATTAAAGGGACAGTGGATAACGTTCCCGGTGTGAAGCGGGCCCTGGAAGAGGCTGTTGCCCGGGCCGGCTGCCGGCTGAGCGATATTTCCCTCTTGCGCTTGAATGAGGCAACACCCGTAATTGCGGACGTGGCTATGGAAGCAATTACCGAGACGGTTATTACGGAATCAACCATGATCGGGCACAACCCGGCCACACCGGGTGGTACCGGTTTGGGAGTGGGTACGACTGTCCCTGTGGATCAGTTGCCTTCCTGTACCCCGGGTGACCGTGTGGTAGCAGTGGTTCCGGCCAGTGTTCCCTACGATACTGCTGCCCGCCTGATCAACCAGGCACTGGAGAAAGGTGTTGATGTTCAGGGGGCTATTGCCCAGCGGGATGACGGGGTGCTCATTTATAACAGGGTTAAAAAGCCCATTCCGGTGGTCGACGAGGTGCAGTTTCTTGAGCGGGTGCCGCTTTCCATGCGTGCGGCGGTGGAAGTGGCCCCACCCGGCGGCGTGATTCAAACATTATCCAACCCTTATGGTATCGCCACGGTATTCGAGCTTACGCCCGAAGAAACCCGGAATGTGGTACCCGTTGCCCGGGCGCTTATTGGTAATCGTTCTGCGGTGGTAATTAAAACGCCTGCCGGGGACGTCAGGGAGCGCCGTATCCCGGCCGGCCGCGTGATCCTGGAAGGAGAAAAAGGCCGGGTGGAAGTGGACCTGGAAGAAGGGGCCGGACAGATCATGGCCGCTCTGGACCGGGTGGCTCCACTTGTGGATGCCAGCGGTACCCCGGGCACCAACGTGGGCGGCATGCTGGAGAAAGTCCGGCAGGTAATGGCTGATTTAAGCGGCCAGTCCAGGGATGAAGTGCGGATCAGGGATATTCTCGCTGTCGATACGCTTGTTCCCCAGAGGGTGGTTGGCGGACTGGCCGGGGAGTTTTCCAATGAAAATGCGGTGGCCCTGGCGGCTATGGTCAGGACCAGCCGGTTTCCCATGGAAGAGATCGCCCGCCGGCTGGAGGCGGAGCTTGGTTTCCGGGTTGAGGTTGGTGGAGTAGAAGCCCAGATGGCCATCCTGGGTGCTCTGACCACGCCGGGGGTCGACCGCCCGGTAGCCATTCTGGACCTGGGTGGCGGTTCCACTGACGCGGCCTTTATTAACCGGGAAGGTAAACTGAACTTTGTTCACCTGGCCGGAGCCGGTGAACTGGTAACCATGCTCATTGCTTCCGAGCTGGGTTTGGAAGACCGCCATTTGGCAGAGGAAATCAAGCGCTACCCGCTGGCAAAGGTGGAAAGCCTGTTTCACATCCGCATGGAAGATGGCACCGTTGTCTTCTATGACCAGGCTCTTGACCCCGGTGTTTTTGGCCGGGTGGTGGTGGTTAAAAATGGTGGCGAGCTGGTTCCTGTCCCTGTGGGTGAATCGGTGGAGAAAATTCGTGCGGTGCGCCGGTCAGCCAAGGAAAAGGTTTTTGTAACCAATGCTTTAAGGGCCTTGAGCCAGGTGGCTCCGGGGCAAAACATCAGGCTTATTGATTTTGTGGTTCTCGTGGGTGGATCGGCCCTGGACTTTGAAGTGCCGCATCTCATATCTGATGCACTGGCCCAGTACGGTGTCGTTACGGGGCGGGCCAATATCCGGGGTACCGAGGGGCCCCGCAACGCGGTGGCCACGGGCCTGGTTATATCAGCAGTTGACGGTCGTTTTGGGGGTACGGGCAGATGAGTTCTGTTTACGCCAGTTGGACAGGTGAACGCCCGGCGGTGGTCTTGATGTGCCCCGTCCAGAACGTTTCCGGGGTCCTGAAGCGGGAGATACTGCTGGGGCTGGAGGAAGAAGGGGTGCCGGTAGTGGTCCGCGAGGGTAACGGGGATGCTGAAGAACTGGGTCACCGGGCAGCCCGTCTTTCTCCCCTTGAAGTGGGTATTGGCCTGGACAGCCAGGGTAAGGCTGTAATACACCACCGCAAGCTGCGCCGGCACCAGCCCTTGTTCACCGTCCATCTCAATTTAAGGCCGGAGGCAGCAAGAACAGTGGGCACAAATGCAGCGCGGCTGGTAAAAGTGGTGCCCTTTAAAACCATATAAGCTGTTTTAATCAGGAGGAGGTGACCGGAATTGGCCACCCGGGCTTTAGGCCTTATTGAAACGGTAGGACTGGTAGCGGCCGTGGAGGCTGCCGACGCCATGACTAAGGCCGCCAATGTGGAGATGGTCGGTTACGAACTAACACAGGGCGGTGGAATGGTGGTAGTTAAGATTCGTGGGGACGTGGGGGCGGTAAAGGCTGCCGTCAGTGCCGGTGTAGCTGCTGCTTCGCGGGTGGGAAGGGTTGTATCTTCCCATGTCATGCCGCGTCCCCATGAAGAAGTGGAGCCACTGATCAAAAGTCCTGCAACCAGAACTGCTGGCTGTGCTGGCCCCGCACCGGCTTCCGGAAAAGAGGGAGATACTGCTGCTCCGGACCCTTCGGGAGAGGAATTGGAGCCCATCGTTGAAAATCCGGAGCCCGAGGAAAAAAAAACCGGCCGCCCCGGTCCTGGAAACAGGGAAAGCCGGGCCGGGCGCGAACGGCGCCGCAAGCACTGAAAAATGAATCCATTAGGGTTTTGTATCCTGGTTTCTCTTCGGGTTTAAAGCATACCTATTCCGCCTGCATTACGGTACCGGAAAAAACCGAGATAAAGCTGGTCAAGGATCGCCGGCGCTTCCGGAAAGGGAAAAATCACAGGTAGGTGAAGCAGCTTGGAACTGAAACAATCAACGGCAGTTCTGCCGCAGGAAATTCCCGGGGATGTGGTTAACGCCCTGGTGCAGGCGATAGTGGCGCAGGTCCGGCTCCAGCAGGCGGCGGAACGTGAAACCCTGCGGGTGCCGGTGGGAGTATCTGCGCGTCACGTCCACCTGGCACCGGAGCATGTCGAGGCGCTTTTCGGCCCGGGATATAGCCTGACACCCATCAGGGAACTGCAACCCGGTCAGTACGCTGCGAAAGAATGTGTAACGGTTGTGGGGCCACGGGGCGTGCTTCAGAATGTCCGTGTCCTGGGTCCACCAAGGGGACAGACACAGGTGGAGATCTCCCGTACCGATTCTTACCTTTTAGGCATTGACCCCCCGGTTCGGGATTCCGGCGATCTTTCCGGAACACCGGGCGCGGTTCTGGTTGGTCCCAGGGGGGCCATCAACCTGGAGGAGGGTGTGATACTGGCCTGGCGTCATATACACATGCCTGCCGATATAGCTGAACGCCGGGGATTCAAAGACAGGGAACTGGTACGGGTGCGTACGGAAGGGATGCGCAGGGTGGTTTTCGACCGGGTACTGGTACGTGTATCACCCGCCTACCGCCTGGAAATTCATATCGATACCGATGAAGCCAACGCGGCCGGCCTTAAAAATGGGGATTACGTACAGGTGATCGTCGATGATTAATGGGCAGCTTGAGCAGGCCAATGAATTAATCGCTGCCTTCAAATCCTGTATGGATGAACCGCTCAAAAACTGGCAGGGGCGTCTGCGTGCAGGTGTCGATCTCGGCACGGCCAATGTTGTGGTCTCAGTGGTGGATGAGACCGGCCAGCCGGTGGCCGGGGCATTAAAACCCGCACAGGTGGTGCGGGACGGCCTGGTGGTGGATTATATAGGTGCCATCAATATTGTGCGGAGTCTCGTTGAGAAACTGCGCGCAACGCTGGGAGCGGAATTATTGATAGCAGCCACGGCAGTGCCGCCGGGAACCGGAGACAGGGACGCCAGAGCTACCCGGTACGTGGTTGAAAGTGCGGAACTTGAGGTTGTGAAGGTAGTTGATGAACCCACTGCAGCATCCGCAGTGCTGGGGGTACGGGACGGAGCGGTGGTGGATGTGGGCGGCGGTACGACGGGGATTTCCATAGTTAAAGAAGGTGAAGTGGTATATACCGCCGATGAGCCGACCGGCGGTACCCATTTTACCCTGGTAATCAGCGGGCATTACGGGGTGTCTTTCAATGAGGCTGAAACTATGAAACTGGATTCCGGAAGACAGCCGGAGCTCCTCCCGCTGGTCCGCCCGGTAATGGAGAAGGTGGCAGCCATTGTACGGCGCCACCTTGAGGGGTGGAATGTACCTGCTGTCTACCTGGTCGGCGGTGCCTTTTCGTTTCACGGCTTTGTTGACGTGATGCAGCGCCAGCTGGATGTCCCCGTACTGTGCCCGGCGGAACCTTTGCTGGTGACCCCGCTGGGGATCGCCCTTGAATGTCCGGCTGGCTGAGGAGGCGAGAACAGATGACCGGTGAAGAACTGGTGAATCGTATAGTGGAAGAGGTATTACGCCGTCTGAACAGGGGACAGGTCCCTGCACCATCCCTGCCGGGGCACTGCAGGATACTGGTTGTGGTTACCGGCGGGACCATTGGCGCGCGGGTCGCACTGGCGGAACTTGCGCATCTGAAGAGCCAGCGAGGGCTGGGGGTGGAGTACTTCATCCTTTTCTCCCGGTCGGCGGCGGCTATACATGACCCCGGGAAATGGAGGCAGGAACTGCAGGCTGTTGACGTTTTAATTGAGGGCGAAAGCAATCGCGGCCGGCATAAAGAGCTTCTCAAGCTTTGTGACCTGGTGGTGGTACCCGTGCTCACAAGGACCACTGCAGCCCGCCTGGCTTCGATGTTGCTGGACTCGGCGGCAGCGGAAGTGGTGGTGGATGCCCTGATGCAAGGTCTGCCGGTGATAGCGGCCAGTGATGCGGCGGACCCCACCAGCGAGGGTTTTGCCCGCCTGGGGATGAACCGGGGGCGCTTGCCACTGGTTCAGGCCATGAAGGAAAATCTGGAGAAAATTGCGGCCTTCGGGGTGATTCTGGTACCGGCCCGGGAACTGGGTGGTGCTGTGGCGGAAATGACCGGGAGGCGGGTTCAAATTGAAACGGCTTCCCGGTCGTCACGGGCTAAGAACCTGCCGGAAAGCCCCTACCAGTTACCTGCTGTTTTCTCCGCTATCCCGGCGGTTGAGAAGTGTTCCGGCCGGCGCATGGTGATAACGCGCACGGAACTGGCTGGTCTGGTAAGCAACAACGGAGTGGTAAGAATCCCCAGGGGAGCACTGGTTACCCCGCTGGCGTGGGATGTGATTCGGGAGGCGGGCTGGCAGGTGGAAGAGTATGATTCTCTTTCCTGAATCCGGGGTCGGAGTTAGGGAGAGGCAGGTGAGTAAAGGATGATATTGGGGCGGGTAATTGGTACGGTGGTTGCCACGCGGAAAGACGAGCGGTTAACCGGCTTCAAGCTCATGGTGGTTGAAACCCTGCAGCCCGGTAAAGAAACGAAGTCAGAGGAATTTGTCGCTGTGGATACCGTTGGTGCTGGAGTTGGAGAAACGGTCCTGGTGGTGATGGGCTCACCTGCCTCGCGCACAGTAAACGGAGCCGGCTCGCAGGTCCCGGTGGATGCTGCCATTATTGGTATTGTTGATAGCGTGGAAATGATGGGCCGGTGAAGAAGCGGTATAAGTGGGTGGTCGGACTATGAAAAAAAAGGGTACACCCGGGTTGTATACCCGGACCGGCGACAGGGGAGAAACATCCCTTCTGGGAGGGATACGGGTGGGCAAGGACAGCCTGAGGGTCAGCGCTTACGGTACGGTGGATGAAGCAGGGGCGGCGCTGGCTCTGGGACGTTCACTGGCCTCCTGTACATGGGTTCAGGAGGTTGCCGCCAGGGTACAGCAGGATCTCTTTGTGGTTTGTTCGGAGCTGGCCCGCCCGGAAGTGCCTGCGGCAGGGGCCCGGGTGGAAGACGGGATGATCAGCCGGCTGGAAGAGGACATAAACGAAGGGCTGAAGCGTATTCCCGCTTTGCGTGGATTTGCGGTTTCCGGACATATCCCTGCCGAAGCGGCGTTCGACCTGGCACGCACTATTACCCGCCGGGCGGAGCGAATGGTGGTGAGGCTTTCCAGGCGGGAGCTGGTGAGGGAAGAGGTAATCCGGTATTTAAATCGCCTTTCAGATCTGTTATTTGTCCTGGCCAGGGTGGAGGCACACGAACACCTGGTCAGGGTGGTTATGAACAAGGTTCTGGAAAAAACAAGGGGGGGGCATAAAGTGCATGAAACAATTACCCTTGATCTGGCCCGCCAGATTGCCGCTGCGGCCGAAGAAAAGGCTCACCAGATTGGAGTCCCCATGGTGATCGTGGTGGCCGATGGTGCAGGGAACCCCGTACTGCTGGAGCGTATGCCCGGCGCTCTGCTGGCCAGTCTTGATATTGCCGCAGGTAAAGCCTTTACGGCGGTGGCCTTGAAGATGGAAACGGAAAAGCTTTCCGAACTGGCCGCCCCCGGCGGGCCGCTGTACGGTATCAATACCACCAACGGAGGTAAGATTGTTCCCTTTGGTGGTGGTATTCCGCTATACCGGGGAAGCGACATTGTGGGGGCTATCGGTATCAGTGGCGGGAGCGTGGAGGAGGACATCGAAGTGGCCCGGGCCGGAGTCGAGAAGTGGAATCAGCTCCAGGGTCGGTAGGGCCTGATAGATTTCCGGCCTGCCGGGGAAGACATAACAGGGAGGTTTTTCGCATGCAGGTAGCACAGGCTGAGATATACGCTATCGTAGAAAAAATTCTGGAAAAGTTGAACCAGCAGGATGAAGGGATGCAGGGCGCCTTCTCCAATCTGGACGATGCTGTGGAGGTTGCCAGGCGGGCGCAGGAAAAACTGGCCCTGATGGACCTCACCCGCCGGGAGGAACTGGTACGGGCCATGCGGGAGGCGGCGCTGGCCAATGCCCGCCTGCTGGCCGAAATGGCTGTCCAGGAGACCGGAAGGGGCCGCGTGGAAGACAAAATCGTGAAGAATACCCTGGCAGCACAAAAAACACCCGGAACGGAAGATTTAAAGCCCACGGCTTATACCGGTGATTACGGGCTGACACTCGTCGAGATGGCGCCCGTGGGGGTAATTGGTGCCATTACCCCGGTGACCAACCCGGCAGCAACCATCATCAATAACAGTATCGGGATGGTAGCTGCCGGTAATGCGGTGGTTTTCTCACCCCATCCCTCTGCCGAGAAGACTTCGCTCAAAACCATAGAGATCCTTCATGAAGCCATCATACGTGCCGGCGGACCTTCCGGGCTGGTTGTAGGCCTGGGCCACCCGTCTGTGGAAAAAGCCGCCGAGTTAATGCGCCATCCGGGTATCAATATGCTGGTCGTAACCGGCGGTTCCGGCGTTGTTAAAGCAGCCTTGAGTTCCGGTAAGAAGGCTATCGGCGCCGGTGCAGGCAACCCGCCGGTACTGGTGGACCATACGGCCGATATAGACAGGGCTGCGCGGGACATTGTCATGGGGGCCAGTTTCGACAACAATATGCCCTGTATCTGCGAGAAAGCCCTGATCGTGGTTGAAGAAGTCGCCGATGATCTGATCCGCCGGATGCAGAGGGAAGGTGCCATTCTGTTAAAGGGAAGGGAAGCGGATGCCCTGACCGGGCTGGCTTTTCATGAAACAAACGGCCACATGATGCTCAACCGGGACCTGGTAGGTAAAGATGCTTCTTATATCCTGGAACAGATCGGTGTGCACATGAGTCGTGATGCACGTCTGGTGATAATGGAAACGGATGCTGACCATCCGTTTGTAACCCATGAGCAGATGATGCCCGTACTCCCTGTTGTCCGGGTGCGTGACGTTGAAGAGGGGATTCAGCTCGCTGTGCAGGTGGAGGGCAACAACCGGCATACAGCCATAATGCATTCCAAACACGTTGACTACATGACTGAATTTGCCCGGGCAGTTAAGACCACCATTTTTGTGAAAAATGCACCGTGTTATGCCGGGATTGGTGCCGGTGGTGAGGGTTACTGTACTTTTACCATCGCCGGCCCCACGGGGGAGGGCCTCACTTCGGCCAGGAGCTTCACCCGTCAACGCCGCTGCGTACTGGTGGATGGCTTCCGGATTATCTAAATAAATAACGGGTGGGTTGACCAGTGAGTGGTTGGAGCAGAGAGGAAATCATAGACCGGTTACGGCAATGCGGTGTGGTGGGGGCTGGAGGTGCGGGATTTCCCGCCTACGTGAAGGCATCCAGCCGTGCGGAGTGGGTAATTGCCAACGCGGCTGAATGCGAGCCTCTCCTGCGGGGCAACCAGGAATTGCTCCGGCGGGTTGCCCGTGAAGTAATTGGCGGGCTGAAGATCATGATGCGGGCAACCGGTGCTTCCAGGGCCGCTGTAGGGATTAAAGCCAAGTACAGGGCTGCCGTCGGTGCCCTGCAGGAGGCGCTGATTGATGAGCCCGGGGCGGCCATAGAACTGCACTTCCTGGAGGACTTTTACCCCGCCGGTGACGAGCACGTCCTGGTATATGAAGTTACCGGCCGCGTAATTCCTCCGGGAGGGATTCCCATCCAGGTTGGTGTGGTGGTTAACAACGTTGAGACGCTGTTCAATATATGCCGGGCTATGGAAGGTCGTCCTGTAACTGAAAAAATAGTAACCGTTACCGGTGCGGTGCAAAAGCCGGTAACCCTTCGTGTTCCGCTTGGGACTTCCGTTGAGGACCTGCTGAACCTTGCCGGCGGGCCGGTAATTAACGATTTTGCTATTATTGAAGGGGGCCCGATGATGGGCCGCCTGGTGGACATGAACGCCGTTGTTTCGAAAACCACCGGGGGATTTATCATCCTGCCGGCCGATCACCCCCTGGTTTTAAATAAAAAGATGGCGATTGAAGTGGACCTGCGGCGGACGCGGGGAATGTGCTGCCACTGCGGTTACTGTACGGAACTGTGCCCCCGTTACCTGCTGGGCCACGGCCTGCGGCCGGACCGCAACATGGCCGGCCTGGCCTATGCAACCGGTGAACTGGTGGCGACAGGAGCTCCCTGGCTTTGTTCCGAGTGCGGCCTGTGTGAAGTTTTTGCCTGTCCTATGGGGCTCAGTCCCAGGCGGGTGAATGCATGGTTGAAGCGCCAGCTCTCCCGCAACGGGTTCAAACCTCCAGGTGATAAATTGCGTGGTTTACATCCCCTGCGGTCGTACCGCCGCGTACCAACGGCACGCCTGGTTAACCGTCTGGGGTTGTCCCGCTACGATCTCCCGGCACCTCTTCAGGAAGAGGCCGTTGGCCCACAGGTGGTCAGGTTGCTGCTCAAACAACATGCAGGAGCGCCGGCAGTTCCCGTTGTCAAACCCGGGGAACGGGTGGTAGCCGGCCAGGTGGTGGCCGGAGTGCCTGATAATGTCCTGGGAGTGCCGGTTCATGCCAGCATCAATGGTCGCGTTGTACAGGTTTCTGCAGATGCGGTGCTAATCGAAGCGGAAAGGGTGGGTGACGGCGGTTGATGAATGCCCTGGGTATGGTGGAGTGGCGGGGCATTGCTCGCGGTATAGCAGCCACAGATGCGTTGCTTAAATCTTCACCGGTCGAACTGGTGCTGGCCACTCCCGTTTGTCCGGGTAAGTTTGTAGCCATGATCAGCGGGGAAGTTGGGGCCGTGCGCAATGCCGTACGTGCGGCAGTGGATTTTGACTCCGAAAATGTTGTAGATTCGCTTGTGCTGGGTACCGTGCATCCATCGGTGTTTCCGGCCCTGACCGGTACGTCAGCAGTTCCTGCCGCAAGGGGGTCGCTTGGTGTTATAGAGACCTTTGCCTGTGCGGCTGCCATCAAAGCAGGGGATGCTGCCGTTAAAGGCGGGCAGGTACAATTGCTGGAGATCCGCCTGGCGCGGGGCCTGGGCGGTAAATCCCTGGTTCTCCTCCAGGGTGAGGTCGCAGCAGTGCAGGCGGCGGTGGGACGCGCTGTCGCTGCTGTGGAGAACGGCCTGATCGTGGGCGTGGAGGTAATTTCCAGCCTCCACAGGTCACTATGGGAAAAGCTGTTTTAACAGGCAGGAGAAAGGAAGAAGTTTTATGACGGAGCAGAACACCGAAGAAAAGATTCTCGTTATCAATCCCGGTTCCACCTCGACCAAAATAGCTTTTTTCATAGGTGAGGACAAGCGGTGGATTGAGAATATCGCTCATCCTGCGGATGAGCTGGCGGTTTTCCCACGCGTGGTTGACCAGCTTGACTACCGGCTCGAGGCATTACGCCGGGAATTGCAGAAAAAAGGGCTGCGCGTGGAAGAGTTAACCGCCATTGCAGCAAGGGGCGGCTTGTTGAAGCCCATCCCCGGTGGTGTTTATGCAGTCGACCGGGCCATGCTTGAGGAGCTGCGTGAAGAACGTTACGGCAGGCATGCCTCCAACCTGGGTGCCCTTCTGGCCTATGAGCTGGGTTCTCCACACAACGTTCCTTCATATATCGTTGACCCCATCTGTGTGGATGAACTGGAACCGGTGGCCCGGATTTCCGGTTTGCCCCAGATCCAGCGGCGGAGCGTGTTTCACGCCTTGAACCAGAAGCGCCAGGCCAGGCGTGCGGCAGCAGAACTGGGCAAGAAATACGAGGAAGTGAATCTAATTGTAGCACACCTGGGCGGTGGTATAACCGTCGGTGCACACCGACGGGGCCGGGTAGTGGATGTAAGCAACGGGGTGGATGGGGAAGGCCCGCTCACCCCTGAGCGCAGCGGTTCCCTCCCGGCGGCGGAGGTGGTGCAGCTGGCTTTTAGTGATCGCTACACCCGGGAGGAACTGCTCCGCCTGATCAACGGGCGGGGAGGGTTTGTCGCTTACCTGGGAACCAACAACGCCCGGGAGGTGGAGGAACGGGCCGCTGCAGGAGACACAGAAGCAGATCTCCTGTTTGCAGCACTATGCTACCAGGTGGCGCGGGAGATTGGTGCCTGTGCGGCAGTTCTTTCCGGCCAGGTCGATGCGGTTGTACTGACCGGCGGACTGGCGTACAGCCGGCGCGCGGTGGAAGAAATAAGAAAGCGAGTGGAGTTTATCGCCCCGGTGCTTGTTTACCCCGGCGAGGACGAGATGGCTGCCCTGGCCGAGGGTGTGCTGAGAGTCCTGAGGGGTGAAGAAGCACCCCGGTCTTATCAAGAAGAGGGGGTGGGAAGAGGCGAAAAAGATAAATCGTCAGGCGACTAAGTATGCGTACATGACACAATAAAATTTCAAGGAGGGATTTAAAAACTGAGATTAAACTCTTTAGAGTATTTACAGAATCGCTCATTGTGCCTTACCAGCTGTTTAACGAGTAATTTTATTTTAAGGAGGAAGAAAAATGAGCATTAAGATACTAATTTCTCCAAGTCGCTATGTGCAGGGCCCTGGGGCGATTCACTCCCTGGGTGAGCAGGCGAAAAATTTCGGGCAAAAAGCTTTCATAACTGGAGGAAAAACTGCCCTAAAAGAGACCCGTGCAGATATTGAAAAAAGTTTAAAAGAACACAATGTAAATTCTGTATTTGAAGTATTTCGGGGAGAGTGTTGCGATAGTGAAATAGAGAGACTTAAAGCTGCAGCTACAGCAGCGGGGGCAGATTTCATAGTTGCTGTAGGTGGCGGTAAAGTTATCGATGCAGGCAAAGCGGTTGCATGCTTAATGAATAAGCCTGTTGTTATCGTTCCTACTATTGCTGCTACGGATGCCCCATGTAGTGCCCTCGCGGTTATTTACACAGAAGAAGGCGTCTTTGAACGTTACTTTATCCTACCCCAAAACCCCAATCTGCTGGTTGTCGATACTGCCATTATTGCTAAAGCTCCGGTACGCTTCCTGGTTTCTGGTATGGGAGATGCTCTTGCAACCTGGTTTGAAGCTGATTCTTGTGCTAAATCTGCAGCAAAGAATATTCCGGGTGGCTATACTACCGTTACTGCCTTAAACCTGGCACGGCTCTGTTATGATATCCTGCTAGAATATGGAGAGGCTGCTAAGCTTGCCGTGGAAAGAGGAGTGGCCACACCAGCAGTTGAAAAGATAATAGAAGCCAACACGCTGCTCAGCGGTATTGGTTTTGAAAGCTCTGGTCTTGCAGCAGCTCATGCTATTCATGATGGATTAACAGTGCTGGAAGAAACCCACCATAGCTATCATGGGGAAAAAGTTGCCTTCGGTACCCTGGCCCACCTGGTCCTGGAAGACCGTCCATGGGCAGAAATTAATGAGGTCCTGGATTTTTGCACGAGGGTCGGGCTTCCTGTAACTCTGGCGCAGATAGGGGTTACAGATCCTACCCCTGAAAAGATTATGCGCGTGGCTGAAAAGGTATGTGAACCTGGTATGATGGTGCATAACATGCCTTTCCCTGTAACACCACAAATGGTCTACAACGCAATCTATGGTGCAGATGCCATTGGAAAAGCTTATCTCGCAAAACGATAATTAACCTGTAAAATCACTAAAAGAAAAGCATTTATTTACTAAACAGGGTAAAAAGGATTCCGCAGCTTATTAGGATAATTTTAATTATCAAATTTTTGTGACCTCAAAAAATCTTTGCCTTCAGCTGGAAATGATCCGCTGAAGGCTTTTTACATATTTTACTGACAGTCTTTCCGTTGACTATGACGTAACAATGTTTAATAATTTAATTGTTATCAATATAAGTAAACATTATTAAGTAAACATTCTAAATCGCAATAAAAAGAAGGGATTCCGGATGGCTGAATACGTTTATGGCCTGCCGGTGCACGGTTACCTGAGGGAATTGGTCGCAGTGCCTCTGCTGCAGGAGGTTGTGGATAAATTTGCCAGGGCCACGGGTGTGGCGGCCATCGTGGTGGACGTGGATGGGACACCCATCACCAGGCCCAGTAATTTCACCGAGTTCTGCCGGCTGGTGCGTTCCTCGCCGGTTGGTGAGAAAGGGTGTTATGAATCGGACCGGCGCGTCGGCGAGGCGGCGGCCAAGTGGAAAAGCCTCAGCCTGCACCAGTGCCACTGTACTTTGATCGATATGGCGGCGCCGCTAATAGTGGACGGCGTTTACTGGGGAGCGGTCCTTTGCGGGCAGGTATTGCTGGAGAGGCCCCAGGAGGAGCAGATTAAGCAGGTCCGGCAGGTGGCCCGCCAGTACGGGCTGGATGAAGAAAAAATGTGTGCCGCGCTGTACAAAATAGAGGTGGTTACGGAGGAAAAAATCCGGGCTGCCGGAGAACTATTGCAGATCGTGGCCAATTATATCGTCGAGATGAGCGTATCACGCATTACCAGCCAGCGTCTCACCCGGCAGCTTAAAGAAAAGGCCGATATGGAACGGGTGATGCACCAGCTGGAACTGCGTGCCCTGCAATCACAGGTCAACCCGCATTTCCTCTTTAACACGTTGAATGCTGCCTGCCGCCTGGCCATGATTGAAGGGGCCTCCCAGACCGAAGAATTGATCCATGCGCTGTCCGGGCTGCTCCGCTACACCCTGCGCAAGATAGACCAGATGGTTTCCCTCCGTGAGGAGCTGGAACATATTACTAACTATTTGTTCATCCAGAAAACAAGGTACGGGAATCATATTAAAGTTGAAATTCACGCCGAACCCGAAGCGTTGAACGCCATGATTCCCCTGATGACGCTGCAGCCGCTGGTCGAGAACGCCATCGTGCACGGTCTGGAGCTCAAAGAGGACGGGGGGACCATTTATATTGACGCCCGGTGTTTTGGAGAAAGGGTATGCATAGAAGTTCGCGATACGGGGCTGGGGATGGAACCGGGGGTCGCAAGCCAGGTCCTGGAAGGTAACCGGTCCGGGCGAGGACATACCACCGGCCTCGGTTTGACCAACGTGCACCAGAGGTTGCGGCACTGCTTCGGCGAGAAATACGGCCTGGAAATCTTCAGTTCGCCGGGAGAAGGAACGACAGTGAAAGTTTGGATCCCATTAAAGAGTCAAAAGAGTTAATGGTTCCGGAAGGGGATTCTCATGAACAATGTGAATGAAATGAGACTTCTGGTTGTAGACGATGAGCATCTGGAAAGGCAGGCCATCCGCCTGATTCTTGAAAGGGCGGAAGAACCAATCAAAGTGGTGGGTGAAGCGCGGAACGGCCGCCAGGCCGTGCAGCTGGCTGAGGAGCTGCGGCCGGACATCATCTTGCTGGACATTAAGATGCCCGGTATGGACGGGTTGACCGCTGCAAGGGAAATAAGAAAAATTATACCTGCGAGTGCCATTATTTTCCTTACTGCTTATAACGAGTTTGATTATGTCCAGGAGGCCCTGCGCATCGGTGTGGTGGATTTCCTGCTCAAACCCATTCGCTCCCAGGAACTGGTCGACGTGTTGAAAAATACGCGGGTCCAGCTTCTGCGGGAGCGCGAAGAGCAGAGTGAACACAAAAAGTTGCAGGAACAACTGGCGGAGGCTCTCCCCTGGCTGCGGCTCAACCTTGGTTTGGGCCTTATCTGGGGCTTGTGGGAAGAACGGGCTGCCGTGGAACAACAGGCCCGGCTGGTACGGTTGGAGACATTGCCCCGGGTTGCTTTTGGTGTCTGCATGGAAAGGCGGCTGGAGGGCAATAGTTCTTCCCTGGCCAGATTTGAATTGCTGCGCTATCAACTGCAACATCTGGTGGAAGAAACTTTGAGCCGGCATCCCTGGGGGTTATGTCTCCCGGTAAGTGAACGTATGCTGATAGGCCTGTGGGGTAATCGGGGGCCGGAACAGGAAAAGCGCCTTCGCCAGCTTGTGGGGGAAATTATTGAAGCTGCTGCTGAAAAGCTTTCCCTGGGGGTAACTGTTGGCCTCTCCCGTTTTTATGAGGATATAAGCCAGTTGTCCCGTGCGGCCTGGGAGGCTCAAACCGCGGCCCATCTTGGCATGTTTTACCTTGGGCCCGAGCGGGTAGTTCATGTGGACGAGCTGGAACATAAAAGTGGCAGGGATGAGGTCGTTTGCGCAGCTGGAGAAAGGGAATTGGTGGAAGTACTGCACAGCGGCGATGTGGAAAAAGCCAGGAAGACATTCCGGCAGTTTCTGGTTTCCGTATTCGGCAGCCGGGATACCGACCTTCACCTGATTAAAGCCCGCCTGATGGCCATACTGGTGGGATTCTCGCGCAGTATGGGCAGTTACGGGGGACAGGAAGCTATGCATTTCTATAACAAATTTGCCCGCCAGCTTTCCCTCTGTCTCTCAATAGAAGAACTGGAAGAATGGGTGGCAGAACTGGTGCTGTCGGGTAACGATCCCTCTGCCGGTCGGACCGGTGCCATGGTGCACAGTGCAGTTAAAAAAGCCCTGGAATATATTCACGAAAATTATCAAAGGGAAGTGTCTCTTGCCGATATTTCCCGGATAATTTACCTTAGCCCCGATTATTTCAGCAGGGCATTTAAAGAACAGATGGGGTGTACTTTTTCGGAATATCTGCTGCGCCTGCGCATTGAGAAGGCCAAAAAGTTACTGGCCGAAACGGATTTGCCTGTGGGTGAAATCGGCCGGCAGGTGGGTTATCCCGATCCCAACTATTTCAGTCGTGTTTTCAGCCGCTCCATGGGGATGCCCCCCAGCCGTTACCGCCAGATTATGATGCGTTGCGATCATCGGGCTTCACCAGACCGGTTAAAAACAGGTTTATTTACAAAGTAATTACTTTATCCGGCCGAAAGGATTTTTGACTTTTATATAGAAATAAACTGTTCAAACTCGACGTTTATATTTACCATTTAATCCGGGTCACAACCGGCCGATTTCGGTGGAGGGGATGTACCGGAAAATGGTGCTGTACTTTCAGAAAGGTGAGTCCCTGGCGACGGGTTCGCATCCGGCCACCGGGCGGCGGCGCCTGCGTTTTAATAAAAAACGTCTGCCCGTCCTGCTGATAGCGGTTTTGCTCTGTTATCTCGTGCTTTCATTTTTTTCCCAGTTTCACCGTCTGGATGCCATGCAGCGGGATGTGAAACAGCTTCAGGATCAGCTGGCTGATTTGCAGAGGAAAAACGCGGAGCTAAAACAGCAGCTGAAGATGGTCCAGTCAGACGAGTACATCGAACAGGTGGCCAGGGAACGGCTGGGCCTGGTTAAGCCGGGTGAGGCGCGTATTGTGCCGGTAAAACCGGAGGAATAAACCTGCACCACCTCCAGGGGCACCGGCCCGGATTGAAAAATTAAATCTTTCTTGACACATTTTGTCTTCCGGGCATATAATTAACCAGGGTTTAAACAGAGGGAGGCCAAGCCGCGGGAACATGCCGGTAGAAGTGGGTAATGTTTTGGAAGGTGTGGTAACCGGGATTGCTAATTTCGGAGCCTTTGTTCAGCTTCCCGGTGGTGAAACGGGTCTGGTTCACATTTCTGAAGTGGCCGATGAATATGTGAAGGATATCAACCAATTTTTAAAAGTTAACGACCGGATAACGGTGAAGGTTATTTCCGTGGATGCCCGGGGAAAAATAGGACTGTCCATCAGACAGGCCAGGGATCCGGGGGAGAGGCCATTCCGGCGCAGGCGGTTTGAGCCCTCCTTTGAGGAAAAATTGAGCCGTTTCCTTAAAGAAAGCGAGGAGTTGCAGCAGTCCCTGCGCAGGAGTCTTGACGCCAAGCGGGGGGGCCGGGGCTCGGGCCGGCGTTTTTTCTAGTGAGCGGGATATATTCAGGAGCAGTGCGGTATGTTAATGGCATTCCAGAAAAAGGAATGCTTTTTTAGTTTATCCGGGGAAGGTGTTGGGGGTAAGTGCGTATAGCGGTAATTGATATCGGTACCAATTCAACCCGCTTGCTGGTTGCCGATGTGCAAAGGGAAAAAGTGGAACGGGTGGTTCATTTCGATCTGGTAACCACCAGGCTGGGAGAGGGAATTGGATCCGGGTATTTAAAAAAAGAGGCCATCAGGAGAACATGCGGGACTTTGAAGCATTTTCTGGAACGCATCCATTCCCTGCGGGTGGAACGGGTGATAGCGGCAGCTACCAGTGCCGTGCGGGATGCCCGCAACCGTGAGGAGTTCCTGGAGGAGGCCCGCCGGGCCGGCCTGGAGGTAGCGGTCCTTTCCGGGGAGGAGGAAGCCTACCTCAGTTACCTGGGGGTTGTGGCCGGTCTTGCCGTGGAAAGAAGCGGCCTGGTGGTCATGGATGTTGGCGGTGGAAGTACCGAATTTATCTGGCCGCAGGGGGATCTGCTTTACTGCCGCAGCGTTAACGTGGGAGCGGTGCGTATGACAGAAGGGGGGCATGACGATGCCGCTATCTGCCGCCTGCTTTCCCCCGTACTGGAGCAGGTCCGGCTAAATTCTCCCCGCCACCTGGTAGGGGTGGGGGGAACGGTTACCACCTGTGCAGCTATGGTGCAGAAACTGGCCGTTTATGATCCGGACAGGGTACACGGTTTCGTGATTTCCTTCAAGGATGTGGAAGATTTGCTGGACGTTCTCTCCCGCTGTACCCTGGAAGAAAGACGCCGCCTGCCCGGCCTGCAGCCGGAAAGGGCTGATATTATTACTGCGGGTCTGCGCATTGTTCGCCTGGTAATGCGGGAATTAAACATTTCCTGCCTGCAGGTGAGCGAAACGGACATAATGCACGGTCTGGCCATTAAGGCCGCAACTGGTGTCGAAAGAAAAAATGTTGTAATTTACCAATGATGACAAAAAATGCCCACCCCCTGTACTATAATTTTCAGTTAAGGAAAGGTAAGGGGTGGCACTTGTGTCGGAAGAAATTAACGTCTATCCCTACCAGCGGGCGGGCCAGGAAAAAAAGAAAAAACGCGTTGTGGAAAAGAGAAAACGCTGGAAAATTAAATTCAGGCCGGCACCGGTGGCGTTCCTGACCCGGGAAGCATTAATTTTACTTGTGGCCGGCTTTTTTCTGGCACGGGCCGTCTTCCTGGGGGAAATTGTTCCCTGTGCTGCTGCTTTCGTGGCCGCAGCAGCCCGGACCTTTCCTCAAGCCGGCTGGGCCGCCCTTCTGGGGGCCGGGGCGGGCCTGATCACTGTTAATTCCGGTCTGGCCCTGGCCGGTTCGCTGGTCACGGTGATCCTGGCACTGGTGCTGGTGCGGGCTGTGCCCGGAAGCATTAAAAGACCGCAGCTGGTGGTGGCGGCTGCCGTTTTTTCCCTGACCGTGGTTGTAAAAGGAGGGCTGCTGGCCTTTACCGGGCCCTCCCCCTACCAGTATATCAGCATCTTTTTTGAAGGCGGGTTTGCCGCCCTTTTAACCCTGGTCTTTCTTGCCGGCCTCCCTTCCCTGGACAAGCTTACCGGCCTGTCTTCCCTGACGGGGGAGGAATTATTTTCCCTGATGGTACTGCTGGTGGCCGTGGTGGCCGGCACCGGTGACCTGCAGGTGGCCATGTTTACCCTGAAAGGGCTGCTGAGCAAGCTGATCATCCTGCTGGCCGCTCTGCTGGGCGGGGTGGGGCTGGGCGCTGCCGTGGGCGCGGTGGTGGGCATTATACCGGGGCTGGTTTATACTGCCGTTCCCACCATGATTGGCGGTTATTCCTTTGCGGGTTTGCTGGCCGGGCTGTGCCGGGGCCTGGGCAAGCCCGGGGTTGCTCTGGGTTTTCTGTTGAGCAATATTATTTTATCCGTTTATGTAACAGATTTTGGAGATCTGACGGCGGTTATGGGGGAAGCTGCCCTGGCCGTATTGCTGTTCCTGTTTATTCCGGGACGGTACATCGGTTCTTTGAGCAAATCACTGTTCCCCCTGGTAATGAAAGTACAGGGCGCGGCACCCGCTGTGGACCGGGTGCAGGCCGTGGTTGCCGGTCGCATGCGGAACTGGTCTCTGGTCTTTGATGAACTTTCTCGCAGTTTTGACCAGAACCCTGCGCCTTCACCCCGGGAAAAAGAGGAACCTTCCCTGCAATCCCTGTTTAATCAGATTGCTAATAAAGTGTGCCAGGGGTGCGGCCTGTACCGTACCTGCTGGGAATGGGAATTTTTTCATACCTACCAGAGCCTGCTGGATCTGTTCACCCTGGTGGAGATGTACGGCCAGGTCAGCGGGTCTGATCTGCCGGAAAAGCTCCGCCGCCGGTGTTCCCGGCCAAAGGAGCTGGCCATTACCGTTACCTGCCTGTATGAAACCTATAAGTTAAACCGTTACTGGTTGAAGAGGATGGCTGAAAGCAGGGAGATCGTTTCCGAACAGTTGAAAGGCGTGGCCCAGATTATAGAGAACCTTTCCTCGGAGCTGGAATTTGAGGTCCAGGCCCTGACCGGTAATGAACATCTTCTGAAACAAAAGCTCAAGCAGGCGGGGTTCCCGGTGACCGAAGTAAGGGTTCACCGGCAGGATGAGGATCAGGTTGAGGTCATGGTTACCCGGAGCACCTGCGACCGGCAGAACGAATGCAGGGAAATGGTGGAGCTGCTGTCCCGGTTGACGGGAAAGTCCCTGGCTTTACCCTTTACCCGGTGTCCTGTTTTTAAGCCCGAACAATGGTGTACTTTTCGCCTGTACAGCGGGCTGAAGTTTGCCCTGGAGCTGGGAGTGGCCGGGGTTGGTAAAAACGGAAGCTCTGTGTCGGGGGATAGTTATGCTTTCCTTCCCTTAAGGGAGGGGAAGTTCGCCCTGGTTTTAAGCGACGGCATGGGCAGTGGTGCGGAAGCAGCGCTGGAAAGCAGTACAGCCGTATCTCTTTTGAGCAGGCTCCTGGAAGTGGGGCTGGACCGCAATCTGGCCATAAAAACCGTTAATTCCATAATGATTCTCCGTTCTCCCGGGGAAACTTTTGCCACCCTGGATATGGCCATGCTCGATCTTTTTGAGGGACAGGCCGAATTTGTTAAAATTGGTGCCCCCCCTACTTTTCTGATTAGAAACAAACGGGTGAGCATGATCCGGGCCAGCTCCCTGCCGGTGGGCATTATCAGGGATATTGATGTGGCTTCCGTGGCCAGGACCCTTCTGGAGGGAGATGTGCTGGTTATGGTCAGCGATGGTATTATCGATTCCTACCGCGGTTCGGGAGACAGGGAAGACTGGATCCTTGGCGTGCTCCAGGAAATAAGCGACTTCCGTCCCCAGGAGCTGGCGGAGCTGCTGCTTAAACTGGCCCAGACCGGGGCGGGCGGCGAAAAGCAAAACGACGACGACATGACCGTGCTGGTGGCCCGGGTAGCAAAGGCAGTGCCCTCCTGAAGAGGGCTCAGGCTGTTGATAAACTCCTTATGTGCCCTGGTTTTAAAGGAGGAGCGACCTGGAGTGAGCGCCGCCGGGCCAGGCCACGGCGACGGGATGAGGCGGGGCCGCGGACAGGATGTCCGCGGAGGCCACCTGAACACAGGATGTGTGAATGTGGCCGGTACCCGCCGAAGACCGGAGCCGGGGCCTAAAGGCCCGGCCAGCGATACGACCGGGAGCGACGACTAAAACCAGGGCACATCCCAGAAATATTTTGTCTACAAGCTGTGCTCTCTTGAAGAGGGCCTTTTTTAATTTGCTTCTACCGCGGTACATTTTTTACCACCGGGAAGGAAAAAAATATTATTTGTGGAATTGTAGTATTTCGGATGCACAAATGGGAGTGCCGGGGATGGCTCTGGAACAGGTTGTTCGCTTGTTCATTAATAAATTCGGTATGATTTCCCCCGGAGACAGGGTACTGGTCGGGGTTTCCGGTGGCCCCGATTCGGTGGCTCTTTTGCACCTTCTCTGGAGAATGAAAGACGAACTGCAAATCTCCCTGGCCGTAGCCCATCTAAACCACATGTTTCGTGGCGAAGAGGCCCGGGCCGATGCCCGGCTGGTTGAAGAACTGGCAGAAAGCCTGGGGTTACCGGCATATGTGGAAGAATTTGATGTGCCCGCTTACCGGGAACGCACCGGCCTTTCAGCTCAAGAGGCGGCCCGTCAGGTGCGTTACCGTTTTTTCGAGGAGGTGGCGGGACGTACCGGTGCCTCCCGGGTGGCCCTGGGCCATCACGCCGATGATCAGGCGGAAACCATTCTCTTTAATTTTTTACGCGGTACTGGTCTGGCCGGCTTAAAGGGCATTCCTCCTGTCAGGGGAAAGTACATTCGCCCCCTGCTGGATGTTCGCCGTCACGAAATTGAGAAATATTGCCGGGAACATTCCCTGCCTGTGCGGGAGGATGCTTCCAATAAAAAAACCATATATACCCGTAACCGGATCAGGTTGCAACTGATTCCCCAATTGGAGGCGGAATATAACCCACGGCTGGTCGAGGCTCTTATGCACCTGGGGCATATCTGCCGGGAAGAAGATGGTTATCTGGAGGACCAGGCCGCCCTTCTGTATGAGCAGGTATCTGAAGCGGGAAGGGAGAACTATCTGCTTTTAGAGGTAGAGGGTTTGTTGTCTTCTCCTCCGGCCCTGGTACGCCGGGTTTTGCGCCGGGCCTGGCGACAGCTCACCGGCACAGGGACGGATCTAACCTATCTGCAGGTGGAATCTTTGCTGGACCTGTTGTATAAACCCGCCGGGGGTAAAATAGTGGAACTTCCCCGGGGGGTTAAGGCGTCCCGTTTTGACCGGTTCTTGCGCCTGTGGATAGGGGGTGTTATCTCTACTGTGCCCGATTACAGTTATCCCCTGGAAGTTCCGGGCATAACCTATATTCCGGAGATCAATACCTCCATTGAAGCCAGGCTCGTTACCCTCGAAGAAGCTCCGGATCCCGGGCTTCTTTCCCCCCGGGAGGCCCTGCTGGATTATGATACCTTACCTGCCATGCTGGTTGTCCGCAGGCGCCGGGAAGGAGATCGTTTTCAGCCTCTGGGTATGCCTGCCCGGATGAAGTTAAAAAAGTTTCTCATTGAACAGGGAATTCCCCGGGAAGAGCGGGACCGCCTGCCCCTGGTGGAGGCGGGAGGGGAAATTGTCTGGGTGGGGGGAGTACGTCCTGGCGAACCATGGAAGGTTACCGGGAAGACCAGAAGATGTCTTTACCTGCGGATTCGGGAGGGGGATATGCAAGGCTGATAAATTGAAACAGGGTCGAAAATATGTTAAATTAAGCTTATGGTTAAATGGAGCGGTTTTGCTGAGAGGAGTGGATTTGTTGAACAAGGTCCTGAAAAATTTAAGCATATATATTTTAATTGTGCTGGTTATTATAGTCCTGATTAAATATACCCAGCCGCCCACTACGGGAGTGGAAGAGTGGAACTATAACAGGTTCATCCAGGCAGTAAATCAGGGCCAGGTTCAAGAAGTAACCATCCAGTCCAGGGAGCATACAAACCTGATTACCGGAACAACAAAAAACGGTACCAGGTTCCAGGTTACGGGGTTAAAAAATGATGCTCAGATAGCTACCATTTTGCTCGAAAAGGGCGTGGAAGTAAAAATTCAGGAGCCTCCTTCCCCGGGCTGGTGGGCCAACATTCTGAGCAGCCTTTTGCCCATCCTGATTTTCGTCCTGCTGTTCTTCTTCATGATGCAGCAAACCCAGGGTGGGGGCAACCGGGTGATGTCCTTTGGTAAGAGCCGGGCCCGCCTGCATACCGATGATAAGAAGCGGGTTACCTTTGCCGATGTGGCGGGTGCCGATGAAGTTAAGGAAGAATTGCAGGAAATAGTGGAGTTCCTGAAAAACCCGAAAAAGTTTGCCGAACTGGGAGCCCGCATTCCCAAAGGGGTGCTTCTCTACGGCCCCCCCGGGACCGGTAAGACCCTTCTGGCCCGGGCAGTGGCCGGAGAAGCGGGGGTACCCTTTTTTAGCATTAGCGGCTCTGATTTTGTGGAAATGTTTGTGGGCGTCGGCGCCTCCCGGGTGCGGGACCTTTTCGACCAGGCCAAGAAAAATGCTCCCTGCATTGTCTTCATTGACGAGATTGATGCCGTGGGCCGGCAGCGGGGTGCGGGCCTGGGTGGCGGTCATGACGAGCGGGAGCAAACCCTGAACCAGCTGCTGGTTGAAATGGATGGCTTCAGCCCCAACGAGGGGATCATTATCATTGCCGCCACCAACCGCCCGGATATCCTGGACCCCGCCCTGTTGAGGCCCGGCCGGTTTGACCGGCAGGTGGTGGTGGATATCCCCGATGTGGTGGGACGCAAGGAAATTCTCAAGGTGCATGTGCGGGGCAAGCCCCTGGCTCCCGATGTGGACCTGGATGTGCTGGCCCGGCGCACACCGGGCTTTACCGGTGCCGATCTGGCCAACCTGGTAAATGAAGCCGCTCTCCTGGCCGCCCGCAACAATAAAACCCAGATCTCCATGCAGGAGCTGGAGGATTCCATTGAAAGGGTTATTGCCGGCCCGGAGAAAAAATCCAAAGTTATCAGCGAGCAGGAAAAGAAACTGGTCTCCTACCACGAAGCCGGCCATGCCGTGGTGGGGTATCTCCTTCCCAATACCGATCCGGTGCACAAGGTCTCCATTATTCCCCGGGGCAGGGCCGGCGGCTACACCCTGCTCCTGCCCAAGGAAGATCGCTATTACATGACCCGCTCCATGCTCCTGGACCAGGTGACCATGCTGCTGGCCGGCCGGGTGGCTGAGGCCCTGGTTCTGAAGGAAGTCAGCACGGGTGCGCAGAACGACCTGGAGCGGGCCACCGAGATAGTACGGCGCATGGTCATGGAGTACGGGATGAGCGAAGAGATCGGCCCCATGACCCTGGGGCGCAAGCAGGAAACGATCTTTTTAGGGCGGGATCTGGCCCGGGACCGGAACTATGGCGAAGAGGTGGCCGCGGCCATTGATAAGGAAGTGCGGCGCATGATTGAGAGCTGTTACAACCGGGCCAAAGAGCTTCTGGAAAAGCATATAGATACGCTGCACCTGGTGGCCAAGACACTTTTTGAAAAGGAAACCCTGGAAGCGGAGGAATTTGCCGCCCTGATGAAACAGGCCGGGGAAGAAGAGCACAGCGCCAAAAATTAGATGCCGGGGTCTGTTTCACGTAAATATTCAGGGAAGCCGTCATGACAGGGATGCGGCGCTGTCGGCGCGAAGCATTGGGGTAAGCGAGGACAGCGCTGCATCCAACCGGGTTTCATTGAATATTTACGTTGAATATTTGCGTTTCAGTGCTCCGGTAATTATATACAGGAGGAGTCGTGGTATGGAACGGACCTTTGTGATGATTAAACCCGACGGGGTTCAGCGAAACCTGGTGGGGAACATTATTGCCTGTTTTGAGAAGAAGGGGTTGAAAATAGTCGGCTTGAAAATGATGCGCATCCCGCGGGAGCTGGCTGAAAAGCATTATGGAGAACACAGGGACAAGCCATTTTTCGGCTCACTGGTGGATTACATAACGTCGGGACCGGTGGTAGCCATGGTTCTGGAGGGAAAGGATGCGGTGACGACGGTCCGGGAAATGATGGGGGCCACCAACCCCTTGAAGGCTGCTCCGGGAACTATCCGTGCCACTTACGGGATGGATATCGGCCGCAACGTGGTTCACGGTTCCGATTCGCCGGCCAGTGCTGCCCGGGAGATCGGCCTGTTTTTTGCACCGGAAGAACTGGTGGATTACCAGAGAGACGTGGACCGCTGGATTTATGAATAGGAGAGTGGCGTAGCAGGCCACTCTTTTTTAAACCTGAATTTTTAATGAACATAATAAAAAAATTATTTGAAGAAGGAATTCTCTGATAAAATGACGAACTTGTAAAGAATAGCAAGGGGTGAGATGGATTGGCGGGAGAACTTAAAATTGGCCTGCGGGGTGAAGCCTCTACGCGGGTCACGGAAGATAATACTGCCCTGGCTTACGGCAGTGGGGGAGCAAGGGTTTTTGCCACTCCCGCGATGATCGGCCTGATGGAAAAAGCGGCCCTTTCTTCGGTGGACCCGCTTCTGGAACCGGGGCAGGTCACTGTTGGTATCCGGGTGGATGTGGAGCACCTGGCCGCCACTCCTGTGGGAATGGAAGTTGTTGCCACCTCAGAACTGGTGGAAATTGACGGCAGGCGCCTTGTGTTTAAGGTGGAAGCCCGCGATGAGCAGGAGTTGATCGGCCGCGGTACCCATGAGCGCTTTATTGTTGACGGGGAGCGTTTCCTTTCCCGGGCTGCAGCGAAGTTGAAATCTACCTCCTAAGTTCAGCAACAGATATTCCGGTTTCTGCCGGGATGTCGTTTTATGTAGCTTACTTTAAGATAAGGAAGAGGGGGGGAAGGAGAGTATTTCGGGGCAGCGGTAGCGTTAGAGGGTTATAAATAAAATTTAAATTAATTATTTTCAACCAAGCGGAAAGGAGAGAAAATTTATGCCTTACGATGCCACCAAGATGGCTGACTGGCAGATTGCCGAAGAAGCGGAAAAGAATATGCCCACTCCTGAAGAGTGGCGCGAAAGACTCGGCCTGGAGAAGGATGAGGTCATTCCCTACGGCAGGATCTGCAAGCTTGACTTCATGAAGATCATTGAGCGCTTAAAGGACAGGCCGAACGGCAAGTACATCAACGTTACGGCTATTACTCCCACCCCGCTGGGAGAAGGTAAGACTACCACCACCATCGGCCTGGTTGAAGGCCTGGGCAAGAGGGGCAAAAACGTGGGCTGTGCCATCCGCCAGCCGTCGGGCGGCCCCACCTTCAATATTAAGGGTACGGCAGCCGGTGGCGGTAATGCCCTGGCCATCCCCATGACCGAGTTTTCCCTGGGTCTGACGGGGGACCTCAACGACATCATGAACGCCCACAACCTGGCCATGGTAGCCCTGACCTCCCGCATGCAGCACGAGCGCAACTACGATGACGCCGAGCTGGCCAAGCGGAACCTCCGCCGGCTGAATATCGACCCCACCCGGGTGGAAATGGGCTGGACCATCGACTTCTGCGCCCAGGCGCTGCGCAACATCATCATCGGCATCGGCGGCCGGATGGACGGCTACATGATGCAGTCCAAGTTCCAGATTGCCGTCAGTTCCGAGCTTATGGCTATCCTGGCGGTGGCCAACGACCTGAAGGATCTGCGGGAACGCATTGGCAAGATCATCGTGGCCTTCGATATGAAGGGCAACCCGGTTACCACCAGTGACCTGGAAGTGGCCGGTGCCATGACCGCCTTCATGCGCAACACCATTAACCCCACGCTGATTTCCACGGTGGAATACCAGCCCGTGCTGGTCCATGCCGGTCCGTTTGCCAATATCGCCATAGGCCAGTCTTCCATCATTGCCGACCGGATCGGTCTGAAGATGTTTGACTATCACATCACCGAGAGCGGCTTTGGTGCCGACATCGGCTTTGAAAAATTCTGGAACGTCAAGTGCCGCATGAGCGGCCTGGTACCCAACGTTTCCGTGATTGTGGCCACCATCCGTGCCCTGAAGATGCACGGCGGTGGACCGAAGGTTGTGCCCGGCCGGCCGCTTCCCGACGAGTACACCAGGGAAAACCTGGCCCTGCTGGAGAAAGGCATCGAGAACCTGATCCACCACATCGGCATTGTCAAGAAGGCCGGCATCAATCCTGTGGTCTGTATCAACTCCTTCTACACCGATACCCCCGACGAGATCAAGCTGGTCCGCCGCCTGGTGGAAGAAGCCGGCGCCCGCTGCGCGGTATCCGAGCACTGGCTCAAGGGCGGCGAAGGTGCTCTGGAGCTGGCCGATGCGGTCATCGATGCCTGCAATGACCCCGTGGACTTCAAGTTCCTCTACCCGCTGGAAATGCCGCTGCGGCAGAGGGTGGAGATTATCGCCAGGGAAGTCTACGGAGCCGACGGTGTAGTCTGGACGCCGGAAGCGGAAGCCAAGGCCAGAATGATCGAAGAAAATCCCGCCTACCGCGACTTTGCCACCATGATGGTCAAGACACACCTGAGCTTGAGCCACGACCCGAACCTCAAGGGTGTGCCCAGGGGCTGGGTTCTGCCGGTGCGCGACGTGTTAATCTTTGCCGGAGCCAAGTTCCTCTGCCCGATGACCGGTACCATCAGCCTGATGCCCGGTACCAGCTCCGACCCTGCTTTCCGGCGGATAGACGTGGATGTAAATACAGGCAAAGTTATCGGTCTCTTCTAAGGGAAGAAACTCCCGTAGGGGCACTCCGGTTTACCCGGGGTGCTTTTTTGTTCAAAACAGGGGCGGGAAAATGCGAATTATCTGGTTATTAAATTGACACTTGTTCAGGTTGCCGCTATAATTATGTCAATGGCCGTTTTTTAGCTGTCATGCGGGGGCCTGGAAAATCTCCAAATAAATTCCAAAAGCAACTGGTAATTGCAAGAAAAATAGCAGCAGTTAGGAGTGTTGCCAATGTCCAGACCACCGAAATGTCGCAGGGTAGAATTTATTCCCCGCCTGACTTTCTTCAAGCCGGCGGGGGTACCTCTCCGGGACCTGGAAGAAGTGGGCCTCACCGTGGAAGAACTGGAAGCCATACGTTTGAAGGATTTGCTGGGATTGGAGCAGGAGGCCTGCGCCGAGAGGATGGGAGTTTCCCGCCCCACCTATCACCGCATTTTAAGCGCTGCCCGGGCCAAGGTGGCCGAGGCGCTGGTCAACGGCAAGGCCATCCGGGTGGAAGGTGGTAACTTCCAGCTGGTGATGCGTCGTTTTCTCTGTGAAAAGTGCGGCCACCAGTGGGAGCTGCCGTGCGGTCAGGGTCCCCGGGGTTTGGAGATGACCTGTCCCAATTGCGGAAGTACCGAATTTTACCGTATCAACCAGGATGGAACACCGTTCCGCTGCCAGCGCTGGGAAAAGTGCAGGAAGCTGGATAAAATGGCCGAAAATGAGTAGCTTGTCTCGTAAATAAACGGGGTGGGTCCTTTGCAGCGGGTGGGACGGATTATCAGGGACAGCTATTACCGGTACTACCTGGAGCAGAATGCGGCCCGGGAAAAGGACAGGCCCTTTTGCCGGCATGATTTTCAGCATATGCTGGATGTGGCCCGGATCAGCTATATTTTAGTGGTGGAAGGCAACCTGCTTCCTGAATTTATTTGCCAAAATCGTCTGGACAGCCACCAGGCGGCCAAAGAGGTGGTTTATGCTGCCGGGCTGTTGCACGATATCGCCCGCTGGCAGCAGTACGACACCGGGGAAGACCATGCCGCGGCGGGTGCCCGCCTGGCCGGGCCAATTCTGGAACGGGCGGGGTTTTTGCCCCGTGAAATAGAAGTGATTACCCGGGCCATCGCCGCCCACCGGCGGGGGGAGCCCTGGGGAGGGATGCTGGGGCGCATTTTATGCCGGGCCGATGACCTGGCCCGCCCCTGTGCCCTTTGCGCTGCCCGCGAGAAGTGTTATAAGGCTGATCGGATGGAGACCCTGCGGGAAACACTGATTTATTGACTAAAACAGGTAAGAGCGTATCCAGGAGTGATTTAGTGTGCCTGTGCAGGTATGGAATATCGAGGTAAAGAACCGCGCCCAGGCCCTGCAGGAAATAGCTGCGGTGGGGGCGGACAGGATTGGTTGCCGGCTGATGGCCCCCAAGGCGGTTCACCGGGTTTTGAAGATCAGCGGCCTGACCCCCGTCCAGGCCAATGTACTCAAGCAGGAGATGCTGGCCAGGGGCGGGGAGGTGGCCGTGGCCCGGGGGGTGGTGGAACATGCGGTGGAGAAAACCGATGTGCTGCTTATGGGCACCCTGAAGCAGTTTGATGCCCTGCTGGCCAAGCTCAAGATGCAGCCCTTCGGACTTCCCGCCCTGGCGGAAGAAATACGCCGCGTCCTGCAGAACCTGGAGGGCCGTCCTGTAAGGCGGCTGGACTGCCGGGGAAGGGAACTGGTGCTGGGGGAAAGGACCCTGGTTATGGGCATCCTCAACGTAACTCCCGATTCCTTTTCCGATGGCGGCAGGTTCTATGACCCGGGGCGGGCGCTGGAGCATGCCCACCGCATGGTGGAAGATGGGGCCGATATTATCGACCTGGGCGGGGAATCCACCCGGCCGGGGTACACGCCGGTAACGGTGGAAGAAGAAATGCGCCGGGTGATACCGGTTCTGGAAAGGCTGGTGCAGGAGATTCCCGTACCCATATCCGTTGATACCACCAAGGCTGCAGTGGCCCGGGAGGCCCTGGAAATTGGCGCCCACATCATCAACGACCAGTGGTCACTGCGGGCTGACCCGGAGATGGCGGCGGTGGTGGCCCGCTATGATGCCCCTGTCATCTTCATGCACAACCAGGAAGGTACGGAGTACAGGGATTTGATGGGGGACATCATCCGCTTCTTCCGGGAGAGCATCGTCCTGGCCCTGGAGGCGGGGATTAATCTCGAAAAAATCATTATCGACCCCGGAATTGGCTTCGGCAAAACCGTGGAGCAGAACCTGGAGGTTATGAGCCGGCTTTCCGAACTGGCCTGCCTGGGGCTGCCGGTGCTGCTGGGGACTTCCCGGAAGTCGATGATCGGTAAAACTTTGAACCTGCCCGCGGACCAGCGGATGGAGGGTACGGCGGCCACGGTGGCCATTGGCATTGCCGCCGGGGTGGACATCGTGCGGGTGCACGATGTAAAGGAAATGGTGCGGGTGGCCCGTATGACCGACGCCATGGTGCGCCGGAAGCCCGCGCGCTGTGCCTGCGGGGAAGAATAAAGCTGGCGGCTGCTTGTAATTGCCGCCTTTAATTCTTTTTAAGACATGGATTATACGGATTTGGGGTGCAGAACCAGTGGATCGGTTGATTTTAAAGGGCATGGAGTTTTACGCCTTTCACGGTGTTTTACCCCAGGAACAGCACCTGGGCCAGCGGTTTATTATCGATGTGGAATTGTCCCTGGACCTGGCTCCCGCCGGCAGGACCGACGATCCGGAACAGACGGTGAATTATGCCCGGGTTTTCCGGCTGGTGGAGGAAGTGGTTACCGGGGCCCCCTGCCGTTTGATTGAGGCGGTGGCGGAGAAGGTGGCCGGTGCCATCCTGGAACAATTTCCGGTAAGCGAGGTGCTGGTCCGGGTAAAGAAACCCGGCGCCCCGGTACCCGGTCATTTTGCATACATGGGCGTGGAGATCCACCGCCGGCGCTGAGGGGAAATATCCACATGTTTAGTTTTTCCGGTCACTCACCCGCCGGCCGCGGCTGCGGGGTTATTTTTTGGAGCATCCACCCTTACAACCTCATGACTGGAAATAGCGCTGCCTGGTCATTCCTATCCGTCCGGCGGCCGGTGCCGCTGTTCCCTTGACTAACTGAGTTGGTTTTTATCGTATGACGATTCTCCAGTGAACAGGAAAAGGTAAATAAACTTACGAGATTGGCATGTTCCATATGGAGGGCTTAAGATGGAAGTTGTAGCCTATATCGGCCTGGGATCGAACATGGGGGGAAAAAAAGCCAATTTAAAGGCGGCCCTGGAACTGCTGGGCCGGGTGCCGGGGGTTAAAATTTTGCGGGTGGCCCCCTTTTACCGCACCGAACCGGTGGGCTATACGGATCAGGACTGGTTTGTCAATACCGTAGCGGAAGTGGAAACCACCCTCTCCCCCCGGGAATTGCTGGCCGCCTGCCTGGAAGTGGAGAACCGCCTGGGGAGAGTGCGGGGTGTGCGCTGGGGCCCCCGGGTGATTGACCTGGACCTGCTCCTTTACAACGGGCAGGTCATTGATGAACCCGATCTCGTGGTTCCCCACCCGCTCATGCACGAGCGCGCCTTTGTCCTGGTGCCCCTGGCCGACCTGGCGCCGGATCTGGTCATCCCGGGCCGGGGCGGGGTGAGGGAGCTGCTGGCCGGCGTTGACCGGCAGGGGGTGGAACAACTGGAGAAAAGTGAAGGTCAATTGCCTTGACGTAACAACAGCCCGGCTGGCCTGGATCAGCCGGGCTGTTTACTTCCTTTTCCGGTCTGGCTGCCCGGTGACAGCAACAAATCCCGCAGGGTATGGCGTAAAGTTTCGGCGGATAAAGCTGGAAAAACATGCGTCATTTCCATATTTGTGATAAAATATTTCCGGTTGCATCTATCATAACACAATAGTCCCGGCGCTGTAGAGGTGGTGTTAGAGTGAACGAACTGATGCGGGTCAATCTCGATCCGGTGGTTGAGCAGGTTAAGGCAGCACTGCAAAATTTTCCCCAGGTGGCCGGCGCTTACCTGTTTGGATCTATCCTGGGGTCATGCCGGCCGGATAGTGATATTGACCTGGGCCTGATACTGGAGCCGGGGATAGTACTGGACAGTGTCGAATCGGATCGGCTGGAAGCAGCCATATCCCTTTTGCTTCCGCCTTATGAAGGGCATCCCTATGATATTGTTCTGGTGAACCCGGAGAAGCCGCTTTTTGCTTTTCGGGTGATTAAAGAAGGGAAATTAATCTATGCCAGGAATATGGAGCGCATTACCGATGTAATGGAATACGTCAGTAGAAGGTATGCCGATTTGTACCCGCGGTACCGGGCGGCATTGGAGGAAATTTTTGCCGGGGTGATGGCCGGTGGGTCTGGATCGTGAACGGATAATGGCCAAAATCAGCTATATACGGGAACAGGTGGCCAGCATCAATGAGCTGTTGAATAGCAAAAATAAAAAAGACATATTAATGGATCCCTGGCTGGTCAAAGGTTTGAAATATTCCCTGCAAACAGCGGTGGAAGCAATGATCGATCTGGCCTACCATATTGCAGCCAAAAAATTCGGTCATGCCCCGGGAGATGCCAGGGATGCCATGCGCATACTCTATGAGGGCGGGTTGATTACCAGGGATAGATTGCCGATCTATTCAGCGATGATTGGTTTTCGCAACCGTGTCGTCCATGGCTATCAGGAAGTTTCCGCCGAAAAAGTGTATGAAATGGCACGAAACGAACTTGGTGATTTTGAAGATTTTATCCGCGAAATCGGAGCTGTGCTGGAAGAGGAAGATAAGGAACAGATGTTACCGGCTGATTAAAGAAAAAGAGGGACTGGCCTCCCCGTTACGAGCTTTATTAACTTCTGTTTACGTTGATATAAATCAAAGCCCATATCGGCATTGGTAACACGAGACCCCAAATTATCCAGGCAAGTGCCCCTTTGTTTAGTTTAATTGCTATAAGAGGGAGTAAGTACAAAACTACTAATACAAATTCAAAAAATGGTATATAATAAAATGCAGGTAAATTCCCCAAATAATATATCCAGGGGTAGTATATAACACAGCTCAGTATATACCATGGCAGGGATTTTTTAATAATCCCATAAGAAGCCGTTATTATTGAACCAAGAAGAAAAAGAGTTCCCAAACCCATAATCAAGCACATCCTTCTTTTTTTAGTTAGCGTAACAACAGCCCGGTCTGGAACAGCCGGGCTGTTCACTTCCTTTTCCGGTCCGGCTGTCCCGGTGACAGCAACAAATCCCGCAGGGAATTGCGTAAAAAATATTGCATGTCGAGGTACACATCCCAGGTCTTTTCCACCCATTCAAACCGCACCTCGTCGTTACGGCTGAAAAGCACCTTCCCGCCGGTAACCGAATGGCACAGGGTTACGGGAGCATAATTTAACACCTTTATATCTACCGGGTAATGTATTTCCCGCTCCAGTTCCGCACCCAGGGAAAGTTCGTATTCGAGAACCCTTTCCCTTGGGATGGTTTCCTTTTGCAAATACACTCCAATGTCAATATCCCGGAAGGTGGCTTCTTCCACAAAAGAACCGAAGGCGTAGGCAAAGATAATTTCCTTTCTTTTGGCCAGCAGGCGGGCGGCCAGCCGGCAAATCGATGGGCGTTCCTTTTCCGGCAGGGAAAGTCGCCTGTACATAAAACCATTCCTTTCGGGATGGTCAGAGCTCGCATTTTACCATGGCTGCAATTTCAGCCAGGTATAGTTCCAGATCATCCAGGTTGTTGCAAATGATATGGTAGACCTTGCTATCATCAATGTCGCCGTAACGGTGGATTAACAGGTTGCGGAACTTTGCCATCTGGATCAAGCGTTCGGCCAGCGGAGGACTTAAAAAATGCTCCCCGGATAAAATGTTGAAACAATCGGCATAGGAGTTGGGAGCCCTGCCGGTGAGCCGGGCAACCAGATGGTTACAGATATCAATGGCCGCTTCGGTGGCCACAATCAGGTAATACTTGCTTGCGGCCACCCTTTGCTCGTCAGCTAAAAACTCCTCCATGGTGAGCTTCGTCACCGGCGTAAGCCTGCTCAAGGCCTGACGGATGTCCGCCGCCTTTTGTCGCAGTTTATTTTTATTTATAGATAGTTTCATTGCGTGTCTTCCTCCATAACCGGTACAGTGTTCGTCATATCTTTATGGAAAGTATATCCTCTTTTTCCGGGGAAATCAACGGACCGGAATACATATTTTGCCTGTAGGGGCGTTGATATCCTCCCAGGGGTTACCTTCCACGGCCACCAGGAAGGCGGGCCGCCCCGGTTCAATGCGCCCCAGAAGGTTGATCCCCTGGCTGCTGTTTTAATTCCTTAGAAATTTGGCCAGAACATCTAGTATATCTATGGTGCGGACTATACCGGTGACCCTGCGCTCCCTGTCAAGGACGGGGATATGGTTTACCTGATTGGCCAGAATGACCCGTGCCACCTCTTGAACAGGGGTATTTTCGTCGACGTAAACCTGGACGACAGGCCGCATGATTTTTTTTACTTTCGTGTTTTTGAGCCGCTCCCTTTCGATGCGTAAAAAGAAGGTGCCCCAGCTATCTGTAGTCCAGATATCTTCTTCTACGCCGTAGGCGGCCAGGGCTTTAAGGATTGTTCTGGTGGTTAAAAAGCCTGTAATATTGCCCTGCCCGTTTAAAACTAGCAGGGTGCGGTAACCTCTGGATACGGCATTCTCAAATATTTCCAGGGCCTGTATTAAACTATCGTCGGCATTGACAGTGGCATAATTGGAAATGGGAACCATAATATCTTTAGCCGTCCGCTGGAGCATTGGCCAGACCTCCCCCCGGTGTTTACTTTGATTGTTAATAAACATCGTATACCCGGTCCGGCAGCATTTCAACAAACCGGCGTTAAATCGTCATTTCTATATACTTAATGCTGCAGGGGGAAAGGCGAAAGTTTCACAAAATAATGTTCTTCCGTTTACCTCAAATAATAACCTCCCCGGCAGGCCACCCTACTGTCGGGAGGTGTTTTTTATGATTAAAACGCGCAATCTTTACCACAGGGGAAAAGTTCGCGGTATCCTCAGCCTGTACTTTCCTCCCCCTTTTAAAGTGTCCGGCCTCACGACCCGGAATTTTCCCGAAAAGAACAGCGGCACGATCACGGGGAAGAAAAAAGATCCCGCAAAATCCTGAACTTTTTGTTGAGCCATGCAGGATTCCGTTTCCGGGTTGAGAATAATTATATCCTGTGTTTATGATAGGGCCGCCTGATTCTGGTTAACATAATCCTGGCCTGCTTTGTCGTTAACCGGCCCTATTTCATTTTTAATGGAGATGGATGTTTTTCCATGGCCATTCTTAGCGAATTTTTGGGAGTGACGCTGGGGGTGGTCCTGACCGCCCTCGGCCTGGATCTCTTTCTGGTACCCAATAAAATTGCCGCCGGGGGGGTAAGCGGCCTGGCCACAGTCATCCATCACCTGCTCGGGGCTCCCGTGGGAATGACCATGCTGGCGTTAAACGTCCCCCTTTTCGCCATGGGCATTTACCGGCTGGGCCTGAAGTTTGGCTTCCGCTCCCTTTACGGTACCATCAGCCTTTCCCTGGTGGTGGACGCCCTGGCTCCCTATCTTCCCGTGCCCACCCATGACCCCCTGCTGGCCAGCATCTTTGGCGGGGTGCTCACCGGCCTGGGGCTGGGTCTGGTTTTTCGCTACCGGGGCACCACCGGGGGTACGGACCTGGCTGCCGCCATCCTGCGTACCTATACCGGTGCCAACGTGGGCCAGCTCCTTTTCCTGGTCGATGGGCTGGTGGTTCTTTTTGCGGGGTTTACCTTTAAATCCTGGGAGCTGGCCATGTACGCCCTGATTACCATTTTTGTCACCGCCTGGCTTATCGACCTGGTGCAGGAGGGGATCAGTTATACCAAGGCCTTCTTCATTATCTCCCAGAGGGCGGATGAAATTGCCGGCGTGGTTCTGCGGGAACTCAACCGCGGGGCTACGGCTTTAAAGGGGCGGGGTATGTACACCGGCAGGGAGCGGGACGTCCTGCTGGTGGTGGTCAACCGCTCCGAGGTGACCCGGCTGAAGGATCTGATCTACCAGGTGGACCGCAAGGCCTTTGTCATCCTGGCCGATGTGCACGAGGTGCTGGGAGAAGGATTCAAACAGTGGCAGGAATCGTGATTTCCAATAAATTCTTCATTGTCAGGGAGTGTTTGAAATGGAAGGGGAAAAAATCAAGAGGCTGGAAGAGAGGGCCCGGGAAATACGCCGGCACATCATCCGTATGACCGGCGCTGCCGGTTCGGGGCACCCAGGCGGCTCTTTATCCGGCGCCGACATTGTAACCGCCCTGTATTTTGCGGTGATGCGCCTTGACCCGCAGAATCCCCGCTGGCCGGACAGGGACCGCTTTGTCCTTTCCAAGGGGCATGCCGCACCCCTGCTTTATGCAGCCCTGGCGGAAAGGGGGTTCTTCCCTGTGGAGGAACTCCTTACATTGCGCCGCCTCGGCAGCCCCCTGCAGGGGCACCCGGATATGAAAAAGTTGCCGGGAGTGGAATTTTCCACAGGTTCCCTGGGCCAGGGGCTGTCCGCCGCCAACGGGATGGCCCTGGCAGCCAGGCTGGATGGCCGTGACTACCGGGTTTACGTCCTGTTAGGCGATGGGGAGATTCAGGAGGGCATGGTCTGGGAGGCGGCCATGGCGGCGGCCCACTACCGGCTGGATAACGTGACCGCCTTTCTGGACTTCAACGGCCTGCAAATCGACGGGCCCGTTTCCAAAGTCATGTCGGTGGAGCCGGTGGCGGAAAAATGGCGTGCCTTTGGCTGGGATGTGCAGGTGATTGACGGGCATAACATGGAGGAAATTCTCCGGGCGGTGGAAAGGGCCCGGGCCGTGCGGGGCCAACCCCAGATGATCGTGGCCAGAACGGTGAAGGGCAAGGGAATATCTTTTATGGAAAACATGGTGGAATGGCACGGCGTGGCCCCGAAGCCCGAAGAGGTGGAGAGGGCCCTGGCCGAGCTGGCTTAAAAAAGGGGGCTTGAATCTTCATGACAAAGATTGCCACCCGGGATGCCTATGGCAAGGCCCTGGTGGAGCTGGGGCGGGAAAATCCAGACGTGGTGGTGCTGGATGCGGACCTGGCCAAATCCACCAAAACTATTGAGTTTGCCAGGCACTTCCCGGAACGCTTCTTCGACATGGGTATAGCCGAACAGAACTTGGTGGGAACGGCCGCCGGCCTGGCTGCAGCCGGGAAAATTCCCTTCTGCAGCACCTTTGCCATCTTTGCCACCGGCCGGGCCTTTGAGATAATCCGTAACAGCGTGGCCTACTCGCGGCTCAACGTGAAGATTGCCGCCAGCCACGCCGGCATCACCGTCGGGGAGGACGGCGGTTCCCACCAGTCGGTGGAGGACATAGCCCTGATGCGCTCCCTGCCCAATATGACCGTGTTTGTTCCCGCCGACGCGGTGGAAACCCGGGCGGCGGTGCGGGCGGCGGCGCAGATCCGGGGACCGGTTTACATCCGCCTGGGGCGGCCGGGGGTACCCGTACTGCACGGGGACGATTTTCATTTTGAGCCCGGCCGGGCGGTGATCATGCGGGAGGGCAATGACGCCACCATCATTGCTACCGGCATTATGGTGGCCACCGCCCTGGAGGCTGCCGGCCTGCTGGAGCAGGAGGGCATCGGGGTGCGGGTGATCAATATGCATACCATCAAGCCGCTGGATGAGGAGACGGTGATTGCGGCCGCCCGCGAGACGGGTGTCATTGTTACCGCCGAGGAGCATTCCATCATCGGCGGCCTGGGCGGGGCAGTTGCGGAAACCGTCTGTACCCACCATCCCGTGCCTGTCTACCGGCTGGGTATACCCGATGTTTTCGGCGAGTCGGGCCGACCGGAAGAGCTGCTGGAAAAGTATGGACTGACCGCCGCACACCTGACGGCCAGGGTGCGGGAGGCCGTGAAGAGAAAGGGCAGGTAAATATCACATTCCCGGGCAACCCCTCTCTTGCGGGGAGGGGTTACCCCAGTCTGTGTGCCCTGGTTTTATTCGTTGCTCTCCAGGTCGTTTCGCTGTCCGGGCCAAAAGGCCTCGTCTCCGGTCTTCGGCGGGTACCGGCCACATTCACACCTGTTCCCGGGCAACCCCTCTTTTACGGGGAGGGGTTGCCTGTTTTTTTCTGGTTTTTCAGGAGGACTTCTGGAGAGGTTGTCGAAGTGTATACAAAAAAGCTGAAGTATCCCCAATTTTTGTGGTCCCTGTTTGGTCCGGCAGCACCTGTCTTGAGCCGGGCGTTATTATGGGGGAAATCTGGTTTTCGACGCAGCTGAGGTGGCATTAATGATCCGTTTTTACGGCGTGACCAAGGTTTACCCCAACGGGGTGAAGGCCCTGGATAATATAAACCTGCACATTAAAAAGGGAGAGTTTCTTTTTCTGGTTGGCCCCAGCGGGGCGGGCAAGTCCACCCTGACCAAGCTCATTTTCCGGGAAGAGCTTCCCACCCGGGGGCAGGTCCTGTTTAACGGCAGGAATGTGGCCCGCATGCGCTCCCGGGAAGTACCTTACCTGCGCCGCAGGATAGGCATGGTCTTTCAGGACTTCCGGCTCCTGCCCCAGAAGACGGTTTTTGAAAACGTGGCCTTTGCCCTGGAGGTGACCGGGGCTTCTTCTCGGGATATCAAAAGGCGCGTTCCGGAGGTGCTTAAACTGGTTGGCCTGGAGGATAAGGCCGGTATGCTGCCCGCCCACCTTTCCGGAGGGGAGCAGCAGCGGGTGGGTATTGCCCGGGCTATTGTGAACAACCCCGTTCTTCTCATTGCTGACGAGCCTACCGGCAACCTGGACCCGGAAACTTCCTGGGGACTGATGGAGTTGTTTCAGCAGATCAATAAAGCAGGAACCACCATCATCATGATCACCCATGCCCGGGAGATTGTGGACGCCATGAAAAAGCGGGTGGTGGCCCTGGAGTCGGGACGGATTGTCCGGGACGAGGAAGGCGGGGGTTACAGCCGTGGGGATTAGAACCATCGCCTACTACTTCCGGGAGGCGTTTTTATCCATCTTCCGCAACGGCTGGCTGTCCCTGGCTGCGGCGGCTACGGTGGCCATATCCCTGGTTATACTGGGCTGTTCCCTGCTGGTGGTGGTGAATACGGACCGCCTTGCGGACCAGCTGGAATCCAGTGTGGAGATCAGCGCCTTTTTAAAGGACGGCCTCGAACAGGAGGAAATCAGGGAGTTAAACGATAAGATCCGCTTCCTTCCCGGCGTGGTTGAAGTGCAGTTTGTCCCTAAAGAAGAGGCTTTACAGGAAATGCGCCGGAGCTTCGGTTCGCGTCAGGATATTCTGGACGGCCTGGAGGATGATAATCCCCTGCCGGATACCTTCCGGGTTAAAACCCGGCGGGCCGATCAGGTGGTGGAAGTGGCCCGGAAAATTTCCTCCCTGGACGGGGTGGAAGATGTGCGCTACGGCCAGGGCCTGGTGGAAAGGCTGGTAGTGGTGACGCGCTGGATACGTGTGGTGGGAGTGGGGGCCATGATCCTGGTGGGTGCCGCGGCCATATTTTTAATTTCCACCACCATCCGCCTTTCGGTGTTTGCCCGGCGCCGGGAAATAGGGATTATGAAGTATCTGGGAGCAACCAACTGGTTTGTGCGCTTTCCCTTTTTAATTGAAGGGATGGTGCTGGGACTGCTGGGTTCTCTGCTGGCGGCAGCCCTGGTGTATACCGGCTACCTGTCGCTGGTGGAGCATATGGCCCGGGCGATGCCCTTTATCCCCCTGGTTTCTGACGGGCAGGTGATCTTCAGGTTGCTTGCAGGTCTGGTGGGGTTGGGGCTGTGTATAGGGGCCCTGGGCAGTACCATATCCATCCATCGTTTTTTGAATGTCTAGTTAATGGGGGGAAATGGCTTGAACGGTTTTACCGGCAAGATCATATCCCTGGTGGTGGTTCTGGCCCTGTCCGGTACCCTCGCAGGCCTGGCCCAGGGGGCCAGCCTGCAGGATAAACTGCAGGAGACCAGGAAGAAACTTTATCAGGAACAGGAGAAGGTGCAGGATTCCAGGCAGGAAGTGCGCGGTTACGCTGAACAGGTGGCCGATTCGGAGCGGGCCATTATGGCTGTGGAACAGCGCATCCGCCAGCTGGACCGGGAGCTGCAGGCGGCCCTGCAGGAGGTCGACCGGGCCCGGCAGGAGCTGGCCGTGGCTGAGGAGAAGCTGGAAGAGAGCCGCCAGGTGATGAAGCAGCGCCTGAGGAGCATTTACCAGTGGGGAGAAGTCGATTACCTGGAAGTTCTGCTGGCTGCCCGGGACTTCAATGACTTTGTCACCCGTTATGAATTCTTGAAACGGGTGGCGGCCCGGGATGCGGCCATTGTCGCTGATTTTACGGCCCGGCGCGAAGAGGTGGCCGCAAAGAAGGCCCGGCTGGAGGAGCGGCGGGACCGCATTATGGCGCTCATGCGGGAGCAGCAGGCTGCCCGTCAGGAACTGGTGGAGCGGCAGAGGCAGCAGAAACTGCTCCTGGCCCAGGCGCAGCAGGAATTGAGCCGCCACCTGGAAGAAGCGGAAAGATTAAAGGCGCAGGAACAGGAAATCCTGCGGCAGATCGCCCTGGAAAGGGCCCGCAGCCACCCTTCGGCGCCCCGGGGCAGCGGGGCCATGAGCTGGCCGGTACCCGGTTACTCATCCATTTCTTCGGGTTTTGGTTCCCGCACGCATCCGATACTGGGTTATGTGCGCCTGCATAACGGCATTGATATCCCGGCTCCCACAGGTACGCCGGTGGTGGCCGCCCAGGATGGAACGGTTATATACGTGGGTACCATGAGCGGTTACGGCAATGTGGTTATGCTCGATCATGGCGGGGGCGTAACCACCATTTACGCCCATCTTTCGGCCCAGCTGGTTTCAACCGGCCAGGAAGTAAGCAGGGGGCAGGTTATCGCCCGGGTGGGCAGTACAGGGCTGTCCACCGGCCCGCACCTGCATTTTACCGTCATGGTCAACGGCTCACCGGTGAACCCCCTGGGTTACCTGTAACGTGCTTAACCGCCGCGTTTCCGGAACACCAGTCCGGGAGCGCGGCTTATTTTTCTCCGTATATCCTATTTCCGGAAGCCGTTAATTTTATAATGTTGTAATTACTCCGGCCTTATTGTAGTATAATACGTGTGTACAGGAAAGATAAGGCAGGTGGATGTTAAGGTGGGCATGTATTATTATTACCGGCCGGGCAGGTGGGGCCGCTGGCTGGCAGTGCTGGGTCTGGTGGTTTTTCTTGTTATTGTGGTCTTTGGCGGCATGCTGGCCAGCAACTACAAGCATCTGGGGACCCTGCTAGAAGTTATCCACCTGGTTCGCACCAGATACCTGGAGCCGGTGAATGCTACCACTCTTGTTGACGGGGCTATCCGCGGGCTGGTCAAGTCCCTCAACGACCCCTACTCGGTTTACCTGGACCCGGGGGAGTACGCCCGCCTGCAGGAGCAAATCCGGGGTAGCTTTGGCGGGCTGGGCATCCTGGTGGGCATTAAAGAAGATCAGCTGACGGTTATGCGGGCCTATGAGGGGACGCCGGCCTACCGGAAGGGGATCAGGCAGGGGGATGTTATCGTCCGCATTGACGGCCGGGATGCCCGGGGAATGGATCTGGATACGGCTGTAAGCCTGATGCGCGGGCCTGTGGGCACGGAGGTCAAGCTGACCATCACGCGCAAAGGAGCGCCCCAACCCTGGGATGTAAATCTGGTCCGGGAGGAGATTAGCGTACCCACTGTCGAGGGCAGAATGATACCGGGCAAAGGAATTGGCTATATTTCCCTGACCCAGTTTACCGAAAAAACTCCGGATGAACTGGAGTCCACCATTACCCGTCTGAAAAAAGAAGGAATGCGGGCCGTTCTCCTTGACCTGCGCAATAATCCGGGTGGTGAGCTGCGCTCGGCGGTAAAGGTGGCCGGTTATTTTATACCCCGGGGACCCGTGGTTTATATCCAGTATCGTTCCGGAAGAGAGGAAACATATTCCTCGGAAGGCAAAAACCTCAACCTCCCGCTGGTAGTGCTTATCAACCGGGCCAGTGCCAGTGCGGCTGAAATTCTGGCCGGGGCGGTGAAGGATACCGGATCGGGTATCCTGGTGGGAGAAAAGACTTTCGGCAAGGGTATTGTGCAAACGGTATATGAACTGGATAACGGTGCCGCCTTGAAGCTGACCACGGCCCGTTACCTGACCCCGGCGCGTCACGATATCAATAAAAAGGGTATTGTTCCGGATGTGGTGGTGGAACAGGAGCCCCAGGCACAGGTGGACCTGCAGCTGGAAAGGGCCATCCAGATCCTGGAGAGCAGGATGGCCAGGGCTGCCTGACGGGGAGGGTGGTGTAAGTGTTTCCTTTCAGCCAGCTGCTGCCGCTCATAGTAACCACCCTGGCTTCCGTTTTCTTTGATCCCCTGTTCTGGGTGGTAATACTTTTGGTGGCCCTGCAGTACCGGCGCATGGCCGTTGCCAGGAATGAGTTTTTCGGCCTGCCGGCTGACGGCGGGGTATGGCGCGATACCCTGGCGGCCACGGGATACGGGCTGCTGGGCGGTTTCCTTGGTAGTTTCATTATGGTGCTGATTGGGCTTTCCCTCACCGGTTCCGGCCTGGTCTATCTCTGGCCGGTAGCTATTTTATTGATGCTGATCAACGCCCGGTTTCTCTGCTTTGCCTATGCCGGGGGGGTGCTGTCGCTCAGCAACCTGCTTTTTGGTTTTCCTGAAATACATATTGCCCAGGTTCTGGCTCTGGTGGCCGTTTTGCACCTGGTGGAGAGCGCCCTGATCCTGGCCAGCGGTCACCTGGGTGCCGTTCCGGTTTATTTTAAGTCACCCTCCGGCCGGGTGGTTGGCGGGTATACCCTGCAGCGCTTCTGGCCCATTCCCATCGTAGCCCTGGCTGCCGTTGGTCCGGTAGCAGTACAGCACGGGGTGGCCATGCCCGAATGGTGGCCCCTGATTAAGCCGGAAGTCAACGGTGAGGCCAGGGATCTGGTGTACACCCTCATTCCGGTGGTGGCCGGCCTGGGTTATGGTGATCTGGCCGTTTCCCGCAGCCCCGGTGAGAAAAGCCGCCTTTCGGCTCTTTTCCTGGGTGCCTACAGCCTCTGCCTCCTGCTCCTGGCGTTAATGTCCCAGCATTTCCGCGTTCTGGCCTTCCTGGCTGCCCTCTTCTCTCCCCTGGGACATGAAATGGTTATATATATCGGAAAGAAGCTGGAATTTTTGCGTCCCCCTCTATTTGTTTCCCCTTCCCGGGGGGTCCGGGTACTGGATGTGCTGCCGGAGAGCCCGGCCTGGCGGGCGGGAATCCGCTCGGGAGATGTATTGCTGGCCCTGAACCAGTACCAGGTAAATTCCCGTTCCGAGCTGGAAATGGTCCTGGCCGGCGCCGGGAGCCGGGTGGAGGTGCAGTTTCTCCACGGGTCGGAACAATCCTGCCGCCGGGAGGTTGTCTTCCGGGTTCCGGACCATCCTCTGGGTATCGTACCCGTGCCCGATGGTGGTGAGGAAGCTGTGATGGACCTTTCCACAGCCGGTCCCCTGGGGCGATGGTGGCAGGATTTCTGGCGGCGTTTTAAAAGGGCATAATTTGCCGTTGACACCTGTAGCAGGGGGGTCTATAATCGTTTATGAAAAAAGGTGGTGCGTGAATTATGTGTGAAGCAAATGCTTACCTGCGCAAAGAAGGCAGGGAAGAACTGTTTTTTGAGAACGTGGACCGGGTGATCCCCCATGAGGATGGTCTTTTGCTGGAGGATATTTTTGGGCGGCGTAAAATGATCAAGGCCAGGATTGTGGAGCTGGCCCTGGTGGATCACCGCATTATTTTAGAGAAAGAAGAATAGACAAATGTAAGGACTTTTAGCAAAGGGGCAGTTAAAACCTGCCCCTTTTCCTTGGGCGCAAAGGGGGCGGGGCAGCAGCGCGATAAATTACCGGAGGATGGCCGCCGTTCCGGGTATTTCTGCCGGCAGTTTGTAATGGCGAGGTGAAACAGTGTTCTGGTTGCAGGAAAGCCTGTTCAGCGACTCCGGATGGGATCTTACGGGGATAAACGATTTGGAAACCCTGGAGCAAAAGGTCAAAACATGCAACCGCTGCGGCCTGCGGGCCGGCTGCCAGGGAGTGGTTTTTGGGGAAGGTAATCCCCGGGCCAGGGTTGTGCTCTGCGGTGAAGGCCCGGGTGCCGACGAAGATCGCCTGGGGCGGCCTTTTGTGGGAAAAGCAGGCCAGCTGCTGGATAAAATTTTAGAAGCCTGTGGATTCGGGCGATTTGAACACGTGTACATATTAAATACCGTCAAATGCCGTCCCCCGGGTAACCGGATACCCACCGAAGAGGAGCGGGCAGCCTGCCGTCCCAACCTGGAGGCCCAGCTGCGTATTATAAAACCCCGGATAATGGTTTTGCTGGGGGCCACCGCCCTCCAGGCCGTCCTGGACCCCCGGGGGCGCATCACCCGGGACCGGGGGCGCTGGGTGGAAAAGAACGGGGTCTGGATCATGCCCACCTACCACCCGGCGGCCCTGCTGCGCAATCCCAAATTGAAGAGGGACACGTGGGAGGATTTCAAGCAGGTGGTGGCCAAGTACCGGGAACTCATCGATCCCAACCACTACTCCCCCCACTGTTGAAATATCGCGGAATCCCGCCGGGCTCCGCCGGTGGTGTTTAACCCGTACTTCTGACGGGTCCCGGCAGGTCCGGGGGCCAGGCGGTGACGCCACTGCGCCGGGCCTGGTTTAAAAGCGCCATAAATCTCCGCTCTGCGGTGTTAATTTTAAAAATTGCATAATCAACCATTTCGTTATCCACCAGGTGAAATTCCTTTAAAGCTTCCTGCCACTCACGGCGTGCCTGGTCAATAATGTCCACCAGGGTGGGCGTCCGGCGTTTGTAAAAGGAGCCCAGCCATCTTAACAGTCCCTTTAAAATTAACTGCCAGAAAGCAAGCAGCCTGTTCAAAGGGGATCACCTCCCATAACCTATGGTTATGAGCCCTCTGCCCTTCCTAGAAGGGTATTTTTTATAAACGGAACAGGCCCCGCTCCAATTATATTTCCGGACCTGCCAAAGCATAATACATTAAGTGTAGATTTTCAAATTGATTCGGGAAAAATCTTCAAATTAAATTGGAGCAACCAACTGGTGGAACAAAGGAAATTCTCATTTTAAACCGGTAA
>NZ_JMLG01000005.1:0-160353 GCF_000686645.1 Desulfofundulus thermocisternus DSM 10259
TCAATGTCGGGTCCGATGACTTCCACCTTCCCGTCTTCCACGTCATCCGGGCCAACCATGCGCACCAGTTCGAAACTGGGCGTCCGGGTGCCGCCAAATTCCACGTACATGTCCTTCTTGCGGATGGACTCACCCTCAAAAGCCGGACCCACGGTGATGGGGGCATCAATATCTATGCTGGTAATCTTGATTTCGCGCAGTTCCATGCCCAGCTGGATGGCTTTTTCCAGGTCCGGCTCGTAGATAAACCAGTCTTTTATTTGCTTGTCTTCAGGCAGGGGCTGGTCGGTGATGATGGGAATGCCGATGTTGATTGCGCCCATGCAGGCAGCCGTCTTGACCATGTCGTGCTCGCCCAGGTAGAGCAAGAAAGCACGGATCCGCCGGCGCTGGTAGTCACGCTGGGCATCCCTCAACCCCGGCTTGATGCCCCCAAACATCATGCCGGCCCGCAGGGCGTAGTTGGCCGCATGGACAACCTGGGTGAAATTGCCCAGGGGGTAGGCAATCAGATCGACGCCCAGCTTGACCCCTTCCTCCAGCAACTGCTCGATCACCTCGTCGCAGAGGAAAAGCATGAAGCCCATGCCCATCAGCTTGTTGACCACCCGGGCCAGTTCTTTGGAGTCCCTGGCCCGGCCCAGAATTATCACTTCGCCGGGTATGGTCCAGTCCACCATCTTGGTGCCGTACTGGCGTACCACCGGGTCGCCGATAAAACCGGTCCAGGGCGGAACATGCAGGGGGTTGTCCGGGCTGTACTTGATATAGCGTATGGCTTCAATGATGTCCGCCGCGTACCAGGTGGCCTCACCGGCCAGGCGGGCATTGGTAAAGTCGCTGAAGTTTTCCTTGACCTGTGCCCGGGCACGGTTCAGTACCGGCACGCAGTCGCCAAGGGTCTTGATCTCTTCCCCGCTCAAACAGCGGATCACCGGCAGGTAGTAGGCGGTATCCGGGTAACCAATGGGATGGTCCGCCCCGTAGGTGCGAATGGCCTGGTTGAGCAGGATTTCGGCATAGCTCAGAGCAGTAATGGCCCCTTCATAGGTTTCTTTAAAGAGCCGCCTGGGTTCTTTCCCCGGCTCGATCGCTCCTTCAAAAATCTGGTCAAAATTGATTTGCTCGGACATGCAGGTTCCTCCTTTCCTCCTGGCTCATTAGTAGTTCTGGCAGAGAGCAGTTTCCAGATCTTCGGCCACCTTGCGGTGCACGCCCAGTTTCCAGGTGCGGTATTCTAAAGCACTGAGCATCTTTTGAGCGGCTACAGCGGGATCCATCTCAAAAATGAAGTACCCACCGTAGACGTCGCTGGCTACCTGGGTAAGGATGCTGTAAATGAGATCGCTGCCTTCCACGGGCGGCATGGAGCCTACATGTACAGGTACACCCATGGCAACAAACCAGGAACCGATGGCCACTGCTTTACCACTCATGGCTTCTGGAGCAGAAGCTATAAAGGGAACTTTCGGGGTATCCACACCGAGTGTATTGGCCATATCCATAAGGAGATCTGAAGCCCGGGTATTATCCACACAGGATCCCATGTGGAACACAGGTGGCAGTGGAGTGCTTAAATTAGCTTTTTCACTGATCCGGGCCAGGAATTTCTTCAGGCCTTCCCCGGCAAATTCCATGGCTTCAGGAGCCATCAGCCCCAGCTTGGCACATGCCTGGGCGGCGCAGCCGGTAGCTACTGTAAAGACATCATTCTTAATCATTTCCTTGGCAATAGTAATATGAGTATCATCCTGGAAGCGCTTTAAGTTATTGCAACCGGCCAGCAGGGCTACTCCTTTAAGTTCTCCGCTAAGAATAGCGTCAGTGAGGGCTTTTACGGGATTGTCTGGTTCAACAGTGCGGAAGAGTTCATAAAGAGCTTCCAGACTCCATCCCGCCACGACTTTATTCTTGATATTGGGGATGTGTACCTTGTTAGGATCTCTTTGTTTGAAGGCTTCAATGGCCAACCGGATAGCTTGTTTCGCGTTATCAATTGCTTTGGTGGTTTGGAAATCCAGGTAATAGGATCCTGGAATCTTAGCAATTGGCGAGGTGGTGATAATTAATGTATGGAAGCATTCGGCAACGGTACGTATTGATGGCATAATGCACTGCACGTCCACAACCATGGCATCGATTGCACCTGTAGTGATGGCCAGCTCCTGTGAGGCAAAGGAGGTAACCAGAGGTACACCGTGGCGCATAAGCACCTCATTGCCTGTGCAGCAAATGCCCATCAGGTTAATACCAGCAGCTCCAGCAGCCTTGGCTTCTTCTTCCATTTCCTTTGCTGCCTGAACAATTATATCGGAAAGGATCGGGTTGTGTCCATGAAGGACGATGTTTACTTTGGCCGGATCAATAACACCCATGTTGGCTTCGCTGACTACCGGTTTGGGAGTACCGAAGAGAACATCGGAAAGATCGGTGCCCACGTGCATACCTGTATAGTCCGCGAGCGCTACTCTTAGAGCACTGAAAATTATATTAACTGGATCATTGTCCATACCAATGTGGGCCTGGCTGACCAGCTCAGAAATGGTATTGTAAACTCCGCTGGGCATAATGTTATGGCTGCGGAATTTTTCCAGTCTCCCCGGGGTTATGGTTGTTTTTACCCAGGTGGATTCACCAAATCCTTTCAACCGGCTGTAATCTGCCAGAGCTGCCTCGGCCACTTCCTTGGCCAGGGTCATGTTATCTTTTCCTTCAGTTTCAATACCAATGCGCTTGGCGATACGGCGCAACTTATCAGCATCTTTTACTTCATAATCCGGGGCATGGCCCTCGGCGCATTCCAGGAGGGTGTGAGCCATATGGCTGGCGTGTTCACTGTGGGAAGCCGCGCCGGTAAGCAGCATTAGACCTACGCTACGGGCTACGATGGTCCATACTGAGGCTCCACAAATACCTTTGCTCGCGGGACCTTCATCAGCCTTAATCCGGCATGGCCCCATCATGCAAAAACGGCAGCATATTCCCTTGTAGCCAAACTGGCATTGGGGTTGCTGGGCTACTACCCGGTCAAAGGTAGTGATAACACCCCTTTCTTTGGCTACGTCAATCATTTCTAACACTGCCGGGTCTATTGATCTTTTTGCCACTTTAGGATCAACAACCCTGGGGGCATTTGAAGGCCGGCAGGTATGGCTGGGATCTCTAAACCTTGGCATTGCTTTAACCTCCTTGGCTAAAGAGTTGACTGGTTGAAAATATTTATCGTTTATATTTGTCTTTAAATTTAAATAAAAGTTCCGGCTTCATACTTTCTGAAAAAATAATTAGTTATAACTTAAAACACTATTGTAATAAGTTGTTATACTCAATATTTTATTGATCACCCGCCTCTCGTAATATTTTTTCACGAACCTTCCTCATGCCAGCCAGGAGATTTCCTGCCGCAACTGAGTTCGGTTCCATAGCGCTTTCCCATATTTGGTGGTTAAATTCAATAAAACCCAGAATTTCTTCGGGAGGAAACTGTCCTTTTATAAATTCTTCCTCCCGCGGGGAACGGATTTTATTACCAATAATTCTTACTTTTCGAATTCCCAGGTCCGCTGCAAGCTTCTTGACCAGGTTTGCGGTATTAATGCTGTTGCGACTGGGTTCCACCACCACCAGCATCAGGTCAACTCCCCTTGCTGTTCCGCGGGATAAATGTTCGATGCCGGCACCCATGTCCATTACTACTACTTCATTACTGTCCAGCAACAGGGAGGAAACCACGGCATTAAGAAAGGTGTTTTCCCGGCAGTAACATTCGGAACCCCCTTTTTTTATTCCTCCCATACGGATAAATCTAATATTATTGAACCGGTAGCTGTAATCTTCCAGTACATCGTCAACTTGCGGGTTGAGTGTAAAAAAGGCGCCATCTCCGGTTTTGGCCCGGATGAGATCCCGCATTTCTACAATAGGCTTTAACCCGCTGGCAATATTTTCGGGAATCCCTATAGCAGTGGCCAGGCAGGCATCGGGATCGGCATCTATGGCGTATACGGTTCTATGGGTTTCGGCAAAAGATTTGATCAGGGCAGCTGCAATGGTGGTCTTCCCGACTCCGCCCTTCCCGGAAATGGCCAGTTTCATTCATCATTCACCTCGGATAATTTTCATAAATACTATCTCTAACTGGAAGGCAGTATTTATATAATAATTAAATGTGTGTTTCTACAAACCCGGGTTTAATTCCTGCTTCATCTATTTATTTTTAAAATTTCGAAGTTACGATTTCGACGTGGTTATAAAATTTCCTGCCGGCCAGAGAAAAAGTTTTGAACTCATGCATCTTATATTTATTTGTTATCGATATCACATGATATAAATTTTCATTTGTTTTGCAACAGTTCTTCCAGGCGAGCAACCCGGTTTTTAATTTCTTCTATTTCTTCTCTGGTAACGAGACCCAGATCATCCTTTAATCGTATAAGCTCCCGGCGAATTGTTTCTAAAAAATTCGTTTTTTCCTCTTCACCCCTACTTACAAGTTCCTGTAAAAAATTACGCGCTTCTTCTTTACCCATTTGACCCTTTTCCACCAGTTCATTAATCTTTTTTTCCACCCTTTCGGTGGTCATGGCCAGAGCACCAAGGCCAGCCAGGAATAATTTTTCAGCCGTTTTAAACATGTTCTTCCCTCCTTAAAAAATTTTTAATAACGTAAATTGGGTGGTTAAATTTTTGCTGGACAGGTTTAAAAATTTATTTCCTGGAAATAATAATACTACTCCGCTTTGGTGAGTTCTATCTCTCCCCGTCCAGCGTAAAGCTGGACTTTTTTTGGCTGTAAACCTTGACGTCATTAGAAGTGAGGATTATAATTAATCTTGCATTTAAAAATTGATAATTACGGGATGTAGCGCAGTTTGGTTAGCGCGCTTGCCTTGGGAGCAAGAGGGCGGGGGTTCAAGTCCCTCCATCCCGACCAGGGCCATTAGCTCAACTGGTAGAGCAGGCGACTCTTAATCGTCAGGTTGGGGGTTCGATTCCCTCATGGCCCACCAAACTGATAGACCCAGGGGTAACCTTGAGGTACCGTCCAGGTGCTGAAAAGGGGCCCCTGGTTTTCTTTAAAGGCATTAAGTGGACGGTCTGTTAACTCCGGAAATACGTGATCTTTTTTTATATTCCATCGCGCACCCTGTCTTCCATACCGGTTGATATCCGTGACTGGATGTTTCGTGAATGTGGTACCGGTGAATTACCCCTCGAATGCGTTTTCTTGCCAACACAAACCCCTCCCTTTAACCTTTTACTCTTTATTCTGTCTTGTAACGATCTATTTTATATATAAGTTACTAGACGCGGGGATAAATAAAATTTTTTTAATTAATGGAATGATCTCAAGAACACCAATGAACAGAAAATTGGGGAAGGAATTTTGCCCGGGTTGTAGAAAGGTTACGTACAGTTAATGTTAATTGAAAGGGGGGGGCCTGATGAAGCCGAAGAAGTTTAAGTTTAACTACCAGATCAACCAGGAGCTTTGCATGTCCTGTGCGGCCTGTGAGCTGGAATGCAGGGATGGAGGCATTTATATCGACGAGACGGTGCACTATAATATTAACCTTGATAATTGTACCCGTTGCGGGCGTTGTTATCGTGCCTGCCCGGTAGGAGCTATTAGTAGAGTACCCAATCCTTAAAAATTATAAGTGCCGAAATAACTGAAAGTTATCCTTTGATTACACCGAGAGGTTTTAATTTAATCTTTACCTCCACGAGATCCCTTTGTTCTTCCATTACCTGATTGATATCCTTATAAGCCTGGCGGCATTCTTCGGCCAGGTCTTTTTTCTTGATTTTAAAAAGCTCAATTCCCAGTGCCTGCATTTCTTTGATAACTTCATCTACTGGAATTCGCCGCCGGGCTTCGTTACGACCCATAACCCGTCCCGCTCCATGGGAACAGCTGGCAAAACTTTCTGGGTTGGCCAGCCCGCGGCAGATATATGATGGGCTGCCCATAGAACCGGGGACAATTACATCCCCTTCCGCCCGTACAGCTCCCTTACGATGTATCATTACCTGCTGGCCAAAATGTTTTTCTAAAGAAGCGTAATTATGATGAACGTCTATTTCTTTGTCCCAGGTAAAATCGGGGAGCGTGGAATGACAGATTTCCAGAATAACATTCATCATTCGAGCCCGGTTTTCGCGCGCAAATTCAAGACAGAAATTCATAGCTGACAGGTATTGTTGTCCTTCCAGGCTTTCCAGTGGCAGGCAGGCCAGCTGCCATTCCCGGGGTATGGGAAAACCGTATTTTTCGTTTAGATTTATAGCCAGACGGTTATAATAGTCAGCTACTTTTTTGCCGAAGTTTCGGGAACCGGAGTGCAGCATAACCCAGACATAATTCTGATCATCGGCTTGAAATTCTATAAAATGATTTCCACCTCCCAGAGTGCCCAGCTGATATTTAGCGTTCTCTAGTTCTTCTTTGATCACCGGAACATCTGGAGCCCTGTGAAAGAGGGGGCTCTTTTGAGGTTTTTTATGGTGGTCAAAGCCGGTAGGAATAGCCTGCTGGATCTGATTTAAAATCCTTTTTAAAAAAGGCCTTATGTTATCCACCTTTTGGTTTGTCCTCACTGCACGCACTCCGCATCCTATATCCACACCTACGGCATTAGGAATAATTACCCCTTCAGTTGCTAATACTCCCCCAATGGGCATACCGTACCCCTGGTGAACATCAGGCATGAGGGCAACGTGAAAGCGGGCGAAGGGGTGGTTGGCTAGATGTCGGGCCTGTTCTAAGGCACCCTCTTCTACTTCCCGGGCCCAGGTTTTAATTGGAATTTTTTCCGTGGTAATAATTTTCATGGCTCTCACCTCGGAATGGCAAGTCCTATTATAACATGGGTTACCATTAAAAGCCAGAGATGTTCCGGAGGGGGATCATATATATCTGGATTATTGTACATAATAAAAATGTCTTTTATGTGAACTATTAAACGGTAATGGTAAAAAGGAGGGATCTAGAATATGGGATGGTTTGAGTTTTTAGATAATAACCCTAACCCCGGTATGCAGAGGCAGCAAATGTCTTTTCATGTGCGTGAGGCACAAAAAGCCGCCTATGAAATGGGGATAATGCTCAGCCAGCTGGCGGCAACCCAGCCACACCTTTCCCAGCAATTCAGCCAGTTACAACAATTAAATGCCCGGGTTGGGGATTTATTACAACAGGTTCAAAAACAACTGGATCCATCTCAATCTTAAACAACATCTAATTCTAATTTCTAATAAATTCTAAAAGAAAAGGCTTTCGGAGAGAAGTTTCCCCGAAAGCTTTTTTCATTCAGCCTACCAAAAATACTCCCGGTGTTATCCAGTTTTACCCGTTGAGGTTTTGCCTGGTCTGGTGAACATCGGATGCGGGCCTAATGTAAGAGGGGGCTAACAGCCCCCCGTTCGATTTTTACTTTTTTCTGGGATTAACCGCTAATTTTACCGCGGTAGTCCGGAAGCAAAATGGGAGCGACTTTCTGACCGAGTCCTTCTTTACGCAATTCTTCGTGATAGCGTTTTACGTGATCGAGGGTAAGCCTGCCCAGTTTTACACTTTTTGCTCTTTCGGCAGCATTCATGCCTGCCCGGCGTCCGAAGACGATAATGTCCAGCAAAGAGTTACCCATCAGCCTGTTGCGACCGTGTACTCCGCCGGATGCTTCTCCTGCTACATAGAGATTGGGGATGCTTGTTTCAGCCTTGTCGTTAATTAATATGCCGCCGTTTTGATAATGAAGTGTTGGGTAAACCAGAATAGGCTGCTCAGCCATATTTATATTAAAACGTTTATACTGGCGAAACATGGCGGGTAGTTCTCTTTCTATCGTACCCTTTCCGTGAATTATGTCGATCATGGGAGAATCTAACCATACACCTTGCATTCCACTGGGGGTGGTGATGCCTTTTTTACGTTCCTTGCACTCCCTGATAATGGCCGAGGAAACCGCATCTCTGGTTTCCAGCGGATAGATGAATTGTTCACCTTCTGCATTAACCAGTTGAGCACCAAGACCCCGTACCTTTTCAGTTACCAGCTGCCCCACAATTTGCTCTGGAAATGCCACTCCCGTAGGGTGAAACTGGGTAGCATCCAGGTAAATTAACTTGGCTCCTGCACGATAAGCCATAACAATACCGTCCGCTGTAGCGCCGTAATGGTTGGTGGTAGGGAATCCTCCAATATGCAGGCGACCCGAGCCACCGGTAGCAATAATCACTGTTTTTGCCCTTACCACCAGGAACTGTTCTGTTTCCAGGTTATAAAGTACGGCTCCTGCACACTGCCCGTATTCATCAATGATTAATTCAACGGCCGGGGAAAACTCAATAACAGGAATACCCCGGTTTCGGGCTTCGTCGCGCAGGGTGCGCATTATTTCCGCACCGGAATAGTCATGGGCAAAATGCATGCGCTTGCGGGAAGTACCTCCGCCATGAATGGTGTGCATGGTTCCGTCGGGGAATTTACTGAACATGCAGCCCAGGCTTTCCAGCCATTGGATACACAATGGTGCATCCAGTACCAAAGCAGCCACAAGTTCTGGAATATTGTAAAAACCCCCACCGCCCATTACATCTAGATAGTGAATGGCTGGGGAATCGTTTTCTTTATCTGCGGCCTGGATGCCCCCTTCCGCCATCATTGTGTTGGCATCGCCGTGGCGCAACTTGGTTGCTATCATTACTTTAGCCCCGGCCTCGTGAGCCAAAAGAGCTGCTGATGTACCGGCACCGCCGCCGCCAATGACCAGAACGTCTACGTCGAAATCAATATTATCTAGAGAGAATGTATCGGGGTCGAGCATACTCCGGCTTTCCAGAAGATCGGCGTGTTCATGGGTAAACTTATCACCCTTGTTGGGGCCTACTTTTACCACTCTGGTAGCATCTGGCTTATAGTCCGGGTGATAAGAACGTAAAAGATTTTCTTTTTCTTCTGGTTTCAGGCGAGGAAAAGTTTCTTTTAAACGCCTTTCTCTTGTTTGTTCTACGATTTTGATAGCTTCCAGCATTTCCTGAGTATACATCTCTATATTCCACCTTCCTTAAGGTTCAATATCCCGTGCGTTATAAAGCTTTTGTAGTTCTTCTTTATTCATCTTCATCAGCTTTTGTAATTCCTCGTCAAACTTACCGGCTTTAATTTCTTCTACCCTCTTGGCCAGGTGTTTAGCTGGCGGGGCAATGTGACGTCCATAAAGACGCCGGGCCAGGATCGCTACGTTATAATGTACAATTTCAGCAGGGCAGCGGGAAGCACAGAGACCACACATGATGCAATCGAAAGAAAGGTGAGCTACTTTTTCAATATCTCCCCGTTGAGCTGCGGCTATATAGTCCATCACTTTTAGCTCCTGGGGGCATATCCTGGTACACTGGTTGCAGCCCAGGCAACGGGTTACTTCTGGATAATATTGCAGGATGGTAGAAAGGGTGGGGGTAAGTTCCTCCAGGTTATAAGTAGCTTTGTTAGCGGGGTAGAAAGGAATTTGGGTTAAATACATGTTGTCTTCTACCATGGTTTGACAGGCCAGTCCAACTTTAAGTCTGAAGTCTCCAGGTTTGCGATAAACAGTACCACAGGCGCCGCAAAATCCTCCGCGGCAGCCGCATCCCCGGACAAAACGGTAACCTGCGTATTCCATGGCTTTCATGATTGTTAAGCCATAGGGGACTTTATAATGTTTTCCCATAATGTATATATTAACCATTTTTCGTTCTTCCGCCATGATTCTATCCTCCTTAAAAGCAGAACTGCGCTACGGTATGAATGGACTATGCTCCCAGTAGTAAAGGTTTGGGGTCTACGTAATGTTCGTCCAGTCTCAGGCTTTCCTCCGGAAGACCTAAGGTTAGCCCCAAAAGCTGGGTAAAATATAGGACAGGTACTTTAGAAAAACCGTTGTTTTCCTCCGCCAGCTTTTCCTGCATCCAGTCCAGGTTAAACTGGCATAAAGGGCAGCTGGTGATTATTGCTTCTGCCCCCCTGGCAGAAGCGGAGTATAATATTTCTTTGACTTTCTGTTTTACCAGGGACATATCATTTAAAACCTGGTAGGAACCACAACAGGTAGTTTTCCCCGGGTATTCTACCACCTCCGCACCCAAGGCACTGATCAGTTCTTCCATAATGGTAGGGTTTTCCGGGTGATCAAAATTCATTTCCGCTGCAGGCCGCACAAGCATACAACCATAATAGCAGGCTACTTTAAGCCCTTTAAGCTTTCTCTTAAGTTTTTCCCTGATAGCATCAAGTCCAATTATTTCCTTGCAAATTTCCAATGGGTGAATTGTTTCAATTTCTCCACCATAATTTTCTTCTAAATAATCATTTAATTTTTTTCTTGCTTCAGGGTTATTTTTAATAGCGTAATTAACCCTTTTCAATACGTGATAGCAAAAGGAGCAAACTGTAGCTAGCTTACCCCCCTCCATCTTTGCAGCATTTGCCAGAATACGAGCAGCAGCTACCATGCCAATGTAATTATCCTGGGCCAGGGGAAATACTGTTCCGCAACAAGTCCATTCTGGCAATTCCACCAACTCAACACCCAATGCTGCCAGGGAGCCCCGTGTTGTTTCGTCTAATCCCCTAGCTTTGCTGTGCAGGGTACACCCCGGGAAGTATGGGATTTTCATTCTTTCTCCCCCTTTTATGCGCTGAGCTTTCTAAATCCACTGGTTAATGCCATTTGTGGAACACGAGTAAGTATTTCGAGCGGAATTTTCTCAGCGATCAATACCTCTCTGCCCTCACGCAAGTTGATCACACGCAAAGCTTCCATTAATCGGGCAATATCTATCCCCCGGGGACAGCGAGCAGTGCAAATAAAGCATGTACTGCATATCCATATAGATTTGAGATTGAGAACATTTTGATTTCCAAGCTGTATCATACGCATAATCTGACGTGGTGGATAATCCATCAGGTCCCTTCCTGTACAGCTAGCACTGCACGTCCCACACTGCATGCAAATGCTGGCATTTTGACCGCTTATTTCTTTAATACGTTCAATCAACTCCCGGCCTGCTTTTGCTAATGGTTCCATAGACATTTTTATCCTACCCCTTTAAACCAGATTCTTTATCCTCTGAATTTATAATCTTTTTGTAACTTGATATTAATTTTTCAGACCCCACCTTTCCAGTTTTGTATAAACGAAAATATACTAATTCTTCCCCTTAAAGTTAAAATACCTAGCAAATTCCTTGCTAAGCAGTGGATAAAATTAATGTTATGTGAAGAGATTGATATAATTCTTTCTGATATGTACAGTAATTCATCATTATAAATCAGAAATCCTGCTCAATAATGAAAAAAATTATAACAGTCTCTACTTTCTATCTTTTATAAATTAACTATAGTTATTAGAAACAGGAATTCATTAACTTCCTACTTTACCCTTGGTATACCTATTTTATCCAGGTAATGTACCAGTGGAATGGGGACCAGGTCCCCCTTCATAACCATTTTCCCGCCAATAAAAACCTGTGGTGTTTCCTCATAAGATAAGTTTTTCTCAAAACGATAGGTTAGCACTACATTGTTACCGTACAATCTTTTAAGTACACTTTCTAAGAACCGGTATTTGAAAGTTAAATCGTGCCCACCGGGCGCGCATTGCTGGGAAACTCAACCGGGGCCCCCGCTTACGCCAGCAGGAACATGACCTCGAACCTCTACTTTAACAGTCATCACGCACAACCCCCTGTTTACCATATATTACAAAAACTACTATTACTGTCCAATTAATACGAAACATTGATCTCCCATTAATTTTATGACTATAATGTATAAACAAGAAACTATATCTTAATTCAAAAACTCTTTTAGGTTTTTTATTTTTTATTATAGAAACGTCTGGAGTGAGTGGTATGGTATTCAGTCAAGAAAAAATTTTACCTGCCGGTATTACGGTTGAATTAGCTGGGACGGGCAAAGTGTACTTGCCGGAAGGTAGTAAGGCTATCGACTTATTATCTTATGCTCAAACTGAAAAGCTCCCACCTTTAGGGGTGAGGATTAATAATGTTATCCGGGACCTGAACTACCCTCTGGAAAATGGATGTTGCGTGGAATGGATTAATTATAACAGTGAGGACGGGCGACGAATTTATGCCCGTAGCCTGATAACTGTATTAGCCCGCGCTGCTTCTGAGGTATTACCTGGCTGTTCGGTAATTGTTAAGCACACACTGGGCAATGGCATTTACGGTCATATTCAGCTGGGTCGAGCCCTCCGGGAAAGAGATATTCATCTTATAGAAGAGCGGATGCGTGGGATTGTAGAAAGCGAAGAACCTATCATTAGAAAACGTGTACTTAAAGAAGAGGCTATCAGATTATTTAAGGAAACCAACCAGATTGAAAAAGCAGAATTGCTCCAATATCATCGCTCCCCGGAAGTAGATATTTATACCTGTGGCTGGTATCACGATTTTTCCGGTATACCGCTGGTGACTCATACCGGTTTATTGAAAGTTTTTCGCTTGCGCTTTTATCTTCCGGGTTTTATTCTGGAAATGCCCCGGGACAACCCGGAAGTAATTCCGGAATACGTAGAACAGGGTAAACTGGCCCATATCTACTTTGAAGCGGATAAATGGGGAAAAGTACTTGGTGTACGCAATGTTTCTTCTTTAAATAAAATAATTATTAATGGTAGTGCCGACGAATTGATACGGGTAGCTGAAGCTTTTCATGAAAAGAAAATCAGCCAGATAGCTGATATCATCGCAAGCAATATTGACCGGATACGCCTGGTTTTAATTGCCGGTCCATCTTCTTCCGGTAAAACTACCTTTGCCCAGCGGTTGGCCACGCAACTCCGGGTCAATGGCATCCACCCTGTACCTTTGTCTCTGGATAATTATTTTGTTGACCGGGAAAAAACTCCACGGGATGAAAACGGGCGGTACGATTTTGAAAGCCTGGATGCTATAGACCGGTCTCTGTTTAACGATCATCTTACAAAGTTGATTCAGGGAGAAGAAGTGGAATTACCCTTCTTTAATTTTAAAACAGGGCGGAGGGAATTCCGGGGAGAAACTTTACGTCTTAAGGAAACAGATTTAATTATCATTGAAGGCATTCATGGACTAAATGATAAGTTAACCAGTTCCATCCCGTTGAGTCGTAAATTTAAAATTTATGTTAGTGCCCTAACGCAGCTTAATTTAGATACCCATAACCGTATACCCACAACAGATTTGCGCATTATCAGGCGAATTGTACGGGATAACAGGTGTCGCGGCCATAGCGCCCGGGAAACCATCAATATGTGGCCGATGGTGCGCCGCGGCGAGGAAAAGCATATTTTCCCGTTTCAGGAAAGTGCTGATGTTATGTTTAATTCTGCCCTGGTTTATGAACTGGCTGTTCTAAAAAAATATATTGAGCCTTTGCTGGCAGAAATACCTCCGGATTGTCCGGAATACTCAGAAGCCCGTCGCCTGCTGGATTTCTTAAGTTATTTTATCCCATTAGATGATTCTGCTGTTCCGGCCAACTCTATAATTCGGGAATTCATTGGTAATAGCTGCTATAATGTTGAATAAATGAACAGTACGAACGAGGTTTACCGGAAGCGGTGGCGGAGGTACATTCTTATAAAGCCCGGCATTCTGCCGTAGACGGCAGTTATGAACTGATGCGACGTATGATGTTATCACAAGAATAAGTGCAAGAACTTCATCGGAATATCGAGCTTCAAAATTAAAAACCTCCGGTATCAGATTACCGGAGGTTTTATGTTTAATAACTTGGTGCGGCAGAAGGGACTTGAACCCCCACGGGCCTACGCCCACAAGAACCTGAATCTTGCGCGTCTGCCAATTCCGCCACTGCCGCACGTTATCAACTGACAGTGGTTATTATAACATACCCAGTGTTTTTTGACAAGAGGGTGTTTACACCGTTATTCTCACCTTCAGCATAATGTTACTTCACCTGTTCGCAAATACTAATATACGAGAAGAACTGCATGCTGTCAAGCAATAAAAAATTAAAAAATCTGGCGTGCGATCCTGGTTAACTGGGATAGATTGCGACATTCAAAAACATAGCGACAATAGGGCATGTAAATATGCATTATACTATCTTCCCGGTTCCAGCTCTGCTCGGGTGCCGGGTTTAACCAGATCACTTGCCGGGCCTGATGACAAATCTCCCGGAAATATTCTACTCCGGATGGCTTATAATTGTTCCGTGCATCACCCAGAATAATCAGGGTGACCTTCCGGTGGAGAACATGCAGATATTCATGATAAAACTGGCGCCAGACAGCACCGTAATCGGAAAAACCTGTTCGCCAGATGCCGGTCTGTCGCTGAATATTTCGGATGGTATTTTCAAGGTCCAGCTCTTTTACGTGTACAGTAATCTCAGCTATGGCGTCAACAAAAGCAAAGGACCGGACCATACGGAATTTATCTTGCATTGTATGAACCAGGAGCAGCATGAACTGGCTGTAAGGAGCCACTGAACCGGAAAGATCACATAGCACAACCAGGTCCGGACGTGATAGCTGGCGTCCCTGATAACGGAGGATTAAAGGTATTCCTCCGGTTGTAGCTGCCAGGCGTACAGTGCGACTCATATCTACTGTTCCGCGGGCAGCAGGAATACGCCGGTAGCCAGCGCGGGTAGCCAGTCGACGTCCCAAGCGGGCTACCTGTTTTTTTACCTGTTTTATTTGTTCGGAATCCAGTTCGGCAAAACAACGCTGGTATAAATTATTTTTACGTGCGGTATGTAAGAGTTCCATTTCCGGTTGCTTATCGTTATGTTGTTCGATATCTTCCCCGGGTATTGGTCCTGGCTGCTGTTTTCCTGTCATAAAGGAATTCAAATGGCCATATTGAAAATTCCCACTTTCTTTCTTTCCGGCACTTTTCCTATTACCAGCCCCCTGCCCTGCCGGTTTTCCACCTCCTGAAAATGATTTATCTTCGCTTTTCATGGCCTGTTTCAGCCATTCTTTCATCTGTGCCAGGCGGGAATTAAACTCGTCCCGGGACAGGCGGGGAGAGTGTGTGGTAATAAAGGTTTTATTTTTTTCAGCGTTCTGTGAATGTTTTTTGACTTTTTGTTTTAAAGTTAACCAGTATAAATCTAAGAGTTCCTCCACAAGCTTCTCATGTCCACTTTCTTTAACCAGAGTAGACCGTATTGCCAGGAGGAGGTTTTCCCGGGTGGGCTCCAAAAGGGAGATGGCCTGGAGCAGTTCCAGCAATTCTCCCGTAGAAACAGGAATACCAGCCTGCCTTAGTATGCTTGTAAAACCTATTAATTCTTGAACCAATACAATCGGCTCCCCTTATTACCTGGATATTTTCAGGACTGCTCCGGTGAAACTTTCCATGGCTCTGTAAATTAGGACTACGCGGTTTAACGCTTCTTTTACTCCCAGCTCAACCGAGGCAGTAAGCTCCATCTGCCTTTCTTTGATATTATAGGTGGCCAGAAAAGTCCCTGAACGAGTGAACAGGTGAAATTGAGGCTCTTTTTTAAATTTCAGGTCTTTAATTAGAAGGTCGGGTTCCAGGCTTATTTTATCTATTGTTCTGTGGATGGTTAGTTCGCTAAAACCAAGTGAAGCAGTCAACTGCTGATGGAGTTCCTCCGTCAGTATTTCCGGCTTTTCCAGGTAAAGTTCTGTTTCTATTTGGGAAGCGTTCTGCCGGAAAGTCAGGTGGCCGGCAGGATCAAAAAAAGCCCGCAGGGCATCCTCCTGTTCCAGATAAAGGATCTGTCCTTTATAGTTATTTAAGAATTCAGCAAAGCACGCTGGTGTTATGAATTTCCGGCTTGATATGGTGAGCGTTCCTACCCGGGGTTCTTCCCTGGCGGTAGCTACTTCGGGGGTAAATACGCGCAGTACTTCTGCGAGGGAAATTTGACTTATAACTTGCCGGCAGTGGTATTCCGCATCCCGAAAATGGGTGATAAATTTTATTTTTGCTACAGCTACGCCCCCCTGGATCATCAGGGAAACGGGACAGCTGACGGCAACATCACGTGATTGCCAGTGTACCTGAAATTGACCTGCCAGTTCCTGCGCTTCCAGGTCCAGGTGTTCCAGGAGGGTTAGCCTTTCCATAATTTCTGGAAGAGGGCGGGCCGCAGCAGTAACCAGAATCCTTTGATCGGAAACTGGCTCGAAGTGAGAAGATGCATAGGCATGAGGCACAATGGAAAACAGCAGGGGTACAATTTTCTCTCCCCATTCCCAATCCTTGGTGGTAATATAAATATAACTGTCCCCCACGATCATTTTAAGACCGTCAACGGAAATTTCGTTACCCCGGGTGTGCAGGCCGGGCTGTGCTGACAGAAAAGTTAGCAGGACCGGCTTTTTATCCATATTGCGTGTAAGAATTTCTATCAGCAACTTAAATCACCCGTTTTTAAAATGAAGGTAATTCTAACTTAAATTTTAAAATTAATTAAAAGTAGCATTTCATCAAGTTATCTCAAGATGTTAACCGGGAGCGAAAATAATATGCACCGCTTGTTTCACAGTATTCAAAGTGTAGCCGATAGCCTTTTAAAGCAGAATTATATTTGTGACCGAACGATAGCGACCACTCTTTATCTCGCTGCTCACCTGGACAAGCCCTTATTGGTGGAAGGGCCAGCCGGGGTAGGCAAAACGGCATTAGCCAGGGCTCTGGCAGGAGCAATGAATACCCAGTTAATTCGCCTGCAGTGTTATCCGGGTTTGGACGAAGCAAAAGCTCTTTACGAATGGAATTATCAAAAACAACTCCTTTACATCCAGGTGGCCGCTGGAAATAAGCCGGCATGGGAGGATCTGCGCCAGGACATTTATACACCTGAGTTTTTACTGGCCCGGCCATTGTTGAAAGCATTTTTAGCCGAAAAACAGGTGGTACTCCTGGTAGATGAAGTGGATAAAAGTGATGAGGAACTGGAAAGCTTCCTTCTGGAAGCACTATCTGAATTTCAGGTTTCTATTCCTGAACTCGGTACTGTACGGGCCAGGCACATCCCCTTTACCATACTGACCAGCAACAGCACCCGTGAATTCAGTGATGCTTTTAAAAGGCGCTGTTTATATCTTTATATCCCTTATCCTTCTACCGAACAGGAGCGGGCCATTGTTGCTTTAAAACTTCCCGGAATTGACGGTCGCCTTGCTGCCCAGGTAGTGGATTTTGTCCATAACTTGCGCCGGTTACCTCTTAAGAAAAGCCCCAGTATAGCCGAAACCCTTGATTTTGCACGTACCATGCTGCTTTTAGGAGCAAAGCACCTGGAACCCCATGTTATGTCTGCAGCACTGGGGGCTTTGTTAAAGTTTCAGGAAGACGTGGAAAAAGTTTTAACCAGGCTGGAAGATCTGTTGCCCGATACGCAGGCGGAGGGTAGCATACCATCCGAGGAGAATATTCATCCTGTTGTAGCAGTAGAAGATATTGAGGAGAAAGATGGGGTGGACCTATCCCGTTTTAATTTTTAAAGGCTACCCGTTTATTAATTTCACTAGAACTTTGCGTTGCCGGGGACCATCAAATTCACAAAAGAAAATTCCCTGCCAGGTACCCAGCACCAGCTGGCCATCAACTATTGGTACGACCAGGGATGAGCCTACGAGGCTGGTCTTAATATGGGCGTCGGCGTTTCCTTCGAGGTGCCGGTAATTACCTTCCCGAGGTACCAGTTTTTCAAGGCCGTTGATTATATCCTGGGCAACAGACGGGTCGGCATGTTCATTAATGGTAATTCCTGCGGTGGTATGGGGTACGAAAAGATAACAGCATCCCTCGCTGATTTTTTCTGCCTGAACAATTTTTTTTACCTGGGGTGTAATATCTATTAACTGTGAGCGGGTAGTAGTGTTAACGGTCAGGGTATGGAGCATCGTGGTTCTCCTTTCCAGCTGAAATTAGCATTATGGCCAGCTCCACTGCTTCCCTTGCACTGGTTGCCAGCGGAAGGCCACCGGACAAACCCGGGCGTTCCAATTTCCAGGTAAAAAGCCCGATCACGGGTTTTTTCATTTTAAGGGCCAGCCCGATTTCCGAGAGGGTGCCATATCCCCCACCAATAGCTACCAGGGCATCGGCAGCACAGGCTATAATGGCATTACGTGCATCTCCCAGCCCGGTGGGTATGGCTATGGAAAGATAGGGGTTTCCTTCTTCCCGCCGGCGTCCCGGGAGAATGCCAACGACCGTGCCTCCTGCCAGACGGGCGCCCCGGGAGGCAGCTTCCATAACCCCACCGCGGCCACCACAAATCAGAATCGCCCCCCGCAAGGCAATTTCCCGCCCTACTTCCTCTGCCAGCTCCATTTCTTCTTCAGTACATTTAGCCCCACCTATAACGCCGAGATACCAGGTCATTTTTTTCTCACCGACAGGAAAACAATGAACAGTATGTTTCTTACAGTCGTTGAGCAGACTTGAAGCCTAAATTAAAGGTTAGAATTTCTAATTTGACGGACAGGTCCACGTTACGTATCTCTATCCCCTCAGGCAGGTTTAAAGCTACCGGAGCAAAATTTAAAATGGCTTCCAGGCCGTTTTTAACCATATAATCGGCCACATCCTGGGCTGCACGGGGAGGTACGGCAATTATACCAATGCGCGCTTTGTATTCCTGAATGACCTCAGGCATTTTTTCCATAGGTAATACTTCCAGTTCAGCTATTTTTTTGCCAATTTTTGTCAGATCGTTATCAAAAACTCCTACAATTTTGAATCCCCGGCTATTAAAACCCTTATAAGTACACAGCGCATAACCCAGGTTACCAGCACCTACCAGTATTAAAGGCCAGTCCTGATCCAGCCCCAAAATCTTTTTGGTGTAACGCATGAGATCTTTGACATTATAACCGACCCCCCGGGTGCCAAATTCGCCAAAGTAGGCCAGATCCTTGCGTACTTGGGCCGGGCTAACTCCAACTCCTTCGGCGATTTCACCAGAGGAAACAGTGGTTACGCCGTTACGGTCCAGTCGTTCAAGATATCGTGAATATATAGATAACCTGGTTACTGTAGCCTCAGGTACGCGCAGTGTCTTCATCAAATCCCTCCTTCTCCTTAAGTAAAATATTCTATGCAAAAAAGGGCTTTCTTACAGCCCCGGTAAAGAACCGGTTATTCAAGTTATAAAATTCACATGCTAGGTATTTTATATCATTTGTACCCCCTTATGTCAAATGACTTTTTCCCGGCTGGCAAAGAAAAGCCCCGAAAAGAAGTTTCTCCCCGGGGAATGGTTACGAACTTAAATTCGCCCTTCCTCCCTGCTGTTTGCATACAAGTTTAGGTATATTTAATAGCAGCGAAAGCTTTACGGGCTGCTTCTACCGTTTTCTGGATTTGTTCATCGGTATGGGCCAGGCTGACAAAAACTGCTTCAAATTGGGAGGGAGCCAGGTATATCCCCTGTTCCAGCATGGATTGGAAAAAGGCTGCAAATCGACGGGTATCGGCAGTACAGGCAGTGGTATAATCCACTACCGGTGTTTCAGTAAAGAAAATGCAGAGCATGGAACCAACCCGGTTAAAGGAAAGGGTAAGTCCTGCTTCCCGGGCGGCTTCGGCCATTCCCTGGTAAAGGAGAGCGGACTTCCGTTCCAGTTCTTCGTACGTACCGGGCCGCTTTAATACCTTTAGGGTAGCCAGGCCAGCAGATACAGCCAGGGGATTACCGGAAAGGGTACCTGCCTGGTAGACCGGTCCTTCCGGGGCTACTTTTTCCATAATATGTTTTTTGCCTCCGTAAGCTCCTACAGGCAGGCCACCGCCGATGATTTTTCCAAGGCAGGTTAGATCGGGATCAATCTTGTACAGTTCCTGGGCACCACCGTAAGAAAGCCTGAATCCGGTGATAACTTCATCAAAAATTAAGAGCGCACCGTAATGTTGAGTTATCTCTCTAAGTCCCTCCAGGAATCCCTTTACAGGCGGTACTACGCCCATATTGCCCGCCACCGGCTCCACAATGACGGCGGCAATTTCATGGCCGTGCCGGGTAAAAATTGATTCCAGCGCATTCAAGTTATTATATGGCACTACTATTGTATCCGCCGCGGCATTGGGCGGTACACCGGGGCTGCTGGGTACTCCCAGGGTAGTAGCTCCCGAACCGGCTTTTATAAGCAGGAAATCTGCATGACCGTGATAACAGCCCTCAAACTTGACAATTTTATTGCGCCCGGTATAAGCCCTGGCCAGCCTCAGGGCGCTCATGGTTGCCTCGGTACCCGAGTTGACAAGGCGCACCATTTCTACTCCCGGTAGCGCTTCTACAATAGCCCTGGCCAGCTCGATTTCCAACCTGGTGGGAGCGCCAAAGCTGGTTCCTATTTCCAGGCATGTCCGCAGGGCTGCTATAATTTCAGGATGCCGGTGCCCCAGGATAAGTGGCCCCCAGGAACCTACGTAATCAATATATTCGTTACCATCTTCATCAAAAATAAGCGCTCCTTCACCCCGGGCAATAAAAAGAGGGTCCCTTCCCACCGCTTTAAAAGCCCTTACCGGACTATTTACACCGCCGGGCATATATTGGCGTGCCTGTATGAACAGTTCCCGGGATTTCTCGTATGGCAAGATATCACCTCATTTTTCCATAAAGTATTTCATACTACTTTTTTTAAATTCGGCAAGGCTGAACAGTAAACGGTAGCTGGTAATTCCACTGGCCCGGGAGAGACGGGCAGCAATTTTCTCACATTCATCCCTTGTTTGACCATGAATCACGGTAAATAAATTATATGGCCACTCTGGTGGCCGGCTGGGACGCTGGTAACAGTGGGAAACCTCATCGAAGGAGGCCATCAACCGGCCTATCTCTTCTATTTTTTCCTCAGGAACCTCCCAGACTACCATGGCGTTGGAAATATAACCCAGATCCTGGTGGCGTACAGCCGCCCCGAAGCGCCGGATAATCCCTTGCTTAACAAATTCCCGCACTTTGTTCAAAAGCTCTTCTTCACTGAGCCCAACCTTTTGGGCCAAAACTTGAAAGGGACGGCTGACCAGGGGAAGACCTTCCTGGAGAGCACGGATAATTTCTATGTCTTTCTGGCTAAGCATCATCATCCTCTCCCAGATCGAAGTTAACCAGGATTTTAAAAATTCTCGAGGCCGGAAGGTTGAGCATATCGCTTATACCGGTACGTTTTTTAATTTCTTGTAAAATATTTTCCAGTTCGACCTGGGATTCAACCAGCAACGTAAACCATATGTTATACGGGTGATCCCGCAGGTAATTGTGGGTTACTCCCGGAAAACTATTAACTACAGCCACCACTTCCTCGATCCTGTCTTCCGGTACTTTCATTGCACACAGAGTGCCGCAATATCCAACCTTGCGGGAATCAAATATGGCCCCCAGCCGCCTGATAACCCCTTTTTCGATTAATCTTTTCAACCGGCCCAGTATATCTTCCTCAGTGGTGCCCAGGATTTCAGCAAGTTTCCTGTAAGGTTCGGGATCAATGGGCAGGTTGCTCTGAATAATATTCAACAGTTGTTTATCCATACTATCCAGCGTCACAAACTATTCCTCCGCTATTTATTTTACCTTTCCGGTACAAGCACCATGGTTCTTCAGCCATAAAATCGCCATGGTAATAGTAAGCGCGGGCCCGGCAGCCGCCACAGATATTGCGATAATTACAGGAACCGCACCCGCCGCTGTAGTCAGCAGTGCGTAACCTTTGAAAAACTGGATTGTCCCGCCAGATGAGGTCAAAGGGCGTTTCTCTGACATTACCTACAGGTATATTTAAATAAGCACAGGGTTGAACATCACCCTTCGGGCTGATAATGCAATAACCGGTACCCGCCAGGCAACCTTTTTGGAAACGTAATTTCAAACCCATTTGGGCAGCAATACGCATAAACTGGGGGGCACAGGTAGGTTTCAATTCAATGGGCACTTCCCTTTGCTTTTTCATTATCCGGTGGAGCAAACGTTCGTACTGCTCCGCCCTCAGGGATTCTTCTTCTATATTTACGGCCCTTCCTGTCGGCACCAGGAAAAACACATGGTGAGCCACAGCTCCCAGTTGCACCGCCAGGTCAGTTAACGCCTCTACCTGTTCATAGTTCCATTCTACTACCGTAGTATGAATTTGAAAAGGCAGACCGGCCTTCCTGCAGGCCTCCATACCTTCGATTGCTGCCTCCCAGGCTCCCACCACACCGCGAAACTGATCGTGTTGTTCCTTATTAACACTGTCCAGGCTAATTCCCACTACCAGTGCTCCAGCCTGTTTTAACTTTTCGGCGACGCTGCCGGTAATTAAAGTACCATTTGTTCCCATAACCGGCCGCAGGCCTTTACGGGCGGCATACTGGATCAGTTCGTATATATCCGGCCGCAGGAGAGGCTCGCCGCCGCTAAAAATCATAATTTTAAAGCCAGCCCGGGCAATTTCATCAATCAATTTGGCCGCTTCGGAACTATTTAACTCTTCCTCCATCCTGGCGCCAGCATCCCTGTAACAGTGCTGGCAGGTCAGGTTACAGGCATTGGTTGAGTTCCAGGAAACCAGCATACTTACCATCCTCTCTAAGATAACTGGCTAGCCTTCTCGCAGCCAGCGTGCCACATCCAGGGCGTGATAAGTGATGATCATATCTGCTCCCGCCCTTTTCATTCCTGTAAGTGTTTCCAGAACTACCCGTCGTTCGTCAATCCAGCCCCGCATGGCAGCGGCTTTAACCATAGCATATTCACCGCTGACATTATACACTGCTACAGGACAATTAAAGGTATCCCGAACACGGCGGACAATATCCAGGTAAGCCAGGGCGGGTTTGATCATGATAATATCAGCTCCCTCTTCAATATCCAGGGCTATTTCCCGCATGGCTTCCCGGGCATTGGCAGGATCCATCTGGTAAGATCGCCGGTCCCCGAACCTTGGTGCCGAGTTCACGGCTTCCCGGAAAGGCCCATAGTAAGCCGATGCATACTTGGCCGCGTATGACATAATGGCCACATCCTGATAACCGGCTTCATCCAGGGCGCGGCGAATGGCAGCTACCCTTCCATCCATCATATCAGATGGCGCTACCATATCGGCTCCTGCCCTGGCGTGGGAAAGGGCGGTACGGGCCAGCAGTTCAAGGGTGGGATCATTAAGAATTCGTTCCTGCTCCACTATTCCACAGTGGCCGTGGCTGGTGTACTCACAGAGGCACACATCGGTGATGACTATTAATTCCGGGAACTCCTTCTTTATTAGCCGTACAGCCTGCTGCACTATACCTTCATCATCGTAAGCCTCGCTGGCTGATTCATCTTTTACCCGGGGAATCCCAAAGATGATAATGCCGGGTATGTTTAACTCGCCTACCCGGGCCACCTCTTCAATGATTAAATCCGGGGAAAGATTATAAACCCCCGGCATGGCTTCCACGGGAGTACGCATTTCCCGGCCATGGGTGACAAATAGCGGGTAGATGAGGTCATCCGTTGTCAGGCGGGTTTCCCTTACCAGGCGACGTATGTTTTCCTTTAACCGCAGGCGGCGGGGACGGGTGATGGGGAAACTCACGTGCAGCACCTCCAATCAAGCAATGCCAATTTCCTGGTCTGTTAAATAACAGGCGGGATCAGGCGCCCAGAAATCATTAAAAACTGTTTCCGCCCTGGTGCGGAAATTTCCGTTGCAAATTTCCACCCACCGGCAACGGGCACAACGCCCCTTTAAAAGGGGCCGGCGGTTTTTTAAGCCGGCTAAAATAGGATGGGAAAGATCCGTCCAGATTTCGCCGAAGCTTTTTTCCCGCACATTGCCGAAGGTGTACTGGAGGGTGAATTGATCCGGGTGAACATTTCCTTCCCAGTCCACAGCGGCTATAGCTATACCAGAGCGATTTCCACCGTTTTGTAAAAGCAGCTGGTATGCCCGCTCTGCTCTCTGGGGATCCTTTTCCCTCAATTTCAAGTATACATAGACTCCATCGGCATGATTATCCACAGTTAAGATCTCTTTGCTCAATCCCCGGCGGTGAAAATCGATTGTTTTCTCCATAATCAAGTCGAGAGCAGCCCGGGACTCCTGGTGCGTAACATCATCTTTTAACATTTCCCTTCCCCGGCCACTGTAAACCAGATGATAAAAACAAACCCGGGGGATATTTTCCTTTTCAATTAGATCAAGAATGGCTTCTAATTGATGAAAATTATGCCGGTTAATAGTGAAACGTAATCCCACCTTTTGTCCCACTGCCAGGCAGTTACGGATGCCTTCCAGGGCGGATTCAAAAGCTCCCGTCCGACCCCGGAAGTGATCATTGCTCTCCCCCGTTCCGTCCAGGCTGATCCCTACATACCCCACACCTATTTTTTTTAAAAGGCCTGCCACGGTGGGAGTAATCAGGGTACCATTGGTGGAAACGGTGGTGCGGATACCACGGCTAACAGCATGAGCAGCCAGCTCAAAAAAATCCTCCCGCATCAAAGGCTCGCCGCCGGAAAACAGTAGCACAGGTACTTTAAAGGCAGCAAGGTCATCTATAAATTTTTTGGCTTCGGTGGTAGTTAATTCATTGGGGTGCCTTTTACTGTTAGCACTGGCATAACAATGGATACAGCGCAAATTGCAGGAGCGGGTCATGTTCCAGACCACAACCGGCCCCTGCCCCTCTGTAGTCCCGTGAATCTGGTTGCGGGCTGAAGGATTATAACGCAATTGATCACCAAAGCCAGTGGTATCCAGGAGTAATTTACTGATACTAATCATTTTTAATCATCACCTGGTTGGCCTCCAGAATTGCTTCAACCAGCCCATCAATGGTATATTTGTGTGCCTGAACATGTACGGGCAGGCCCAGTTTCCGGGCAGTTTGTGCTGTTACCGGACCAATGCAGGCTACCGTCACTCCCTGCAAAAGTCCGGGCAACTGCCCGTTGTCCAGCAGGCGGACAAAATTGCGCACGGTGGAAGAACTGGTAAAGGTAATGATGTGAATCTTCCCTTCGGCAAGCATTTGTTTTAGCAAATGAGCATCTCCCCCGGCCGGCACGGTGCGGTAAGCTACTACTTCATCCACCACAGCTCCCAGATCGGAAAGCATTTCAGCCAGTACTTTTCGTGCAATATCAGCCCGGGGTAAAAGAATGCGATCGCCGGGTTTGATCCAGCTTTTTAAACCGGTAATAATTTGTTCAGCCCGGTATTCATCGGGTACGTAAAAAACTTTTAAGGCGTAATTTTCAAGAGCTTCCCTGGTTTTAGGTCCGATGGCACAGATGTTAATACCTTTTAGATCCCGCACATCTTTACCCTGTTGCAACAAGCGGGTAAAGAAAAACTGCACACCGTTTACGCTGGTAAAAATAATCCAGCGATAGGAATCCAAACGGGAAATTGCCTTGTCCAGGAGTTCATAGTTCTCCGGCTCCACAATCCGAATGGTTGGAAATTCAACCGCTTCCCCACCCAGTGCTTCAATTGCCCGGGAGAGATTGCTGGCCTGTTCCCTGCTACGGGTGACCAGAACTCGTTTTCCAAAAAGGGGTTTTTTCTCGTACCAGGATAGTCTTTCCCGCAGGTTTACCACCCTGCCTACAATAATTACCGACGGGTTGGTAACACCTTCCTTTATGACCCTGGAAACAATATTCTCCAGATTTCCTGTTACGGTCTTCTGCTCCGGGCGGGTTCCCCAGTTGATTACTGCCACCGGAGTTTGGGGATCAGCCCCAAATTTGGTGAGCTGTTCAACAATGTATGCGAGATTGGCTGCTCCCATTAAGATGACCAGCGTGTCGGTTGCCGCAGCTAGTTTCTCCCAATTAATGTGTGAACTTTCTTTCCTGGGATCTTCATTGCCGGTTATTATCGCCAGGGTGGAGGCATAGTCACGATGAGTTACCGGAATGCCAGCATATGCCGGTACAGCAACCGCTGAAGTTATACCGGGCACCACTTCAAAAGGTATACCTGCCTCTGCCAGGGCCTCAGCTTCTTCTCCTCCCCGACCAAAAACAAAGGGGTCTCCCCCCTTCAGGCGCACAACTAAATTTCCCTGACGGGCCCTATCTATTAAAAGTCGATTAATTTCTTCCTGGGTCATGACATGTCCGGCGGGGCTTTTGCCTACAAAAATCAATTCTGCCCCCGGTGCCGCATGGGATAAAAGCTTGGGGCTGGCCAGCCGATCGTATACAATAACATCGGCTTTTTGAATGCAGGTCAGCCCCTTGACAGTAATCAATCCCGGATCCCCGGGCCCTGCTCCTACCAGATAAACAGTGCCAATTTTCATTGCAGATCGAACTCCTGTCGTACTTTATTTAGAATTTCCCCTGCTCCCATTCCTATTAACTGCATGGCCAGTTCTTCCCCGATCTTTTCCGCCTGGCCTGGCGGCCCGGAAATATTTTTTCGTACCAGCTGGCGACCATCAAGGCTGGCCACAACGCCTTCCAGGAAAAGTTGCCCCTGCTGAACTTGACCCAGGGTACCAACAGGTACCTGACATCCACCTTCCAGTTTTCTCATCAGCGCCCTCTCTGCTATAATGGCCGCACGGGAAGAGGGGTCATCCAGGGGCCGAATCAATTCTTGCATTGATGAATCGCTGGCGCGAATTTCAATGGCAATGGAACCCTGGCCTGCTGCGGGCAGGCAGATGTCAAAGGGAATGAGCTGGGTGATCCTTTCATCGTGCCCCAGACGATGTATGCCCGCATAAGCCAGGATTATGGCATCCAGATTCAATTCCTCCAGTTTGCGCAGGCGGGTAGTTAAATTACCCCGGATGGTAATGACGTTGAAATCAGGCCGGTAGTGTAACAACTGGGCAGTACGCCGCAAACTGCTGGTACCGATGCGGGCACCGGGAGGAAGTTTGTCCAGGGTAAGCCCCGAGCGGGATATCAGGACATCCCCCGGGAATTCCCGCGGGCAAATAGCCCCGATGGTAAGACCTTCCGGTAAACTGGTGGGAAGATCCTTCATGCTATGGACGGCCAGATCAATTTCCCCGTTTAATAAAGCAACCTCCAGTTCTTTTGTAAACAAGCCTTTATCGCCTATTTTAGCCAGGGCTACATCTAGAATGTGGTCTCCCCGTGTTTTCATCCCCTTCAGGACAAACTTTTTCTGTGGGTACAGCCCCTGCAACTTTTCCAGAACCCATCTGGCCTGCCACATGGCCAGCTGGCTGTCCCGGGTACCAATAACTATTTCCTCTTTCATAATATTTCCTCCATGAATAAGGCCCGCCCCTTTACCGGAGCCGGGCGATGCAATCCAGACTTACTTTTTACTGGCCGGTGGCCAGGCTACCCTGCGCAGGTTCCTTTTCATTACGAGATTGTTCGCCAGGAAGTTCCAGCTTAAAAAGATTTTGCAGCACTTTCATGTACAGGTGACCTTCAGGGGTAAGGGCATAAGCCTTGAGCTGGGCCACAGGTACATGCAGCAGCTGGTTGACAATGGAATTGGCCAGGGAACTTACCACCTTGCGATCATGCTCGGAAATATTTCCCAGTCGATTGAGTGCCCGGCGTAATTCTTTTTGTTTAATTTCTTCTCCCCGTTGTTTTAAAGCTGCAATGGTGGGGATAACAAACTGCATGCTCAACCATTGCATAAATTTATCCAATTCTTCTTCAATGATTCCTTCCGCTGTTACAGCAGCTTTCTTGCGTTCTTCCAGGTTATGGTCAACCACCTGCTGCAGATCGTCTATGTCATAAAGGGTTACTCCCGGCAAATCTCCCACCGCTGGTTCGACATCCCGGGGCACCGCAATATCAATAATCATCAATTCCCGTCCTCCGCGGCGGGCCACAGCTTCCTTCATTTCACTTAAGTGTACCACATAATGAGAAGCTGCAGTACAGCTTATAATGATGTCTGCTTCCTCAATATGCTGGTACAGATGATCAAATTTTACTGCCCGGCCGTTGAACTGAGCAGCCAGTTCAACGGCCCGGGGGTAAGAACGGTTGGAAACAATTACCCCGGTTACCCCGTTGGCTACCAGGTGACGGGCGGTCAGTTCGCTCATCTTGCCCGCACCAATTACCAGTACCGAACGGCCGGAAAGATCCTTGAACTGCTGTTTGGCCAGTTCCACGGCAGCGTAGCTGATGGAAACGGCATTCTGGTCGATACCCGTTTCCGTTCGCACCCGCTTGCCCACCGTGATGGCCTGCTGAAATAAAGTGTTGAGCACCCGGTTGGTTGCTCCGTACTGGCAGGCCAGCTGGTAAGCATGACGTACCTGGCCGAGAATCTGAGTCTCTCCCAGGATCATCGAATCAAGCCCTGCCGCAACCCGAAAAAGGTGGCGGATAGTATCATAAAGGGTATGGGCATAGGTGTAGTTTTTGATTTCTGAAATATCCACACCGGATTTTTGAGAGAGAAAATCCCAGATGGCATTTAAACCTTCATCCAGCTTCCGCGTGGCAGCGTAAATTTCTGTCCGGTTGCAGGTGGATAATATGATACATCCTTCAATGGCAGGATAAGTGTTTAACCTGGAAAGGGACATTCCCAGGGAATGTTCTGAAAAGGAGAGCCGTTCCCGTATCTCCACCGGAGCTGTTCTATGGTTTACTCCTACTGCGATGATAAGCATTGATTACCCGCTCCTTTGCTTTTTCGAGTTCTCCACCGGCCAACAACTGCAAAGTCTCATCGTCCACAATGGCTTCCAGCAATTCTCGCCTTTTCCTGGGGTCAGTTATTTTATTTAAAATATCGTGGCGTATTTCTCCCAGCAAATCAACCAGAATACCGTATTCCGGTCCATAACGTTCTTCAAGTTCCTCTTTAATTTTACGGGCTAAAAGGGGACTCTTGCCGTCAGTTGAGATGGCGATTTGTAAAGAGCCCCTCCTTAACACTGCCGGGACGTAAAAATTACCGTACGGGGGATCATCAACCACGTTTACAAGCATATTTCTGGCCATTGCTTCTGTAGCTATCCGGTGATTAACTTCATCCCGGTCAGTGGCGGCAATGACTAAAAACATATTTTCCAAATCTGCAATCTCAAATGTTCCCCGCCTGTAGTTGATTTTGCCTTTGCTTGCTAAATCCTGCAGGGTCGGGGTGAGAGAGGGGCTGACCACCTTTACTTTAGCCCCGCAGGCCAGAAGAGATAAAACCTTGCGTTCAGCCACACTGCCACCGCCGACCACCAGGCAAGGACGCTGGGATAAAATTAAAGAAATAGGGTAAGTTCTTGGCAAGTGGGCTCAATCCTTTATCTCTAGAATTTTCTGATGCTTACAAAGTCTGCTACCTTTTCTAGTATTTTTTTAGCGGGGCGCTGGGGCAAATTCTTTAGAGCTCCTTTGGCTTTCCAGATGTATTTTTCAGCAACTTCTATGGAATATTGAATTCCACCACAATGCTGGATGATAGTAATTGCTTCCTGGATTAGTTCCTCACTTTTATTCGAGGATAAAATCAGCGTTCTCAAACGCTCCCGCTCGGGGCTATGTTTTAAGGCATAAATTACCGGTAAAGTAATAATGCCCTGACGCAGGTCACTTCCCACCGGTTTACCAAGCTGCTTTTGTTCTGCTACCAGGTCCAGGATGTCATCGGTTATTTGAAAGGCCATACCAATATTATGCCCGTACCGTCGTAAAGCAAGATGAATTTCTGCCGAAGCACCACAGGCCACAGCTCCCAGCTGGCAGCTGGCAGCGATGAGCAGGGCAGTTTTACGATTAATCCGGTAAAAATAATCCTTTACTGTCTGTTCAGTATCAAAAGAGCCGGAGATTTGTTGGATTTCACCTTCACACATTTTGACGCTGGTACTGGCCAGTATTCTGGGTATCAGTGGATCATCATACCTGGCAATAAGGATAAGGGATTGAGCAAATAAATAGTCTCCCACATGTGTGGAAATCCGATTCCCCCAGCGAGCTTTTATGGTGGGCACACCCCGGCGGGTCATGGCCGCATCCACCACATCGTCATGAACCAGGGTGGCCATATGGATCAACTCTAAAGCTACGGCCAGAGGTAAAACCCGTTCCAGGTGGAAATCGGCACACTTGCCTCCTAACAAGCTAAAAGCAGGGCGCAGGCGCTTTCCCCCTGCCATTAATAGATGGGTGGAAGTTTCGGTTAGAAGTGGATCCGGGGTTTGCAAGGTGGCTTGCAATTCCCGTTCTACAATAGCCATCTCTTCTTTGATTTCCTCGAATAGATCCAGCATTTGCTCAAAGGCTCACCTGCCCGTACTCAAATCAAACCCCGGTTTTCGTATTATTCCACGGGTAACCAGTAAAATCCTTCTCCAACCGCCAGTGGACAACTCCTTAATCTAGGGTATTACATTTTCCCCTTAAAATCAATGGCAGTGGATGGGGAGTAAGGATACAGTTATTGATTAATCCCGGCGAACATGGTATAATACAATCTGCATTTTACTGGCGGCTTATGAGCAACTGCATTTGTCTGCGGGAGTGGATGGGGCCTGGTGGCCCTCCTGGTCTTCAAAACCAGCTGTGGGGCGGCAATCCCGTCCCGGGTGAGTTCGATTCTCACACACTCCCGCCAACCGCATAAATTCTAGGTTTGTAGTTTGCAGGAAATTCCGCTAAAATTGTCGCACAATTTGCAGACCAGTTAAGCTGAAATGACCCGCTAACTGTACTGGTCTTCCCCTTCGCGAAAGAAAGTATTTCCGTGAAGGGGGTTTTTTATGGCGAAAGGAAAAGTCTTACGCATCCGCAAAGAGGTACCCACCACATGGGAGGAAGCAAGGCAACAGTTTCTATGGTGGAAACAGGGGGACGGTATAAGCGAAACGACACTGAACGATTACCGCTACCACATAGGCCAGTTTTTCAAACGTTACCCACAGGCTTACAACCCCAAAAACTTGAAGAAATGCGTACTTGAATATATGTCGCAGGATATGAAGCCTGCCACATACAATATCCGTCTGGAATACCTCAATGCATTCTTCAAATGGTGTGTGCAGGAAGGCATATTCCCGGAAAATCCGCTGGCAGGAAAGAAGAAAAGAAAAGACGAAGGCAGGGTGGTCAACCTGGACGTTGAAACGTTAAAGCAGTTACTCACCCTGCCAGACAGGAAGACGTTTGCAGGTTTGAGGGATTATGCACTATTCCTGCTAACCATGGATACAGGCATTCGACCAAAGGAAGCCTTTTCCCTGCTTCTGGACGATTTTAACTTTAAAGCTTTGCAGGTAACCATTCGCAGGGAAACAGCCAAAACCAGGGTAAGCAGAACACTGCCCATTTCACCAGCAACGGCAAACGCTGTGAGGGAATTAATTGCTGCAAGACACCCTTCCTGGAAGGATAATGTGCCAGTTTTCTGTACTGTGGAAGGAATGCCGTTAAACCGTAATTCCTGGGGTTACAGGTTTAAAATGTATTCCCGCAAACTCGGTGTGAAGGTACGTCCATATGATTTACGGCATGCCTTCGCCATTCTCTACCTTCGTTCCGGGGGGCTGGAGTTATCCCTGCAGAAGACCCTGGGGCATACCACACTGGCCATGACCAGACGTTATGCTAACCTGGTGGAAAGTGATTTAAGACGCATACATGCTGAAGCTTCCCCACTGAACACTATCCTGCCGAAAAAGGCCAGGGTGGTGAAGGTTCGTGGATAAGGTAACACTGGAAGGGTTACTGCATACCCTGGCCGTTTGTTGGGAATATCTTCCGGAAGGGACGCACCCAGTACACTTCAAACGGTTATGTCTTATCCAGCAAATCCTGGAAGAATATTTCCGGCAGGGTAAGCAATCCAATCCTGCAAAACGTAACACTGCAAGCAGGTAAATCAACCTGCTTTTTTCTTTTGCCTATGCCGTTTGACGTATTCCCTGTTCTTTTCTCTTTCAACCGTCTTTTTGCATTCCGGGCAATACTTTTGCCGGTTAGACGTTGGGGTAAAATCTTTGCCGCATATCCTGCAGGCTTTTAAACCCCTGAACACGTTTGTTCTGACAGTGTGAGGGGTTTCCCTTTCAGAATTTAAGCTGCTAACGGTTAAAGTATCAGCAATTAAACATTTCTCCCTTTCGGCTGTTATTGCTTTTGGGTTAAACCGGCAAAACAGCTTTCCCGCCAACTGCAGTATAAAAGCAAATAGCGCACATAATGGCCGCAAAACGGCAGAAGGTATTACCGCACCCACTGCAGGAAAAGAAACACGGCTGCTTTGATTGCACTCCCCGGAAGGTAAGAAAATGATTTTCCCGTTTCTGACTGCAGGAATTAAGCTCATGCCAACACTCCTTTTGTTTTGAAAATTATTCTCATTCTTAGAAACTGAAAAATGCGCACTTTAAGCAATTTATTGCCAGTTATCTCGCTATTATCATGCTGTAGTTCAAATTTTTAAAATATGCCAGGTGACATTTTGACAAAATAGAAATTCGGGTAATATAAAACCCTTTACCGCAATTTTATCCCCCCTTTAAAAGCCAAATTTGCAAATGCCGATCCCTGGAAGCCATATATTACTGGGTTTTTGCAATTAAACTGAAAAAATCGCTGAAAGCCTTGTGGCTGTAGGCTTTGCGGGTATTTTTTGACAAATAGAATAAAAGGGGTATATGTCAATAGGTAAGCTGCTTACGTTTCTGTATCATTGTTTCTGAAAAGGTGTATAATCTTGTTTGCCTTGTTCTTTTTAAACATCTCCTTTTCAATCACTTCCCGTAACAGAGGAATGGCGGGTTCTCGTAAGAAAGCAATCTCACTTTTGTTTCCGTAAGAATCTTCCCCTGTTAGGACAATCATGTACTTGTTGACTTTTAATTCAATTGGCAGTGATGTTAAAAAAGTTTCTCCTGTAGTTTCATCTTGCGCCATTATAGTAACTTTATTTGCCCGAAAAATCCTTTCGTCACTCATTTTAAAACCCTCCCGTTTATGATTTTACGTTAACTGCAAAACTAGCTGGCTTTCTTTCTATTTGAAGCAACATCTGAACGATAACTACATTTTCACTAATTTCAACGGTGGATAATACTTATCAAACCATTCTTTCCCGTCTGAATCTTTCGCTAACCTGTACATCTCACCACGAATTTCGGGAAAATGATCCTCCACAAGCTCCTGCATCTTAGTTGCGAATTCTTTGTTATTTTCCATTTGGTATAGCATAGTAGCTAATAATGCAGAGAAGAAAGGTGTCTCTTCTGGATTATCGTCCATAAATACGTCATCACATTTTCTTGAGCGAAGCTCGGCTTTGTAAACAATAACTGCATCCACAAAGAACCCCACATCATTTCCAAACTTCTTATGTATTTGTCTGTACCTTTCCAAATCCTTCATGTTGCAGTTGAGAATTTGCGCCAACTCATGGTCTGTGGCTCCTAATGACTCGTATAAATGCAAAGCTTTAATAGCAAGTTCGCCAATTTTAGCAAGGTATTTATCGTTTTCTTCAAAGAGCCTTTTGAGATCTTTTTCATGTTTTCGTAAATATGCCAGTATAATAAAATCATTACATTCCCGACTTTTCATTTTGTTCTGAACTAGTTGTAAAGTCTCACTTACTTCGCGCTGACTCCTGGCAACGTCCCTTATTGCAAATTTTAAACAAATAAGCAATTTTGCAACTTCCTTTTTTGATTCAATACCATCATTAGCACGATTTAAAATGTTAAGCAATTTTCTTTCAAACATTAGATATTCCTCCTTTCAATTATTTACTTTCCAATCTTTAAACTTACAGCTTTCTTTGGCACACTAAACCATGCACTTTCTCCCACCTCCCGTTTTGGTTTTAAGCCAATCTTTTCAAGTTTGGCCTTAAACTTTGGCGAAGCAGTGTAAATCAAAGCAGTACGGCAGCTTTCATCAAACCTGATGATTGTTTCCTGTTCTGACAGGCAAAGTGACATTCCAGAACACCTCCAGAATCTATTTGTCAAGTTCGATTAAAGCTGGATTTAAAAAAAACCAGTAAAATCAAGACTTCAGAAGCCTGCGTGATACGTTAGAAATTTGAAACAGGTATAAAACCATTTACCCCTTAAAATTTGCAAAAATAAATCCAGTAAAATCAAGGCTTGCAGGGTTTCTAAAATATCACGTTATACCCCTCTCCCTTTTCTTTTCACGATAACGTTGATTACACTTTCTTACTGCCTCACGTCTAGCCGTAACCTTGCATGAATCACAATACACTTCACGATTTGACTTAGCAGAGAAAACTTTACCACACATCTTGCATTGTTTACTAAGCTCACGAGGCTTGCTAACTTCGTTGGGTACACAATCCGGGTTTACAACTTGCCAATACTCATACTCAAGTTTAGAATCAAGCGGCAATACAGCTTCTTCAAACCAGACACACCAAGTTACAGGTGAAGCGAAATAGCGACAACGCATGTTGCTATCTTCTGGTTCATGACAGCAATAGTCCAAAATACCGTTCTCTTTTGTACTGTAGCTAGCACACTCCTTCCTAACCAAAGATTTAACTTTTGACAATATTCCTGCGGGAAACTCCAAATTGGCACACCTCCATGAAGTTTTCTTTACAGGTAAATACACGGAAATTGCACATTTGTAACACTTTTTGGAGTTTCCCACAACATCAGCACAAACACATCTGCACCGCAGACAGCAAACGCGACAGACGGGGCAACATGCGCCGCCATCCCGTGCCGCTGCTGTGGCTGCACAAACCAGCGCAGCCTGCGAAGCGGCCAGCGGCGGCAAAGCGTGGCGGGGCGGCGGGGCGTCACACATGAGATTGCAGATCAGCAAGCATCTTTTCTTTGACATGCCATGGGGAATATATGAATTAACGTTAAACAGTTAAAGGCGCTAAAGCGCCATACACGTTATAACGACCAGTAAGCAGGGTAGAAATATTACAATTAGCGTAATATCGTTTAATTGCGCTTAATGCGTTTTATACGTTATAACGTTAAGGTAACAGCCAGATTGAGGTAATAGTTAGAATTTGAATAATTAGGTTTAAAAGTTATGATTAAAATATTACAGTAAGATCGTTTAATGCGCTAAAGCGCTACATACGTTATAAACGATCTTTACACACTCACATAAATGCAGAATTAGTAACAGTTTAACGTTGTCAAAACTCATAGATTTTAATATTTCCATAAAATCTTTAAAAATTATGATTTTGATTAATAAAATTAGTTTATCTTTTAATATCTCTAAATATCTTTAATTTAAGTGTTAATTTACTGTTTTAATAAAATCTATGTAAACTGCATTTCTACGCATGTTTAAGTTAATTACAGAAGCGCATAGCGCTTACGTTAATTAACGCAAACATAACGTAGAAATGCAGATCATAGAAATAGAAAAATTGTTTATGTTTAACAGTTTAAAGAATTAAATATATAGATCTGGAATATATAATCTAGAAATATATAGTTCTAGAATATATATATATCTATAAACAGCTAATACAGTAATACAGTAATATACAGCTATAACAGTAAAACAGAAACCAATCCTTTAAAGATATTGCCTGCCGCTTACTGTTCAATCTATAGGGATTCTCCCTGTACGTGTCTTACGTATACCAGTTATTAGGTCAGAGCTTACTGTTCAATCTATAAGGATTCTCCCCATAGCTTCAGTTAGATCAATTTGAATCCTTAACACGTGCTGATAATCCTTATAGCTTCAGTCAGAACGCAGCTCTTTAATTCTGTACTAACTCCCCCTTTACCTTAACCTGCATGGAGATAATCTCCACGCGTCTTTTTGTTTTATAATTCGATCTGTGCTATGATTGGTACGGTTATGATACACTCCCCTTCACTGGCACACATTCAGCTTTTCTTTTTGTTTCTGTGGTAATAGTTTCTAGCTGCCCTCCGGTGTGCTTCGGCATATGCTTCTTTTCTACATTTTGGACAATACTTCCGACTGTTTGAGGTAGCAGAAATAGGTTTCTTGCATATCTCACATAATTTGCTGGTTACATGATTTGCTTGCAGCTTATTTTGAATCATTTCTTCCGCTAATTCGTTAAATGGATTTGGTGTTTCAATGTCTATTGGTATTTGCTTAACAGTTTCAGCATGACTGAATACTTTTTGCACAACGTCTTTTTGGCCGATAAACTGAATGGCAAAATGTTTTCCATCCCTCCAATACCTGGTCATTTCTCTTAACCCGTTGTTAGCTGCAATTTCAGCTAACTGCTGATTCTCGGTGTAGAGTATTGCCTGATTTTCTGGATATTCCCAGGTTTCGGTAATCAGCAAACTTTGCATCCCCCCTTTCATGAAATGTTTTCTACTACCAGATACACGGAAAATGGTACTTTGTAACGGGCAGGCTTATAGAAAAAAATAAGTGGGGTAAATATTCCCCACTAATTGGTAGCGTCAGCATATCTCAAAGTGAGAATTGTATTGATTTGTGGTTATGGTTGCCACATCCATTGCCAACGTTTGAGAATAAAATATTTCTTACTGTTGGGTTATATAATAGTCTGCTTTTTATTGTCTTCCTAGCCTTTTGCTTTATTCTTTGCCGTTATTGTCTTTACCCGGTCTGTCTGGTATATCTGGATGATGTCTGTCTTTATATTCATCCAGAGCTGTTCTTATGAGGTTTACCACTGCAAGATGCTCTTTTTGTGCAAGGTTGTGAATCCATTCTTTTTCTTCTACGGGCACGTGTAACACTATCCTTATAATAGGTTTCATTATGCCAACCTCCTGTTTCTCATTTTCTTTTTATTTCCTTAATAAAATCTTCAACTTGCAATCTAACTTCATTATACTTATCCTTCTCGGTTAGTTGTAAAACTTTATTGCATAATTTAAGAGTCAACTCGTTGTCATAGTCAAAATAATATGATAATGTGGCTATATCATAATAATATTGGGGGAGATTAATTTCTCCAGATTTTATAGCATTATTTAACATGTAATTTATTGCTTCTTGTTCATATTCGTTTTTAATTGAGTTAAATTCATATTCTGTAGGCACAGGATAGCCAACAGATTTAAAAAAATCAAGGGACGTTTTTGGAGATGGTTGAACTAATTTTATAGAAACATCATTAAAATCAAGTTGATTAGTGTTTAATTTTTCGGCCACAAAAATAATGCTTCTGCGTGACTCATCTTCTAATTTGTTAAGCTCTGATTGAAGTGTTGCAAAATATTTATTTATAAGTTGCCTCTCTTCGCTATTATAATATTCGGCTCCTTGTTGCACACCTGCCATCAATGATTGAATCAATATCCTATTAGCCATTGTTTTGCCATTATAAATTATGCTCTCTAGTATGTATGAGTTATTTACATATTTTGAGTTGGGGAAATCGGTTATAGTAAGATCTAGGTATTTTAATGCCATATCATAGTCCATATTATTAATTTGTTGCAGTGCTTTCTTATATGGTTCTGGTTTTATGTCAAAAATTTTATATGATTCTGGTTTTGGATTATATGTACTTGATTGAATGGATTTATTATTTGCACAACCAAACAACAGAATTAATAGCAACAGACATAAAGTTGGAGGAAATTTTCTTATAATCATAAATCATCATCCTAGCTGCTTAGAAAATTTTTTGTGTAATAAATCATAAATTAATAGTATGCTTCCAACTACAGTAAAAGCCAGTCCGGTTATAATATAACCCAATCCCCTTAAAGCAATAATGATAAGGTTATAAGCATCTCCACCAACGATATGACCAGCACCAAAACTATCTTCGCTATAATGATACATTACAACAAAACCTGTTATGATGAATAATGCTGCCAAACCATAAGATAGAAACGAAAGAAATTTAAGATTAATAGGTAAATTGGCTATTGTAGGGACTGATATATTGGCAGGATATTGCTTTGTGGCAATAACTGTATCTTGCTTTACCCCTTGCTCTTCAATACATTCCCTATGCCAGAATTGTCCGTTATCTAATTGAATAAGATCGCCATCTAATATTTCCATGTTACAAAAGGAACATCTTTTTTCCTCACTCAATAGACCATACCCCCTCATTTCACTTCTAATTGTTCACATTACCACGGGCATAAAATGATTCCTTTAAATTTATTTCAACATAATCCGACAAATTTCTAAGCCTTCTGATTAAAACATGCCTGCCATTTTTCTGTACCAAATTCTTACTCTCGGCATCTCTTCGCCTACTGCCAGGGTATTCCCCCCCCTGGCCTGGGTGTTAGGTGTATGCTGTCTAACCGTTGGGTATGCGTAAAGACTGAACATTCCCTGCTGCTGGGTTACTCCGCCTTTGCCTGTAATGGTTACCGTCATTTTGACGTTACCCGTTACTTCGTCTAACTGGTGACTGGTGAGGTTGAAATCACCTTGCGCAAACAATTGTTTGATGTGTATTAGCATGTTTTGTAACGCCATAATAAATTTTTATCTTTGGTCAAACATCAATAAAGCAGGAAAAACAACACTTATGTAGAAAAAGACATAGTGAAAACCAGCTTTGCTGGTCTGAAGTTTTCTGAAAAATGTCAGACCAGTTAAGCTGGACAACCCTGCGAAGGGGAAAATCCAGTAATGACGCGGGTTTGCGGGAACGGGAATACTGTACTGGTCTTCAAAACCAGCTGTGGGGCGGCAATCCCGTCCCGGGTGAGTTCGATTCTCACACACTCCCGCCATAATTCCCGGGAGAAAATCGGCGGAAAAATACTCCGCCGGTTTATTTTTTACCGGAAATTCCGTTTAATTTTGAAACTCCATTTCGGGAGGCGATTTTTTTCCCTTAAAAGGGCCAGGATGAGCAGAACGGTGGGAATGCCCATTTCATAAAGAAAGGCATAGGGAATCCAGGGGCCGTTAATCCAGGACAGCATAGACGTTAATGAATTAAATTGACTCAGCGAGAGGGCGATAAGAAGGATACTCAGGGGCGTGATTATGCAGCGGTGGTTTTTAAGCCGGAACAGCTGGGCGGTACCCGTTACGGTAGCATAATGAAAGAGGGCCACCTTTCCGAAAATGCCTACGATCCAGATGATCATCCAGAGGGCGTCCAGCCTGGTTAAAAAAGGTCCGAAACCGGCCAGCCTTACCAGTTCGAAGGTGGCAAAGTTAAGCCTTCCGGTTGTAACGCCGAAAACGGCGGTACAGGCCAGGGCGTTTATGGTAAGGATCAATCCGACGGCCAGGACGGCGATGAACCCGTTACGCCTGGCCAGGTCAGGACGGGCCAGGGAAGTAAAAAACATACCCAGGATAAATACTTCCCCACGCCAGGCAATAGGATTAAGACAGGAGTGAATAATGGTTTTAACATCGCTCTGGAGTACGGGAAGTAAATTGGACGGTTCCATATGCCCGGCGACCAGAATGAGTATCAGGCCAAAGAGGATGAGGAGCCACGGGTAGGTTAATTCCATAACCCGGGCCAGCACTTCCAGGCCATGGTAAACCCCGTAACTGCAGACAGTAACCATCAGAGTGGCATATACCACCTGCGGCGTCCGGGGCATAAGGGCAGCTGCAATCAGTTCACCAAATTCCCTTACGGCTATTCCATTGACATGCAAGAAGAAGATTATATAGGATAGGGCGATAATTTTCCCCAACCACGGGCCCAGCAGCGTTTCGGTGTACTGCACAATGGTCTGGCCGGGGAGGCGCTGGCCCAGAGAAGTAATCACCAGAATTACATATAAGCCGGGCAGGGTAGCTAAAAGAGGGGCCACCCAGGCATCCCTCCCCGCTATAAAGGCGGTAAACCCGGGTAAAAAGACCAGGGCCGTGGCACCAACCACGTTGATAAGCAGGTATATCATTTGCAACCCAGAAATCTTCCCGGGATCGTGCATCGTAACACCTCGGCAGGTTACATATAGATATTTTTAGTAACTTGCACTAAATCTATGTAAGTTTTTAATCTGCCGGTGCAGTAATGAAAAAGGGCCATCAAACGTGGCCCTTTCAGCTTATCCGGAGTTTTTATTAAGTTTCCTGCAGGAGATCATGGATATCCGGAGGTACTGTTTCCCTTTGACCGAAAACCAGGCAGAGCAGGGCGAGAAAAAGGTTGGCTGCCGCCAGGAAAAGGTAAACCTTACTTACGGAATTACCGGGACCCAGGATGAAATAAAAGATTGTTAACAATGCTCCGGTTACCAGATATAAACGCCCCTTTTTATAATCAATGACCGCTTTTATAAGGGCTTTAAGGGACAACACAAAAGGAGTAACCTCTGTCGTCTCAGTCCGGTCAGCAGGTTGGGTTAGTTTTTCTGCCTGGGCTAGCAGGTACAGCAGTTCCTTTTCCGGCACCAGGGCAATGCGATACTGGTTGCGCAGGGAAGCAACCAGCCGCATGGTATCCGGAGCAAATTCACCCGGGGTGACCAGGAGGGCGTACCGGTATCCCTGCTTTTTCATAATCCCCAGCAACTCGTGTACGGCAGAAACATCTACCGGTTTATCAGCGGACGGTATGAAATTGATGAGTACAGGTATGTTCCGGTAGATTGCCCGGATAACTCCCCCCGGCAATTTAAACTTTTCCTTTTTTCTTCCTTTTGGTGGCTGTGCCTGTTCAAATTGAGGTAGTTTATTTAAAAATGGCCATATAAAAGAAGCCAGCTCTTCAGCATCCTCAAGCTGTTTCAACTTCTTCCGATACCCTTCGACTATGGAGCGAAGCTTCCGGTGAAGATTTTCCTTTTGAAGTCTTTTTTTATGTATTTTTGCTGCCCCGGGAATAGCAGCAATCATAAAAAACAGGGAGATAAAAAAAGCTGTTTGGGCAGGCCAGAGGACAGTAAAAAAGGCAAAACTTAATAACCCCAGGGTAATTATGGTTATGTAAAAATCAAGCCAGCGGGCAATTTTATTGCGGCTGTCTTCTTTTGGTTTCAAGTAATAGCGCAGGAATTCTCCCTGCTGGCGGCGTTTTTGCCACGTCCGGTAGGCCAGGTACAGAACCTGACGGGGAAATTTAATTTTCATGGACAATCCCCCTCGGTGATTGGTTATTTATTACAATATAATTTCCATATTTTAAAATTTTAATTCCTGAAAGAGGTGAATTTATTATTCTTCCCACGGTAAACTATCCTTTTAGGAGTAGATTTTCGAAGGAGGTGATAGCCTTGACGGGAGAGGAAAAAGATTGGGAGGAAAAATACCGAGAGCTGGATGAGGTTATTGAACGTTACGGCCAGCAGGAAGGACAGCTGATCCGCATATTAAAAGAGGCTCAAGATATATTTGGTTACCTGCCGGAGGAAGTGCAAACCTATATTGCAGGTAAACTGAACCTGCCGGTTAGTGAGGTTAACGGTGTTGTTACCTTCTATGCCCTCTTTCACACAGAACCACAGGGGAAATATAGCATTAATATTTGCCTGGGAACTGCCTGTTATGTTCAAGGCGCACAGGGAATTTTCGATGAATTCAGGCGACAGCTAGACCTGCGCGAGGGCAACACGTCCGCAGATGGTTTATTTACAGTGAAAAGTACCCGTTGTGTGGGGGCTTGCGGACTGGCACCGGTTTTGACTGTTGATGATAAAGTGTACGGGAAATTCCGGCGCCAGGATGTAGCCAGGCTACTACAGAAGTACCGGCGCAGGGAGGTGACTGCTGGTGATCAATGGATTGAACGACCTGCTCGCTATCAAGGAGAAACGGCTCCCGGACATTAACGCCCGCAGGGAAAAACCTGATGCCAGCCCGGAGTGGCAGGTACTGGTTTGTACCGGAACAGGTTGTACCTCTTCAGCCAGCCACCAGGTAAAGGAAGAACTGCTCAGGCAGGTCCAGCTAAAAAAAGCCCCGGCCCGGATTGTTAAAACAGGTTGTTTCGGTTTTTGTAAAATGGGACCACTGGTGGTCATTTACCCCGGACAGACGCTTTATTGCAGGGTTAAGAAAGAAGATGTTGCCGAAATTGTAGAAAAGCATTTACTGGGAGGCCAGGTAGTGGAACGCCTCCTGTATACGGAGCCTGTTTCCGGGGAGAAAAAGTCCCGGCTTTCGGATATCCGCTTTTTCCGCGCCCAATACCGGATAGCATTGCGTAATTGCGGCTTGATTAACCCTGAAGATATTACAGAGTACATAGCATGTGATGGTTACTTTGCCCTGGCCAATGTTTTATTGCACTGGACACCGGCTCAGGTGATAGACACAATTAAAAAATCGGGCTTGCGGGGGCGTGGCGGAGCAGGTTTTCCCACTGGCCGCAAGTGGGAGCTGGCCGCTGCCGCACCGGGACCGGTGAAATACGTGGTTTGTAATGCGGATGAAGGAGATCCAGGCGCATTTATGGACCGGAGTATTCTCGAAGGGGACCCCCATAGTGTACTGGAAGCCATGACCATAGCCGGCTACGCTATTGGAGCCCGGGAAGGTTATATTTATGTCCGGGCAGAATATCCCATCGCCGTAGACCGGCTGGAACGAGCAATTGCCCAGTCCCGGCAGTATGGACTTCTGGGGCGGCGCATATTCAACACTGATTTCAGTTTTGATATTGATATACGTCTGGGAGCCGGTGCCTTTGTCTGCGGCGAGGAAACGGCTCTTCTGCGTTCGGCAACAGGGGAACGTGGGGAACCGCGTCCCCGTCCCCCCTACCCCGCCCAGTGCGGCCTGTGGGGGAAGCCCACCCTGTTAAACAACGTGGAAACCTACGCCAATATTCCTGTGATTATCCGTGAAGGCCCGGACTGGTTTGCTTCAGTAGGTACGGAGAACAGCCGGGGAACAAAGGTTTTTTCCCTGGCCGGCAAGGTTCTAAATACCGGTTTAATTGAAGTACCCATGGGTATTACTCTGCGTACGGTGATTTTTGATATTGGAGGAGGGATTCCTGAAGGACGGCGTTTTAAAGCAGTACAAACCGGTGGTCCTTCGGGAGGTTGTATACCAGAGCGTTACCTGGATACACCCATTGATTATGAATCTCTAAAACAGCTGGGTTCTATGATGGGCTCCGGGGGTATGATTGTTCTGGACGAGACCGATTGCGTTGTGGATATTGCCAAGTTCTATCTACAATTCAGCCAGGATGAGTCATGTGGCCAGTGTACTCCCTGCAGGGTAGGCACAAAGCGTATGCTGGAAATTTTGGAAAGAATCACCCAGGGTAAAGGAACATTAGAAGATCTTGATGAATTAGAGGAGCTTTCCAGAGAGGTAATGGACGCCTCCCTTTGTGGTCTGGGCCAGACCGCACCCAATCCAGTCCTTTCCACTTTAAAATATTTTCGTCAAGAATATGAAGCCCATATCATAGAAAAGCGGTGCCCCGCCGGAGTCTGCCGGGCGCTGGTAGACTACGTGATAGATGAAGAAAAATGCATTGCCTGCGGTTTATGTGCCCGTGAATGTGTTGCTGAAGCGATTATCGGAGAGAAAAAGGGGCAGCCATATTTTATTGACCGGCAGAAGTGTTTGAAATGCGGAGCCTGTCTGGCCCGTTGTCCCAAAGGTGCTATTTATACTGCTTGAGCAAGGAGCAGGTACATTCAATGTGCCTTTCTTTTGTTATTTTGGCAGGAAAGATTGGCTTGCTAAGGTGGGTGAACAGGGGTTATAATGAGTTAGTCATAAAAAAAACCTGGGATAAGGGAAACTGTTTAATGGTAATACAGGCAAGTAATTTTTATTTAGGGAAGAGGGGATTAATAACATGTCCAAGGAAAAAGTACTGAGCAGTGACAGTAAATTTCATTTCTCCTGTCACCCGGGACTTTCCTGCTTTACCCATTGTTGCCGAGATGTGAATATTTACCTTTCACCTTTTGATGTACTGCGCATGCGGAAAAGATTGGGACTTTCCTCCGGGGAGTTTTTGGACCGTTATACTGTTTCCCTTATTGGTGAGGGAACTGGATTACCTGTGGTTCTCCTGAAAATGGACGAAAAGCAGGATAAAAAGTGTCCCTTTGTCACTCCTCAGGGATGCAGTATTTATGAAGACCGCCCCTGGGCCTGCCGTATGTTTCCCCTGGACAAGTGTGCTGAGTATGATCAGTTTACCATTTTAACCGACCCCTCCCGTTGCCGTGGTCTGGACGAGCCTCAAGAACTTTATGTTGAAGATTATCTTAAGGAGCAGGGGTTGCTGGTTTATGAAGAGGTAGAGGCTATTTTCAAACTGGTTTCCAACAGCCCCCGGGTTTTAAGCGAAAAGGTTGTCAATCCACGTATTGTACAGATGTACTATATGGCCTGCTATGATCTGGACAGGTTCAGAAAGTTTATTTTTGAAAGCAGGTTCCTTGATATTTTTGAGGTGGAACCGGAGGTTATTGAACGAATAAAGGATGATGACCTGGAATTGTTACAGTTTGGTTTTAAATGGTTGCAATTCGGTATGGTCATGGGCGATGCTTTAAAAATTAAGGAAGAGGTTCTTCAGGAAGCCAGAAGAAAACAGGCCGCCCAGGGAAGCTGAGGGAAAGTAAATTAACCCCGGAAATTTTCCGGGGTTAATTTGTCAAACCGGGTTTAACCAGCAACCCGTACAATTCAGGTCTTCTGGATTCCAGGAAAAAACTATGGCGCATGCTGGTGGTATTGTTGTAACGGATGGTATTGATGAGCTTTGAGTCAAGATCAACGACCAGTAATCCTTCTTTTCCCTCAAAATCCTCGGCCACTACATTGCCCTTGGGATCAATAACCAGTGCGCCGCCACAAAATTCCTGATTTTTCCCTGATGGTCCCACCAGGTTACAGGCAGCTATAAATACACTGTTATCATATGCCCGGGCGGAGAGGTATTTAAGCCAGATATCCCGCCGGTCTCCTACCATGGTAGGCGAGGCATGGGGAGCAAAAATAACCTCCGCCCCCTGCAAGGAAAGTACAGTAGTAACCTCAGGAAAATGCAGATCCCAGCAAATCTCCACAGCAAACCGGGCTTTATCCGTTTCAAAAACCGGGAGCTGGTTGCCAGGGGTAAAATAGGGTTTTTCGCTCTTGCCCAGGTGGGTCTTGCGGTATTTATCCAGCCGGCCGTCAGGGTAAGCGATAACCTGGGTGATATAGGGTTTCTCGCAGCCGGACATCTCTGCCAGTCCAGCCAGTATGACCATATTATAGGAACTGGCCAGCCTGCTTAAATAATTTGTGCTTTCTCCCGGGATAGGCTCGGCAAATTCCTGTATTTTTTCCCGGTGATAACCCTGAATGCATAGCTCGGGGAAAAGGATCATTTCCACCTTTTTGCCGGCCGCTTCTTCCACAAAAGCAGCCATCTTCTCCCGATTTTTCCTTACCTCTCCTATGCTTACTTGCATTTGAACCAGGGCAATGCGCAGGTCGTTCATTTTATATTAATCTCCTTGTTACCTGTCTATTTTTGAACCCTGCTGGCTGAGAAAATCAGGGCTTAATGTAAGCATATCCTTGAACTTGCCTGCGTACTATCTCGGTAATGCCTGCGGGAACAACAACTACAAAATCAGGTAATCCCTCTTCATTTATTTCATGCGCAATCAAAGCGTTCCGGCAAGCAATAAATGCAACTCCCACTTTATGCAAGTTCTCCATTTGGCTTATTAAATCCTGCTCACCCGGGTTATAACCGAGTACACCGGAACCATTAGCCAGAACCACGATGCTGGCCCTTTCTGCTCCAACATCACGTAAAAAATTAATAATGTTGGTGATAACCCGGGGCCAGCGTTCCGCCTCGTTAATATGAAAAAGTACCTTCATTTTACTTGATTCTCCTGCATCATTTGGCAGGCCTTTCCCTGACAAAACTTTTCCACCTCCTGTTTTTTACCAACCTCAGCGCCCGGCCTGGCCATAATATATGGAACAGGTGCAAGGTCCAGATCTTACAATTCAAAGATCACTGCTTCTTCTTCACAACTGGGGAATTTGGGGCAGTTTATACATTCTTTCCAGACCTTTTGCGGTAACTTCTCTTTGGCTATGGGTTGAAACCCACATTTGATAAAAAATCCTGCTTGATAGGTAAGGGCAAAAACCCGGGGAAGCCCCAGTTCACGGGCTTCTTCAAGAAAGGATTGAACCAGGCGGCGACCAATACCCCGGCGCGTATAACGGGGATCTACCGCCAGAGCTCGTATTTCCGCCAGGTCTTCCCAGATAATATGGAGAGACCCGGCACCTATAACCTGCCCATTTTCCTCGGCTACGGTAAACTCTCTTACAGCTTCATACAGGGCAGAGCGAGAGCGTGCCAGCATAAGCCCCCGGTCAGCGTAGTAGGTAATTAAGCTGTGTACCGATTCCATATCCGCAATTCTTGCCTTGCGTATGTTCATCCTGTGTTTCTCCTCTATCTTACATTTCCTGAGCAAAGGTCACAGCGTTGCGAAAGATGGGCAGGCCGTGAGGTTCACGGAATTGTTGCCGGCGCCAGTTGGGGTGCTGGACAAGGTCCACGAAGCGTTCCGGGTGAGGCATTAATCCCAGTACCCGCCCGCTGGGATCGCAAATGCCGGCTATAGCGTTCAAAGAGCCGTTGGGATTGTCCGGGTAAACAGTGGCAGGCTCGCCGTTACTGGTGGCGTAACGAAAAACCACCTGCCTGCCCTCTTCAATTTTACTTAGGTTCTGGCTATCGGTATAAAATTTGCCTTCACCATGGGCGGCCTGAAAATGAAGTAACCTGCCGGCCAGCCCCCGGGTAAAAATACAGGACGTATTTTCCACCCGGAGATAAACCCAGCGGCATTCAAAGCGCCCGCTATTATTGTGCATAAGGGTGGTTTTGATGTCTCCTATCCTGGCTGCAGGCAGGAGACCGGTGCGGACGAGAACCTGAAATCCATTACAAATTCCCAGCACCGGCTTGCCCCTGTCAACAAATTCCTGTAATTGTTCCTTCAGGAAGGAAGTCAGTTCCACGGCCAGTATTTTACCTGAATGCACGTCATCCCCGTATGAAAAACCACCGGGGATAACCAGAATTTGATACTCGGTGAGCTTTTTCTCCCCTGCCCTGAGTTGATTGACATGCACCAGGTGAGGTTCCCCACCAGCCCGCTCGAAAGCATATGCAGTTTCACGATCGCAATTGGTACCATCGGTACGTAAAATACACACTCGCGGTTTTTTCATTATCCCACCTCCCGGGCTTCGCCAGGGGTACCGAAGATTCGTTCCATGGGTTCCTTCCAGGACCTTTTCAGAGTGGACAAAGCTATCCTGCAAAGATGGTGCCCTTCCTGTTTGATCTCAATTACCGGATTGTCCCGTGTCTGTCCCAGAACCACGTGGGGAAGGCCGGCCAGGACTTTGCCGGGATTTTCCCGGGGGGACATCTCGAGCAAAAAACACCCGCTTGTTTCATTGAACAGGAAATAATCAGGTCTTTCGCCGGCGGGAACATTCAATTCTGCTCCCACCCCGCCCCCAAAGCACATCTCGGCCAGGGCAGCAGCCAGCCCCCCTTCACTAATGTCATGACAGGCCAGAATTTTTCCTTCCTGTATGGCCCTGAATATGCTTTTCCATACCCGGGTTACCGTTTTCAGATCTATCCGGGGAAGGTTTTTGCCAAGGTAACCATATAGATCATAATAAACCGATCCTGCCATTTCGGATAGATTACGCTGACCTACCAGGACTATCAAATTACCAGTCCCTTTAAAATCTGATGAAATGGTACGTTTTACATCTGGGAGGCGGCCAAAAACAGAAACACAGAGCACGGGCGGAATTTTAATTACCTCTCCATCTTTGCCGCGGTAAGTGCTGGAAAGGCTGTCCTTTCCAGAAATAAAAGGTATTCCGGTGGCACGAACAAAATCAACACACGCATCTACCGCCCTGTCAAGGGCTCCCAGTGACTCTTCATCGGGAAAAGGCCAGATAAAGTTATCAATTAAAACCAGTTCCCCGGGGTTAGCCCCCACGGCTACAGCATTGGAAACCGCTTCTGTTGCCGCCCAGAGGCTTCCATAGTAAGGATCTATCTGGTTTAATACCGGGTTCAAACCATGACTGATTATTACCGCTGCCGGGGAGCCGAGCAGGGGAGTAAGGACCACTGCATCATTGGGACCGTCCTGTTCTACCCCACCGTAGGGAGCAAGGCTGCAGGAACCTTGAACACCGTGGTCGTACATACGGACAATTGGTTCCTTGGAACATACATTCAAATGGCTCATTACCCTGCAGTATATATCTTCCAAAGCATCTGGAATCGGCAACTGTGGTTCTGTTAACGCCGGCTGCTGCCAGCGGGCCGGGAGAACCCTTTTGGGCAGGCCGTGATGGAGGAATTCCATGTCTAGATCACAAACGATTTCGTTTTCATATGTTACCACCAGCCTGCGATCGGAGGTGAATTCCGCCAGCACAGTAGCTTCCACATTCAATCCCCGGCAAATCTCCAGCAAGCGCTCCAGATTTTCCGGAGATACGGCGATAATCATGCGTTCCTGGCTTTCAGAAAGCCAGATTTCCCAGGGTTTCAAACCCTGGTATTTTAGAGGCGCTCTTTCCAGCCAGACCCTGACCCCTGTTTTTTCGCCCATCTCACCCAGGGCAGAGGAAAACCCTCCTGCACCGCAGTCGGTAATGGCCCTGACGAGACCGGCTTCGCTGGCTGCCAGTATGGCGTCGGCTACACGCTTTTCTTCAATGGGGTGGCCGATCTGGACGGCACTGGCATTTACTTCGGTAGTTCGGTGGGTCATTTCACCGCTGGAAAAGGTTGCTCCGTGAATACCATCCCGGCCTGTTCTCCCACCGATAGCTACGGCCAGATCGCCGGGCCGGGGCTGGCCTTTTCGACAGCGCTCAACAGGCAGCATTCCGTAGGCACCAACTATTACCGATGGCTTGGCCCGAAAATCGCGATGAAAATGTACAGAACCGTTATTGGTTGGAATGCCCATACGGTTACCATAGTCCCGCACTCCGGCCACCACCCGGCGCAGCAGGTAATGGGGTGAGAGACAACCCGGGGGAATTTCTTCCCGGGGAGTATCGGGTGGTGCAAAACAGAACATATCTGTGGAAGCTATAACCCGGGCTCCCTGGCCGGTTCCCATGACGTCCCTGAATACTCCCCCACTTCCTGTCATGGCACCGCCGTAAGGTTCGATGGCGGACGGAGAATTGTGGGTTTCCACTTTACCGCAGATGGCCCAGCCGTCATAGAATTCCATCACTCCGGAATTATCCACAAAAGCAGAAAGTACCAGAGGATGATTGGCTGCTAAAGTTGCCTCTTGCAGGCGTTTCAAAAGGGGCTCTTTAATCCTGCCTTCTACCAGGAGACGTGCTTTAAAGGTCTTATGGCCGCAATGTTCGGACCATGTTTGGGCCAGAGTTTCTATTTCACAGTCCGTAGGATCCCTGCCAATATTTCTAAAGTACTGTTGAATCGTTTGCATTTCTTCCAGGTTAAGGAAAAGCCTGTCGCGACTCAGCTCCATTAGTTCGGCATCGCTCATCCCGCGCAGGGGGATGATTTCGGTTTGTCCCGGGCGGCCCGAAATGAGAAGAGTGGCAGGTTTTTCAGTAACCACCCGTTCTACGGTGGCATTGACCAGCAATCGTTCAAGGATGATATCAATGTGCTGCGAGTTAATGTCCTGACCGTAAAAGCCATATTCACGGCTGGAATCGGCGGCCACCAACCCCTCAATTCCCAGGTCCCGGACAGCTTTCATCAATGATGCGGCCTCAGGATTCATAACCCCCGGTTTATAGGCCACTTCCACTACTACAGGAGCGTCTTTGATGATGGGAGCATTGATGGTATAGTCTTGAAAAACTGCTTCCGCCAGCAGCTTTTCAGCCAGCAGTCGAGCCGCTGACTCATCAATGCCTTCAAAACGATATACCTTGGCTGTACGTACCTTTTGAACCGCACTAATGCCCAGGGCGTGCTTTATTTCATATAAAACCTCCTCACCAGCCGGATCGGTCAGGTAGGGGTGGTTTGCGACCCGAATTTCCACAACAGCCACCTTTATTGCCACCTCCTGGGTGAGAGTTCAGGAAAAAGAAATTTCCCGGCGGCTTGCCGCCGGGAGAATAACTCCCAAAGAAATTTTAGTATACTTGTGCTTGAAAAACAAGAGTCTTCTTAACGTACGATAAGCACCGGACAGGGAGCATGACGAACCACCCGGTTGCTCACGCTGCCCATTAAGTAACCCCGGATTTCCCCCAGACCACGGCTACCCATGATAATTATATCGTAGCGGCCTTGGTGAAAAGATAGAAGTGTTAACCGCTTTTCAATTAAAGGGGGAAAAGTATGTTCGCCACGCTGTCCATACCCAGGACCTCCCTGGTGGTTTTATGTGGTTCTGCCGGGTGCGGGAAATCCACTTTTGCCGCTCGCTGGTTTAAGGATACCCAGATTGTTTCATCCGATCGTTGCCGGGCGCTGGTGAGCGATGAAGAAGAGAACATGGCTGCTTCACCGCAGGCTTTCAAATTATTTCATTGTCTCATCGAGCAACGCCTGGAACTGGGACAACTGACGGTAGCTGATTCCACTGCTTTAACCTCACGTGCCCGAAAAGACTTGTTAAAACAGGCTCGCCGGCATGATTTTCAAGCGATACTGATCGTATTTAATTTTCCGGAAAAGCTATGTCAGGAGCTTAATACCAGGCGGGAGCGGGTAGTGGAATCCCGGGTAATCAGCGAGCATCAGCGCCTGCTTAGGAAGAGCCTGGCTACCGTACACCGGGAAGGTTTTGACCGGGTATATATCCTCGGTCCAGAGGAGGCAAACCGGGTCCGGGTGGAGATCATCCCATTGCCTGTAGAATCACCAGCCAGGGGTCCCTTCGATCTCGTCGGCGATGTCCATGGCTGCTTATTGGAGCTGGAAGAACTTCTCACCCGGTTGGGTTACCGGTATCGGGGCAAAAGCTGGACCCATCCCCGGAAACGGAAGGTGGTATTTCTTGGTGATATCGGTGACCGGGGGCCCTTTAACCTGGCTACCATTAACCTGGTCATGAATATGGTGGAGTCGGGAGATGCCCTGTATGTACCGGGAAACCACTGCAAAAAATTAGCTGGCTATCTATCCGGTCGCCGGGTGCAGGTTCGTCACGGTCTCGAAAAAACCGCCCGGGAACTGGAACAATTAAATCCGGTCGACCGGAATGCCTTTATCCAGCGGTTTTTAAGATTTTATCACCGGGCTGTTCCATATCTCGTTTTAGATGAAGGCCGGCTTGTTGCAGTACACGGGGGAATTAAAGAAAAAATGATTGGCCGCCTTTCACCCCGGATTGCGGATTTTTGTTTATATGGCGACTCTACCGGCGAAATAACTCCGGATGGTCTGCCCGTGCGACGGGATTGGGCGCGGGAATACCGGGGACAGGCACTGGTGGTTTACGGGCACACTCCTGTACCTCAACCTGTTTTTCGCAATAATACTATTGATATCGACCAGGGCTGCGTAATGGGTGGAAAATTAACCGCCCTTCGTTATCCGGAACGGGAGATCGTACAGGTACCGGCCAGGCAGGTTTATTATGCTCCTGTGAAGAGCGTGACGGGGCGAACGGCGGCAAAATAAATTCTGGCTGACACTGCAACCCCAAAAGTGCTACAATTGTAAGAGTAATTCAGTATAAACGGGGGAAAATATTAATGTCCGATTGGCCGGAAGTGGAGATATATACTGATGGTGCCTGTAGCGGCAATCCCGGCCCCGGTGGTTACGGGGTGATATTACGTTACGGTAGCCATATTAAGGAACTATCCGGAGGTTATGCTCTAACCACCAACAACCGCATGGAGTTAATGGCCGTAATAGCCGGGTTGAAAGCGTTAAAACGCCCCTGCCGGGTAACCATCTACACGGACAGCAGATATATAGTAGATGCCATGACCCGGGGATGGGTCAGGCGCTGGCAGGCTAACAGCTGGCGGCGGGAGAATGGAGAACCGGCTAAAAATGCTGACCTCTGGGAACAAATACTTCTTCTGGCCGACAGGCATCGAGTGAACTGGGTTTGGGTGAAAGGCCATGCCGATAATGCTTTTAATAATCGCTGTGATCAGCTGGCAGTGGAGGCCAGCCGGCAGCCTTCCCTACCCGTGGATCCCGGTTTTCAAACGTAAGAATATATTTAAGAATATATTCATGAGAGGTGCTTTTGGCAGTGCATCGTGTTAGACGCAAAGGGCAGATAAGCCGGGTGCATTTGCAGCTTAAAGGGGAAAACCCCGGAGAAGAGGAGATGGGGATTAATCAACCCGTTACAGGCCAGGAAACTGGAAATTTTCAATTTAATTCTCTCGGTGGCCCCCTGGATAAAGGGTTTAAGGAAAATTTCCGGCGGGATTAATCGTTTTCTCCTTACCGGATGGCAGAGAAAAACCAAATAATCATACCTATTTCCAGGACCAGCTTGGCTACTGTCCCCCCGGCAAAACCAACCAGGGAGCCCCATCCTGCCAGAAAAGCTTGATTTAAAGACTTGCGAGCAAACAGTTCACCAATTACCGCTCCCGCCAGGGGGCCAAAAACCATGCCGGCTGGACCCAAAATGATTAATCCCAGAATCAACCCCACCATGCTTCCCCATATGGCATAACCAGAACCACCATAACGGCGTACTGCCCACACTCCAGCCAGGTAATCCAGAACCAGTACCAGGATCATTGCCAGTGTCTGGCCCAGGTAAAAACCCCATTTCAGGGTAGAAAAGCCGGTGATTATACCGTAAACAAGCATTCCCAGCCAGATGAGCGGCGCGCCTGGTAGAGCCGGTACAAGCGTTCCTGCCAGGCCGGCAGCAAAGAAAAGACACGCCAGAATCAAGCCCAGAAGAGACATTTTAATCGCCTGCCTTTCTATATCTGGTCTTTAATTTAGTCTTATGGTAATTGTTTATAACGTATGTTTCGGTAACCAGGAATACTTCCCTGTTAAAAAATTGGAGCCGTTTCAAAACCGGCTCCGGATGCGTTTCAAACTGTTTCCTGCGTCTTTCTTTTTTCTACGGGTATTAGGCATTCCCGGGTACACATTTTGCAAATGCCCTGGCAATGCGCCCAGGTCCATAAGTAATGATTGCACCGGGGGCAACGGGTAGCATTTATATCAGCTGTTTTATAGCCACAGCAGGGACAATATTCTCTTTTAACCAGCAATTCCCTGACCTCCCTTGCCTACCTCACCTATCGTCAGTTCAGCGGCTTTTATAGCCCTGCTCCATAATGCTGCTGGTTGTTCTTGTCCGGCGGAGCAAATTACAGGTGACTACTACTATAAGAGTAAATGCTATAAAGAAAAGAATTACCGGTAAAACGTGTGTTTTCCCACTGCCAGGGCTAAAGAGTCGGGCCAGCTGGGCCACCAGGCCACCTACGAGAAATGCTGCTATCCAGCTGCTCCCCCAGATTAGCAGAGCTTCTTTTTTTGTCCGCTCCTTAAAAATTACCAGCACGGAAGCAATGCAGGGCACGAACAGGGTAATGGTGACCAGGGCTACTATAGTTTGAAGCGGAGATAAAGCCAGCTCTGTTAAACCGGCAGCTCCAAAATCACGGCGTACAATTCCCATAATAAAAGCCGTGGCTGCCTCGCGGGGCAGGTTTAGCCATCCTACAGTGAGAGGTGCCAGCAAATTCTGCAAGAATTCCAGGATACCTGTTACCTGAAAGGTACTGATAAGCAGTGCTCCCAGGGCAAAGAGTGGCGCAGCTTCCCTGAGAAAGTGAAAAGATTTGGTAAATGTTTTTTTCAATACATTATCAATGCGGGGTAACCTCAGAGGAGGTAAATCGATAAACAGGTCTGCCGATTTACCGGGTAGCAGGGTAGCCAGCAACGTACCCGCCATTACCAGCACGCTGAAGATGACCAGGGCGTACAGGGCCAGGTAATGCGGTCCCAGAGTGGCCAGCATACCGGCAATGACCCCCAGTTGGGCGGAACACGGTATGGTCAGCCCCAAAAGAAAAATGGCTATTTTCCTTTCCCGTTCGGAGGATAGAAGCCGGGTAGTTATGGTGGCCATGGTTACGCAACCGAAACCCAGGATAATGGGAATTACTCCCCGGCCATTAAGACCAATGGAATTTAACAGACGGTCTACCAGGGTGGCAATACGGGGTAAATATCCGGAGTCTTCGAATAAAGAAAGGAAGAAATAGAATCCTACCACCAGGGGCATTAATAGTCCCAAAAGATAGGTAACTGTCATGGTGAGCAAACCAAATTCGCCAATTAAAATAGTACCCGGGATGGATGACTGGGGTATAAATTGCTCGACAAAATGGCGCACGGCAGGCTCGTACATACCCTGCATAATGGTTTCCTCTGTAAAGCCCACAACGGTGCCTGCAATAAAAATACCAATGGCTTTATACATTGCCCATAGCGTTAGCAACAGTATGGGGATTCCCGTAAGCGGTTTAATCATCAGCCTCCCCAGGGTAACAGCCATACTTGCACCCCGGGAGGTTTCCCTAACCACCTGCTGATATATTGCATTAACCCTTTCTCTCCGGCGGCGGTAAATTTCTTCTTGCCTGGTGCCCGGTTCCAGGTTGTAGCGGGCAGCAATTACCGGGTCTCCCTCAAGGATCAATAATGCTTCTCCCCGGTTACCTACCCGGTTAATTAGCGGGTTAAGTTCCTTTTCCACTCCCGGTGTGACATAGCCCGGGCGGGCGGTATAAAGTTCCGCTTTCAGACGTTCAAATCCTTCTCTCTTTACAGCCACCGTAGGGATTACAGGAACCCCCAGCAACTGACTCAGGCGTTCCACATCCACTTCAATACCCATTCTTCTGGCATCGTCTATCATGTTCAGGGCAACAATCACCGGCACCCCGGTGTCAATGATCTGCTGGGTAAGAAAAAGATCCCGCTCCAGATGAACGGCTGAAACCACGTTAAGTACCAGATCGGCTGAAAGGATAATATCCCGCGCAATGCGTTCCTCATCGTTAAAAGAGGATATACCATAAACTCCCGGTGTATCAATTATTACGTCAGAGCCATAGCGCCCCCAGGAAATATCCAGGGTCGTACCCGGGTAATTGGAAACGTCTACATAAATACCGGTAAAATGATTAAAGAATACTGACTTTCCTGTATTAGGATTACCGGCCAGGACTATGCGCTTTCCTCCTTCAGGTATATCAATTTTCACTCCAGTGCAGCAACCATGAGTCACGATTAAATACTCCCTTCCACTTCTATCTGCCGGGCTAACCCGCGTCCGATGGCGATTTCCTGATGGTTTTTGCTAATAATTACCGGTCCTCCGGGTATAACTTCACTGCAGGTCACAATTTCCCCCTCAGCAATGCCGAAACGCAGTGCCTGTGCCCGGATTGACTCCGAGGGTAAGGATAAAATACGGCAACGCTGGCCTCTTTTTATGCGGTCAAGTGTCATAAAAGAGTTCCCTCCTGGGATGGTTATAAAAAATTGGGATCGTAATTATTGAGAATGAATTTCAATCTAAATACAGTTTAATCTTACTGACTAACCATGTCAAGATATTTATTAATCCACAGGCCTATAAAGTTATTGGTGACGGTATACTAAAAAAAGAAACGGGGTTTAACCCCGTTCTACTGATTTTTAAAGGTCGTCATCTGCTTCAACACATTCGGTACAGGAGCCAGAAGTAATCGTGTTATCTGCCGGGCAGCCTGCCGAGCCTTCCAAAGCCGGGCAGATAGTATTATCGTTTTCACGCTCTTTAGTGCGACTGGTTTTATCATCACGGAGCATTATTTTTCACCTCCCGGTAAATATTTTGTCCCCGGGAGTACAAAAAAAAGCTAACGAAAGTTGGCATTATTTTTTTCAAAGTTTAATGCGTTTAGTAACTGTTGCATAACCTGCCAGGAATTATCTATTAGGAGATTTATATCTTCTTTTTGCGCATTTTCTACATGAAGTCCAGCAATTGCAACCACCACCTGGCCGCTGGCTTTGGCCAGTTTTTCGGCCAGGGGTTTTACTATTTCGTCCTCTTTATGTCCCAGCCTGGGTACTAATGTGGAATTACAACTTAATTTTCGAGGGTCAGCCATGCTGGGGCGGGGAATACTCATGACCATTGCACCAATATGAGGCTTTTCTCCGCCCAGGAGAGTAAGTATGATGCCGTCGCCAGTAAGGGTTGCCTGGAGCTGCACCCTGTGTTTTCCCTCTCCGGCAATAAAAAAAAGATTTTTAACTCCAGTCATATTAAACCCCTTAATCAATTTTTTCTCTTAACAAAACCTAGTAAGTCAGGCTTCCCAACTCCCTTGGCAAATGCCAGAACCTTAAATACTCGTCCCATTCCTTCGGGTAAAAGTAATTTTTTTACAGCCATGACGGTACGCGTAGTTTTTTCGTCAAAAACGTATTCGGGCTTTGAACGGGGAATGGCTTCCAGAATGCCCAGGTTCAACAAAAAGTCCATTTGCGTGGTATAACCAACTGGTTGCAGGCCGGCTTCCCGGCCCCAATGCGTCAAAGCGGAAAAATCAACATGGGCGGTTATGTCTTGTTGTCCCACATTATTCAAAGGATTATTATTTAAGCGGTGCTGCCGGTAACAGCGCAGGGTGCCTTCCATGCGGGAAGGGTGGTACAGCTCCGGGGATTCCATACCGTAGTCAATCAGGAGGACAAAACCCTGCTCCAGCTTAGTCGCTACTTCCCTTAACCATTCCCTGGCAGCAAGATTAACTTCAACCGTCTGGCCAGGCACAAGTTTTATACCGAAAGTCTGAAAGTACTCTTCTAAAAGAGGGGTGGAAAGTTCTCCCTCCACTTCTACAAGCCTTCCCTCATCCCAGTTAACATAAATTTCCTTTAACCCCGAATTAGTTTGGCGCACCCTGTGGACAGGGAAAGCATCCACAAGCTCATTGCCGAAAATGATTCCTTTTATATGGCCGTTATCTCCTGCCTCAGATAGATTGTTTACCCAGGATAATTTTTCTTGCGGGAAACAGGTCAATAATTCCTTTTGTTTTTTAATCATTTCCGGGCTAGCTTCAATGATGTAGTAATGTAAACCTTTCCAGGCCAGGGGAAAGGATGTGCCCAGGGCTTCCAGGATATGGCGGGCAAGAAGGCCTTTACCCGCTCCCCATTCAACGAGTGCCCAGCTTTGTGGTTTCCCGAGGTATTCCCACATCTGGTAGAACTGCCTGGCCAGCATGGTTCCAAAAAGAGGATGCACATCTGAACTGGTGTAAAAATCTCCCCGGGGGCCAATTTTCTCTCCCGGACTGGTATAATACCCCAAACCCGGGTAGTAAAGGGCCATTTGCATGAAATCTTTAAATGTAATGGGTCCTTTTATTTTAATTATTTCATTTAACTTTTCCAGCAGAGGATTCAAATTAACCACCTTTTTTTATCAAATGTCCTATATTGTGTTTATTTACCCATAAAAAATTGGTGATATCTTATTAGAAGTGTGTTCAAACTAGAGCTGTAATGAAAATTTCTTAAAACAAGGAGGTAAAATTATGACTATTGGCGAAAAGATGCATCAAACCCTGGCCTCTTTGGAAAGTGCAGCTGCTAACTTAAAGTCCTTCTCCCTGGACACCCAGGATCAGACGGCCAAACAAATGTTTGCCAGTTATTCCCAGCAGCTGGAGGACATTTGTAAAGGCCTGCGCGGAAGGGTTAATTACATTGAACAGCAGGAGCCACAGTATAAAGTATTGCAACAACAGCAGCAACAAAACCAGCAATAGCCGTACAGCAAGTAAACTGGGTGGAGGACACGGGTTTTTCCGGGTCCTCCATGTTCTTTAAGTTAAATTAATTCAAGGTGGGAGGATAAGTACCTGTGCTTATACAACCGGTGGGCCGTGGACGCATGCTAATGGGAAGACTGAGTAAAGGAACAGATTTGCTGTTATCTCTAACCGAGCTTTGTGTACATGAAAATATCCGGCTGGGGGTGATACGGGCCATCGGGGCAGTTACCCGTGCCCGGCTGGGATTTTACAATCAAGAACAAAGAACTTATAAATATCTGGAGTTCAACAACCCACATGAAATAATCAGCCTGGAAGGTAATATTTCCCTAAAAGATGGGCAGCCTTTCGTTCATGCTCACATCGCGCTGATGTCCGCGGATGGGAGTATGATTGGGGGCCATCTGGCAGAAGGTACGGAGGTCTTCGCCTGTGAATATGTGATTACCGAACTCCTTCATGAACAGGAACGGGATTTTGAACGGGTCTTTGATGAAGCAACGGGGCTGTACCTGTGGCCTATGGACAACCAGTAAAATATTTTTTTCTGGAGGCCAGGGGGAATGGCCGGTTGTAACCATGTGGTTATAACCGGATTTTTTGTTTTTCCACTTTGGTAAGAACCCTCTTATCACCTACCCGTTTGGTGGTTTTTTCACGGTCGAAATACTCTAGAAGGGGTAAGGCATATTTTCTCGACGTTTGCAGCAAGTCCCGGGTTTCCCCCACCGTTATTTCCCCTTTTTCCCGCAAGTAATTAATCAGCTCTTGCCGGGCTTTATCCAAACACTCTGCATGAAAATAAAGATCATCGGCTACCCGTACCAGCAGGCCTTTCTTGAGCAGGTACTGTAGAATTTCTTGAGCCATCGGGCCATCTAACCCGGCCTGGCGGGTTGCTTCAATCCACGCAGGCGGCTGGTAATTCGCCTCTTTGTATATCTCAAGTAAATGCCTTATCTTTTGTTCCAGTTTACGTTCTGGTTGAGGGGTAAATTCAGGAAGGGCTATCTCCTGGGCATGTAGCTTCACCAGGTTATCTTCTTCCATGACCTGAAGAAGGGCTTGGAAATGCTTATTATTCATGCGGGTAAAGAACCGGGAGCGCATCTCTTCCCTGGGGAAGCCCTCCCGTAATGGAAATTCCCGGTGGTATTCCTGGACTACGGAGCGAATTTTTTCCGCCCACTGCCGGTAAACTTCCTCAGGAAGATAGGATACCTGGTTCTCCAATGGTATGGTACGAATCCGGTTTTGCTTTACCAGATTTTGCATGGTCTCCGTTACGACTTGCTCATCAAACCCGCTCGCCCTGGCCAGCTCTTCAGCCGTTAAAATATTCTGCTGGCTGTTAAGCTGCTGAAGTAAGATTTCTTCCGGTGTACCCTTTTCCCTGGTTAAAAGTTTTTCTATTACTTCCGTGCGCATCCGCCGGTGTTTAGGTGCTACCGGGTCAATAATTTTACCGCCACCAATGGTGCGTACCGGCGAGTAGGAACGGATTACAAACCGGTCTCCCTGTAAGGCCACCGCAGGTTCCTCCAGTTCCAGCTGAGCTGGAGCCGTATCCCCGGGAACCAGTTCCTCCCGATCCAGAAGAATTACCCGGCACATAATCTCTGCTGTACCCAGATGCAAGCGTACCCGTGCCCGGTTCTTCAATGGCCTGGCTGATTCCAGCAGGATCAGACGAACATCCATGCGGTAGGATGGGGTCAGGATGCCGGGAGTGGCTACAACGCTACCGCGGGGTACTGCTTCCACTTCCACACCGGTCAGGTTTATTGCTACCCGTTGCCCGGCACGGGCTTTTTCCACCTTTCGCCCATGCACCTGGAGCATGCGCGCCCGGGAAGCAATTCTGCGGGGCATGATTTCCAGGGCATCGCCGGTATGCAGAACGCCGCTCCATAAAGTACCGGTGACAACGGTACCAAAGCCAGTTACCGAAAAAACCCGGTCAACGGGCAGGCGTACGTGTCCGGTAGCCGGTTTTTCTTTAACTTTTTGTGCAACCAGATCAATGGCGCGTAGAAGTTCATCCAACCCCCGGCCGGTGATGCTGGAAACCTCTACCATAGGCGCATCTTCCAGAGTGGTACCCTTGAGAAAATCCTTAATTTCTTCCCGTACCAGATCCAGCCATTCCCGATCCACCAGATCCACCTTAGTTATTACCACTACCCCTCGTGGTATTTGCAGAAGCTGAATTATATCCATATGTTCTTTCGTCTGAGGCATAATCCCTTCATCGGCAGCGATTATCAAAAGCACCAGGTCAATTCCGCCTACACCGGCCAGCATATTCTTGATAAACCGCTCATGACCCGGAACATCCACAATACCTGCTTGCAGGCCACTGGGCAGGGTTAGGGAAGCAAAACCCAATTCAATAGAAATTCCCCGTTCCTTTTCCTCCTTCAAGCGATCCGTATCCACCCCGGTAAGAGCCTTGACCAGCATTGTTTTGCCGTGATCCACATGACCGGCGGTTCCAATAATTAAATGGGTCACTTTTCGACCTCCTCTACGGCTTGAAGTGCTGCCGTAATAGCTTGAATCAAGATTTCCTCTTCCCCGGGTAAAATGGTCCGGATATCCAGGAGTAACCGTTCATCCTGCACACGCCCCATAACTGCTGGTTCACCGTTCCGCAAGATACTGGCCAGATTTTCGCTATCAATTTGCCCCGGCCGTATACTCACAGCCATGGAGGGTAACTCAGCCGTGGGCATGGCTCCTCCTCCCACCCGGGATATTACAGGTAATAACTCGATAGAAGCTTTATCCCCCACCTTCTGGCGCATCTGTTCTGCCAGTTTTCTTGCCCGATCCTCCAGTTCGGCCACCCCTGCGGTGAGCATCCGCAGGGTGGGTATTTGTTCCAGGGCTTTTGCCGGTTCGAGGTACAGGCGAAGGGTAGCCTCAAGGCTCGCAGCAGTAAATTTATCGATACGTATGGCCCTGGTTAAAGGATTTTTCTTCATTTTTTCGATATACTGGCGCCGGCCAACAATAATACCTGCCTGGGGACCTCCTAAAAGTTTATCACCGGAAAAGGTAACTACGTCCACACCCGAGCTCACAATTTCCTGTACCGTTGGTTCTGCGGGGAGCCCCAGCTGACCAAGGTCTACCAAAAAGCCGCTGCCCAGGTCGCTCATCACCGGCAGCCCATATTCCTTACCCAGCGCAACCAGTTCTTTAACGGTAATTTCCCGGACAAATCCCACCAGACGATAATTGCTGGTGTGAACATGCAGGAGAAGAGCAGTCCGTTCAGTAATAGCCCGGCGATAATCATCGGGATAAGTCTTATTGGTTGCTCCAACTTCTACTAAACTGGCCCCGCTTTGAGCCATTACCTCAGGGATACGGAAGGAGCCACCGATTTCCACTAATTGACCGCGGGAGACAATAACCTCCCGGCCCCTGGCCAGCGTGCTCAAAGCCAGCAAAACGGCTGCAGCATTATTGTTCACCACCATCGCCGCTTCTGCACCGGTCAGATTGGTAAGCAGCGTTTCCAGGTGAGCATAACGGGAGCCCCGGCGACCGCTCTGGAGATCCAGTTCAAGGTTACAATAACCGGAAGCGACCATTTCCACTGCAGCCCGGGCAGCTTGGGCCAGTACAGCCCGGCCCAGGTTGGTGTGTAATACCACTCCGGTAGCATTGATCACCCGGCGTAGACTTGGCCGGGAGCGGCGAGCGGTTTCCCGGATTACTTCTTTTGCTACAAGCGAGGTAATTTCTGCACGCCCAATCTCCTCTTTTACTTCACCTGTCAGGAGAACCTGGCGCCAGCGATCCAAAACATCCCTGATTATTTCCACCACCAGGTTGCGCGGGTTCTCAACCAGCAGGTCTGCAATTTCCTGCCGGCGCAATATTTCGTCTACGGCCGGCAATTTGCGCAAAACTTCTTTATTTTCCATGGGCCTGTTTTCCTCCGCTCATGTTATCCCTAAAATTATAGGGTAAACGGTTCCTTTAAGGCAAGCCGGGAGTTATAACTCAGTATTCCCGTATAACCTCGTATAAAGTAGTCCGCTGGGCCGGGATAAAACCAGCTTCTTTGATACACCTGATTATTTCGTGCAGCGGCACGCGGTAATTTGCTCCCGCTGCCCGGACAACATTTTCTTCCAGCATGGTGCTCCCGAAATCATTGGCCCCAAAGAAAAGCGATATCTGAGCTATTTTAGCCCCCTGTGTGACCCAGGATGTCTGTATACTGGGTATATTATCCAGCATTAATCTGGCTGCAGCCAGGGTACGCAGGTATTCAACCCCTGTTACCGTTTCCCCTCCCAGTTCTGTATTCAGGGGCTGAAAACTCCAGGGGATAAAGGCAGTGAACCCGTGAGTTTCATCCTGAAGCTCGCGAATTCGTACCATATGGAGTACCCGCTCCTCAAGGGTTTCCACATGGCCAAACATCATGGTGGCGGTGCTTTTCATGCCCAGATTATGAGCGCAGCGCATCACTTCCATCCATTCGGCCCAGGAAATTTTATTTGGGCTTATAATCTGGCGAACACGGTCCACCAGTATTTCTGCCCCCCCACCAGGCAGGGAGTCCAGGCCTGAATCCCTTAATCTAACCAGCACTTCTTTCACCGGCAGACCGGACTTCCTGGCCATGTGCACTACTTCTGGCGGTGAAAAAGAGTGAATATGGATGTCGAAGCGTTCTTTAATTGAATGCAGCATGTCCAGGTAGTATTCCAGATCCAAATCGGGATGCAGACCTCCCTGGATGAGCAGCTCCGTACCTCCCACCTGGATGGTTTCTTCAATCTTTTGAAAAAGTTCCTCCTGAGTAATAACGTAAGCATCGGGGTCCTGTGGCCGGCGGTAGAATGCACAAAACCGGCACCGGCACTGGCATATATTGGTATAATTAATGTTCCGGTCAATAATGAAAGTCACCCGGTTATCCGGGTGCAACCTGCGGCGTACCTGATCTGCTGCCCTGGCCAGAGCCAGAAGGTCGGCCTTTTTAAGAATTTCTACCCCCTCTTCCAGGGAAAGCCTTTCTCCTGCAGCAGCTTTCTCCAGCAAATATGTTACACCTGGCACGTATCTTCACCCCAGATAAAAAGCTTTACCCGTTCCTCAATAATACCACTCTTATAGGCATAATCATAAAAAGTAAGCAATGCCCGGCGGTAGCTGTCATCAAAATTGTAACGAATGGTGTGGAAGTAATCTTCCAGCACCTGAGGAGGCAATCCCGTTCGCCGGTGGGCTTTTTTAATCAATACGGGTAAATTATTCATCCCTATCTTTAATGAGCTATACAATAATTCGGCCATAGCATTAGCTTCCTGAGGATAGGCTTCGGCAAATTCCCTTCTGATTACCCATAAAGCATAAACCATTTTTTCTCCTGTAAAGTCTTTCCAGGCCTGGCCCAGGTCGGTAACAAATACCGGTAAGCCTTCCCTGATCACCTGCTGGTGAGCCTGCATGGCGTTATCCCCTATGAGTAAAACACCTTCTCCCATCTCCAGCATGGTTTTAAGATCTGCTTTTACAGGGTGAAACTCCACTTCCACATGATAATAATGTTCAAAAAGAATCCTTAACAAAACTACTGAAGTGGCCGAAGCTGTGGTTACACATATTTTTTTTCCTTCCAGTTCTGTAACCGGGAGGTGGCTGAAAAAAAGTACGCTGGCCACTCTTCCATCGCTCGCTATGGACAGGTGGGGTAAAATGAAACAATCCCCTGCGTGTTTCGCATATTCAATGGAAGAAAGAGGGGTGCAGTGGAGAGCGCCCTCTAAAAACATGCGGTTTAGCCTGGTAGGAGGTCCTTTAACCAGTTCACCGTTTAACGGGATCAATCCTTCTTCCAGCGCATGATAGACAGGCAGGCAGTTCAGGTATTCTATCTGCCCCAGGCTTAACCACGTCACTGTAACCCCTCCCAGAGTACATTGTACAGGGTATCCCGTTCTACCGGAATCCGCCCCGCTGCCCGGATCATTTTAATGAGCTTTTCCCTGGGCATATGCTGTTCAGTTTCCGCACCTGCATCATGAGCAATCTTTTCCTCTACTACCGTGCCGTCCAAATCGTCCACCCCGAAAGAGAGGGCTACCTGTGCCAGTTTGGGACCGATCATGATCCAGAAGGCTTTGATATGATCAAAATTATCCAGTATGAGTCGTGAAACGGCCAGCACTTTTAAATCTTCATAGCCGGTGGTGCCGGTCAGTTCCAGGGATTCAAGGCCGGTATTTTTGGGATGAAACGCCAGTGGTATAAACGCCAAAAAACCACCGGTACGGTCCTGCAGTTCCCGGAGACGGATTAAGTGTTCTACCCGTTCTTCGACGGTCTCGATATGACCGTAAAGCATGGTAGCATTGGTCCGTATGCCCAGGTTGTGAGCCGTTTCATGCACTTCCAGCCAGCGCTCCCCGCTAATTTTACGCGGGCAAATCCGCTCCCGAACCCGGGGGGCAAAAATTTCAGCCCCCCCACCGGGTAGAGAATCCAGCCCGGCTTCTTTGAGCAGCTCCAGGGTTCTTTTAAGGGAAATACCGTTGCTGCGGGCCAGATAATCTACCTCCACAGCCGTAAAAGCCTGAATTAATACTCCCGGCAGAGCCCGCCGTGTCCGGCGTATCATTTCCAGATAATATTCAAGGTCCAGGGCTTCATTCAAACCACCTACAATGTGTATTTCCGAGACACCCTGCCCCCGACATTCCTTTGCCCGGCTTTCTATTTCGTCGAGGGTCATGGTGTAGGCTCCCCGATCACCCGGATCCTTGCCAAAGGCACACAGCGGACAACGGTTAATACAAATATTGGTATGATTAATATGCCTGTTAACAACGAAAAAAGCCCGGTCTCCATTTTTACGCCGGCGAACCAGATCTGCCAGGTAACCAATGGTTAAAAGGTCGTTCGATTTAAATAAGCGCACCCCATCCTCAAAGCTTAAACGCTCCCCGGCTTGTACTTTTTCGGCGATGTCTTTTAGTTCCTCAGAAACAATGAAATTATTCATAACCTCATTCTCCCTTTCCCTGATTTAAATTGGCTAACTCCGGCTAAAAAAGGTGCAAAGGAAAGAGCACATCTATAAGGGTAAAGATAAACATTACCATACTTAATGTTCCGTTAAGATTAAAGAACGCCACCCCGGCACGGGAAAGATCATGGGGGGATATCAGTTTATGCTGCTTGAATAATAGAACTACCGCAATCAGCACACCTATCAGGTAAAACAAACCCAGATGCAATACGAAAAATACGGCCACAAAAAACAAAGGAGCAATGATATGAAAGAAAGCAGAAATTAATAAGGCCCGCTCCAGACCAAAACGAGCTGGAATGGAGTAAATCCCATATTTCCTGTCGAAATCATAATCATCACAGGCGTAGATAATGTCAAAACCCGCCACCCAAAAAAGAACTCCCAGACCGAGCAGGATAGGGGCCAGATCAAAACGGTTGGCGATAGCAATCCAGGCACCTACCGGGGCCAGCCCCAGGGCCAGGCCCAGAAAAAGATGGCAGGTCCAGGAAAAACGCTTGGTATATGAATAAAAAGAAAGTACCGCCACAGCAACGGGAGAAAGCTTAAATGCCAGAGGGCTCAACTGGTAGGCCGAGAAAAGCAACAGGGCAAAGGACAAAATAACCAGCAACCATACTTCCTTTACCCTGACCAGCCCGCGGGGCAGCGCACGGTTGGCTGTACGGGGGTTCAGGGCATCTATATGACGGTCAATTAACCGGTTAAGAGACATGGCGGCGGTGCGGGCTCCCACCATGGCCAGGGTTATCCAGAGCAGGTTATGCAGGTCTGGTATTTGTTTTTGGACCAGCAGTGCGCCCACATAAGCGAAAGGAAGGGCAAATATGGTATGTTCAAACTTGATCATTTCCAGAATAATGCGTGTTTTATATACTACCCTATAAGCCATAACTTGCCCACTTCCTGTTTACCAGTTCCTTAATGCTTTCATCCATTTCTATATCCGGAGGCCATTCCCTCAAATGTCCCTCCCCGGGACCTTTACGCGTAGCGTCAATTCCCATTTTACTACCATAAAGAGGCAGGGGCGAAGCATGATCCAGAGCGTCGAGCGGGCCGTCTACCATCAGGACATCCCGCCGGGGATCGACATTGTTAAATACCCTCCACATTACTTCGGAAAGGTTTTGGACATCAACGTTTTCATCCACCACAATGATTAGCTTGGCCAGCATCATCAAGCCCATTCCCCACAGGGCACACATCACCTTTTTAGCCTGCCCGGGGTATTGTTTCCTGATGGAAACAATTACACAGTTGTGAAACACTCCCTCGAAGGGCATATTCATATCAACAATCTCCGGCAGCTGTAACCGGATGAGGGGCAAAAAGATACGTTCCGTAGCTTTCCCAAGGTAAGCGTCTTCCATTGGAGGCCTGCCCACTACGGTTGCGGTATAGATGGGATTTTTGCGCCTGGTGATACAGGTTAAATGGAAGACCGGATAGTGATCTGGCAGTGAATAGTAACCCGTATGGTCGCCAAAGGGACCTTCCAGGCGGGTCTCCCGTGGATCCACGTAACCTTCCAGTACTATTTCAGCATTTGCAGGGATCTCCAGATCTATAGTTTCGCAGCGTACCAGCTCCACCGGTTCTTTACGCAAGAAACCGGCAAAGAGCATTTCGTCTATACCAGAAGGCAGGGGAGCTGTAGCAGCGTAAATAACTGCTGGATCAGCACCTATAACCACCGCTACGGGCATGGGTCCTGAATACTTCCTGATATGTTCTGCTCCCCCCTTATGGATGTGCCAGTGCATACCGGTGGTACGTTCATCAAAAACCTGCATCCTGTACATACCTACATTGCGCTGACCTGTAACTGGATCCCTGGTAAAAACAAGGGGCAGGGTAATATATGGACCGCCATCCTGTGGCCAGCATTTGAGAATAGGGAGTTCCTTGAGAGAAGGATTTTCCCGCACAATTACCTCTTTACATGGGCCGGATTGAACTTTTCTGGGTAAATATGAAGACAAACGGGCAAGTTTTGGTATAGCTTTTAGCTTGTCCAGGAAAGTTACAGGCAGATCGCCAGGCTGCAGTATATCGACCAGTTCTTCGCCGATCTGATCTAAATTTTCTACCTCCAGGGCCAGGCACATACGCTCCAGCGAACCAAAGGCATTGGTTAGCACAGGTATGTTGTAGCCGCGAACATTTTCAAATAATAATGCCGGCCCGCCCGCTTTACATACCCGGTCGGTGATTTCTGTTATTTCCAGTTCCACATCAACTTCTGTAGTAATTCTTTTTAATAAACCTTTTTGTTCCAGCTTATTAATGAAGGCTCGCAAATCTTTATAAGCCATAATGTTACCTCCAGGTTAAGTTACGGTGCCTACGTGTACGGTAACTATTCCTCCTGTCAGTTCGTAATAACGGGCGTCAGCAAGGCCTGTTTCACGGAAGAGTTCTTTTATTTCTTGCTGGTGTGGAAAATCTTTTAAGGAATTGGGCAGGTAACTGTATGGACCATCAAAACCTACTCCCAGACGGCCGAGCAAAGGCACCAGGTGGTTGAAATAAAAATAATAAAGTTGCTTGAAAACAGGTAAGCTGGGCTTGGACAATTCCAGAGAAACCACCTTCCCCCCCGGCCGAACCACCCGCGCCATTTCACTGATAGTTTTTCGTATATCCGGTACATTGCGCAGGGCAAAGCCAATGGTGGCACAATCAAAAGTATTATCAGGAAAGGGAAGGTCAACAGCATTTCCCTGTACAAACTGGATCTGCCCGGAATAAGGAGTTTTGCTAACGTTTTCCCTGCCCTTAAGCAGCATTTTTTCACAGAAATCCAGCCCTATAACCCGGCCCCCGGGTCCGGCCAGGCGTGCCAGCTCGATGGTGAGCATTCCTGTTCCGCAGCATACATCCAGCCCACAACCACCTGGTTGCAATCCGGTTTGAGCAGCGGCAAAACGACGCCAGTATTTATCCCGGTTAAAACTAAGGGCAGTGTTTAACCAGTCGTAGCGATGTGCTATGGAAGAAAAAATTGCATGAACGTATTCTTCCTTACTACGGTAAGGTGGTGGGATGTGCATCAATCTAGCTCCTTCTAAAGTTATTTAAGCTGTAGAGCCAGCCCCATATTTTGCTCTAGAATAAAACAAATCAATTTTTCCAGGGCATCACGATTTTCCCCAGGTGGTAAGCTGGTTAAGGCTGTAAGAGCTTCCTTATAATAATTGCCGGTTTCCAGGGCGTATTCACTCAATCCAAGAGCCATGCCAAAACTTACTCCCAATTTTTCCAGTGCATCCTGTTCCTTTTTTGTGGCACCTGTCAGGTCACCGGCCAGGCGACAGCCTACACCAAAAAGGATAGCTGTTTCTTTAAAAACTATTTGCTTGAGCAAATCCGTATTTTGCAGCTCATCCTCATTTTTAATGCGCAGGATGCCGCCTTCATTTATTTCACAGATAATTTTTGAAAGGGGTTCTAAGTACTTAATTACACCGTGTTCGCATAAGCAAGTAAAAAAACAGCTGTAAAAATAATCTCCCACGAGTACCGGAAACTGGTAACCATCTCTGGGGCTCCCGGAAACGGTATTCTCCTGCACGTTGCGATGCAGGCATGTAGCCAGGTAAATAAGCTGGATTACAGCCGCCAGAGCTACAGCCTGCATATTTAAAGGGGCAAATAATCTGGCTGATAGAAGCACCAGAGCAGGGCGAATAAAATTATGAATGCTATCGGCTACCGGGCGGGTAAACCTGCTCAGGTATATATTCCGTATCTGGCATGACCTGGCCAGTATATTTTGAGCTTGCTGAAGTTCTGTTTTAATGGGGGCGAGTACCCGGTCGAACATAATAAACCTCCTTAATTACCTTACCATAGTATTGATTCGTTGCGGCTAAAAAATTTCCTTCCTGCTAAGAAATGCGGAAAAAGTATGCGAAAATGCAGTGAGCCCTGCAATCTTTTTCAGATCGCAAGGCTCACTAGCCCTTGGTTAGCCGGGTACTAATAAAAATCCCCCTCCTAAAGATTTACAGCTACCTGATGATCAGCCTCTTCTTCTTCCGTGACGGGAAAGATGCCACGTTTGGTTTCTCTGGCCGACATGTGCTTGGCACGAAATTGGCTGGTCAGGTAGTTGCAAGCGTCCCAGGGATTGACCCTATCGCCACAGGTAAAAACATCAACCGCAGCATAGCCCAGTTCCGGCCACGTGTGAATGGCCAGGTGAGATTCGGAGATAACCACCACGCCGCTGACTCCCTGCGGGCTGAACTTATGAAAAACACATTCCCGCACTTCTGCTCCTGCTTCCAGGGCTGCATTGACCATAATTTCTTCAACTTTTTCAATGTCGTTGAGAAGTTCAAACTCGCAGCCATAAATTTCAGCCAAGACATGGCGGCCCAAGTGTTTCATCGTAGTTATCTTCCCCCTTTGACAAAAATATTTTGGAATCCAACCACCTGACAAACTCGACATTTGTCAGGATTGGCCAATTCCAATCAAGTTCAATTGTAGCATAAGATTTGCTGTTGTCAAATAAAAATTTAGATGTCTTCATGAGGATATCTTTTACATAACTGGTTATTTTTCATCAATTTCTTTGAGTACCAGATAAACCATGGGTGGGGCACCAAAAACCATGGTGGTGGCAGCAGCCACTATACCTGAATCATTGAAAATCAGGGCCAGAATACTGGCTGTGGTAACACCTATAAAGCCGCGAAAGAGATCAGGATATTTGTTCCTGATAGCTGCCATCACCCCCACCGGACGATAGAAGAGCAACACCAGACTGCCCAGGCTGGCCAGGAAAATACGGCTCCAGATAGTATAGCGGACCAGTTTAATGTTAAGTTCCGACTTGCGTTGAATGATGTCCAGCACCACGGGCCAGCCACCATGTAAAACCAGGGCTGTGTTACGGCCAATATGAGATTGTAACCAGGAAGGACGGTTGAGGTCATAGGTCATAAACGCTACCAGTACAGCCACAACACCCAGAATAATCAGGATAACATTTTTAATCGATAAGGAGCGGCCGCTGAGTAAGATAAGAGTAGTAAGAAAAGCGCCAGTAGCTGCTATGGTCCCCCCCACATTGGTACCTAGCTGTGGAGCTGCAAGTATATAAATGGTAATAAGATAAAGCCCTCCAATGAAAATTATCAGGAACTTTCGCCAGCGGGGGAAACGGGTTAAAAGGGACGTGGAACCTATAATTATAGACCCTATAAGTATGCCCATATACTCATTGCCGATACCATAAAAGCGGGCACCCACGATGGGATCGTAACCCATAATAGATGTTTTTTGCAGGGGATTTCCCAGTATAGTGTCCAGTAATATAATCCCTGCATTGGTAAAACAAAGAAAAATAAATGGATCCAGCCGGCCATGGCGATGGATAAATATGGTGAACAGGGTTATAAGAACAGTTAATATTAATAGCTCCAGAATAACAACCCAACCTGCTGGTTGAGGAAACAGGGGTAATAAAAGATAAACCAGGGGTACCACCATTACCGAGAGCAGGAAAGGCTCCAAAACCCGCCCCAACTTTTTACGCCGCCAGAAAATACAATACAGAGAAACCAGTAGAAGGATAAGCTGGTAAAATATATAAGCTTTTTGTATACCCGGGCGGATATTGTAAGTAATGGTAAGCTGATTTAACATGCGGTCCAGGACACTGACTTCCACCTTTTCGCGGGCTGAAATATGCATGGGCTGGCCAGTCATTTCTCCAGGTATTTCTATATTCAGGAATTGTAAAACCGTCGGTGCAATATCAGTATTCATTACTATACCAGCCCTTTTGGTAGTAGGGGAGGACAACATGCCGGGAGTAACCCCTGCTCCATAAGCTATGATAGGTGTAAGGTATTGAGGATTTTCAGTATCGCTTTTTCCCGGTGTGGGTGAAATAATCAGTAATAGTTCCCGTTGGGGATCGAGACGGGATATAAGGTTACCCACCAGCTCGTTTAATCTTTTCAATGTAAGCTGGCGCTGCATGTTAAATACATCATCACGGGTATCAGTACGCATCTCCTCCAATCGAGAAAGATCTCCTGTTTCCAGAACAACCAGGGCAGTATCCTGTGGCAGGCGATCAAAAGCTTGTAGCAATTTTTCATATCCTGTTCGCATTCCACCCGGGAAAGAAGGATCGCTGACCAGCATGGTTGCTCCCACATTGCCGTAGTCCACTATACCGCGTTCGTCCATGGCAATACTTAATGCTTCACGCCGCAACCCCTGGGGAACATCAGCATTCCCCAGGACAGCAGTTTTCAGGCCTGCTCTATGCAAAGCAGAACCCAGAGCGCCAGCTGTAGCTTTATAAGGTAATCGTTGATTTTGTTTATGGATCCGTACAATACCCAGCTGCACCAGTGAGCCTGGTTCAACAACCAGGCCTGTACGACGGTAAAACTCTTCACCGGCTGTACCCTTCTCTAATTTTTCCCGGGCGTTAAATCCCCAAGATGCCGTCCCATTAGCAGTAATATGCACACCTGCCCCGATGGTGGCATAGCAATTTTCTGGAGTTTGAGCCCCCGCCGTATTGCCATTCATCAAACCCAGGGCACCCTGCTGCAGCAGCTTTTGCAAATAGGGCAGATCACTCAAGTTTTTTAAGTCGTCGAGATTTAATCGATCTACAATAACCATGATTACCCTCCTGCCCTGATCAGAGGGTAAAATTGGTTTAACCTGTTTATCATGGGCAGGAGCGGCAAGTTCCAGTGCCGGCATATTTCCGGCCTGCAGGGGCGGCTGGAAGGAAATTACTAATGAAATGGTAATAATAAAGATAAAAAATACAAAAATTGGCCTCTTTGCTTGCAATTTTTGTCACCTCGGATTCAATAACTGGTTATAACTCATTAATTTAAACTTTCAGCGGGCAGATAATAAACCCAGGTTTAAAAGGGCACTTTTATACTCCTCCTCAATTTTACGCACCATTGCTTCTACAGTAAAGAACCGGATAACCCTTTTTCTGCCACGCTGGCCCATTTCTTCTGCTTCTTTACGTTTCAAGAGCAGGTGTTCTATGGCCTGAGCAAGTGCCCGGGGATCTTGGGGCGGTACCAGCAGTCCCGTTTCTCCATCTAATACTATTTCTGGCAAGCCACCTACCCGGGTAGCCACTACAGGTTTTCCCGCCGCCATAGCTTCAAGGACGGTAAGAGGCAGTCCTTCGGTGATTGAAGGTAGAACAAAGACATCCATGGCAGCTAATATCCGGGGTATATCTTTCCGTTCTCCGGTGAAAAATAATCGTCCATTAAGCCCCAGGAAGTTTGCCTGCTGTTCCAGGGCTTTGCGCAAAGGGCCATCTCCGACAATCATAAAATTAACCTGATGTTTACTGCATAGAATAGCTGCAGCTTGAATGAAATTCGTTAGTCCTTTTTGTGGTGCCAGACGGGCAATGGTTCCTACCAGCGGGCCAGAAGGTGGAAGGCTTAAAGAACGCAATACTGCCAGCCTATCAACCTCATCACTATAAAGGGCCGGATCTATACCGTTATGTATGGTAATCACCTGTTCGGGTGGTAGCTTTTCTTTTATTAATAATTCTTCTCTTAGCGCTTCAGACACTGTTAAAATGCGATAGGTATAGCGGGCCAGGAACTTTTCTCCCAGGGCATAAATGGTCTTTTTCCAGGATGGCCAAAATTCATAGAAAATAGAATTATGAACGGTCATGAAAACAACAGGAGTACGGGCTATCCTGGCTGCTATCCGGGCAACCAACCCTGCTTTGGAGCTATGGGCATGTAAAATGGTAACCTTTTCAGCTGTCAGGATATCCACAAGCTGTCGCACGACACGCCAGTCAGAACGGGGCGAGATTTCTCCCACCAGGGGTATGGGAAAAACTTTTATCCCCAGTTCTTTAATTTCCCGGGCCATATTTCCTGGAGGACACGCTACCAGGGGTTCAAAAAAATTTTTATCCCCCAGGGATAAAAGGGAAATTAGATGATTTTTCATGCCCCCTTTAGCCGGGCGGATAACATGCAGTACCTTCCTTCTCCGCACGTATATTTCTCCTTTATAGTTTTTATTGTTTTTCCATTAAGCAATGTTGTTTCACATTTGCCCCGTTAATATTCGCTAAATAATGATTTAAACCTCCTTAAATTAAAAGCACGGTATTAAAACCGTGCTCCCAGTGGACTTGGGCTACGTGAAACCAGTGGAACGTAGCGGGATCATTTCCTGAGTAGGCTACCTGTCTCTCTCTACCTAATATTCTGAAATGGCATTGGTGGGGCAACTTTCTACCGCCTCATGGGCCTGATCTTCAAACTCGGGAGGTACTTCATCTACAATGGCATGGGCTTTATCCTCATCATTCCAATCAAACACTTCGGGACAGGTGTCCACGCAGGTACCACAGCTAATACATAAATCCTGGTCCACTTCAACACGCACGGACATCACCTCCATTGTGATTTTAAAGACACTATACTTTCTCCTATATTCTTTCTCCCAATAATGATGAATTATGCTTATGTAAGGGTTCAGTGTTTCCGTAATGGAATGTTTATGAATTCCCCGGGATAAATACGATCAGGATTGGTTAACCCGTTAAACTGTATAATTTCCTCTACCGCAACATTATACCGGCGGGCTAATAACCACAGGGTATCCCCAGGACGTACCCGGTATGTAAAAAAGGATAGCCCGTTATTCGTCCCGATTACTTTTATTCGTCCTTCCTGACTACCCACTACCAGCCGGCCGCTGGTAGTTATGGCCAGGGTATTTACGGGAATTTCTAATTTTATCATCCTTTCTGGCGATGGAGAAGTTACCGGCAAAGGATAGATAAAAACATATCCTTCAGGTGTTCCCGCCACCAGAACTTCTCGTTCGTTTAACCTCCCCACGGCCAGGGCTGATATAATACTTCCAAGGTTATCCGTGGTTAATACAGTAGAAAGGGTTTCTGCCACTTTTATTATTCTGATTCTCCCGTCATTACCGCCCCAGGAAATATCCTCCCCGGGGGTACCTGTTAACCTGCCGGATACCATGGCCGTTACCCCGGCAGGAAGACGTTCCAAGTATGGTCCGGCTTCAAACCCCCTTTCGGTGAAGAAGAAAGTTCCTATACCCCAGTTGTTTGCTTCCTGGAAGGCAACAGCAATTAAGGGTAAAGCCCTTTCTCGCCTGGTTATAGTTATCTTCTGTGGTACTCCGGGTACCAGGTGAATGGTAAGCAACTGCAAACTCATTCTTGCTTCTGGTATTTCTGGCTGCTCATAAACATAAAAAGCGCGTGCTCCTTCAGCAGCGGCCACAATTTCTGAACGCCCGTCCCCATTTACATCTCCAAGGGCCAAACTGACAAAACGGGCCCCCTGTTCCGGTGGAGTGCTCCAGAAAGGAATAATGACTTCTCCGCGGCCCGACCAGGTCAGGATCTTGTCCAGAGTGCCGACAACAATTTGATCCGGCATAAAATTCCCCATCCCTACTGCCAGGCTTAATACCTCCGCAGATACATTTACAGTACTTTGCGTACGATAAACGTTATTTTCGGGTACAAAAACAATTAAGCGACGTCCGGTAGCTGCTACCACGTTTTCCTGTTCTCTGATGATTCTCCCGCTTCCAACCAGCACCGGTGCCTGGTTAACCCTGGCTTCCCACTGCGGAGTATTATATCTTTCCATTTTCTCGCAGCCCCCTATTAAAAGTTTTAAAGGGTTCTACTCCTCCTACTTCAATTGCTATCTGGGACTGTATCTCATGTAAGATAAAATATGCGACTGGTATATTTTCTGATTAAGGGGGTGCTTATATTTATAAAACCCGGGTTATTACTCCTACCTTATACAAAAATAAAAAGGCCTGCATAACTGGCCTGGCAGGCCTAATTCTGGTCGAAGCGGCACGAGTCAAAAACCTCCAGATAGCCTTGATTTTAATGATTTTCCCGGTTTAGGCTGCCGGTTATCCTGCCTAGTTTAGCCCGTATTTTTCCCGTAAAATCCCGGAAATTTCTCGCAGGACAGTAAAAGCTCTCTCCACCGTTTCGTGCCCATCCGCGTTGACCAGGCAGCAGCGTGCCGGGGCAAGCCAGGCCCGGTCCAGGATGAGTTCCAGGGGAATACTTCTACCCGCCAGGTCCATCCAGAAACCCTCCAGCCTGGCCGTGAGTGAAAGGACATCTTCTGCTGATAGCTCTTCCGTTAGGGTCGGCACTATCCCCCAGCATAAGATTCCGCCCGCCTCCAGAAATTTCTTTATTTCCCTGGTGTAACGGGTAAAAATATAACCGTTGCTAAAAATATCGACCGATAAAATATCCAGGTCCAGGCCCTCGAGGAGGAAGGACCAGTCCGGGTTGCCGCACAGGTGGACGCCTTTAAGACCTTTGACCTGGGCCAGAAACTCCGCAAAATCCACCTTGGCCCGGTCGCTGGGATAGCCCGTAAAGGAACTGAACAGGATTTCCAATCCCGGCTCGTCAACCCAGACAAAGACAGCAGGGTGAACAGCTCGCAACTGTTCCACCTGAGCGTTCACCTTCCGGGCGATAAAATCAAACAAAAACATCCGCACTTCGTCGTTGTAGATAATTGGCTTTAAGTCTTCCGTAGTTATCTTGAGCCCAAAACTCAAGGGGCCGATGCATTGCCCCCGGACTGCGGGGTAAATGCTCAGATCCCTGGTCAAAAAAGCTCGCAGGGTGGCCGAATACATGGGAGAAAGGGTAAAAAGCGATTTATCCGAACTCCTTTCGGCGTACTCCGGCAATTCATCGTAAAAAGCGGCCAGGTTCAATTGGATCCTCTGCTTTTCTTCGTCTATCCTGATCCCCGGAAAGTGCTCACTTACCTGCACATACATGTCTTCGTAAAAACTGTATCGCGGCAACTGGGGCCAGAAAGGGATGTCCAGCGTAAGCGCCAGATCGATAGCGCGTTCAGGATCGGTATGAGGCATAATCCCCATGGCTGTTGTCAGGCAATTACTCTTCAAGGTCACATGTTTTACCTGCCTTTCTTAAAAATAAACTTGAATGCTTATCCGAGCCCTTTTTCAGAATACGGCGGTCGAAATTGAAAACCCCCGGTTTTCAATCCCCGGAGGCCTTAACTTTACCGGATTTGGTGTGGCAAGGGACCTAAACCTCCACCGTTCAGCAATGACCTGGCCGGGGCCGGCGAGCTGACCGCCTTCCTGCTGGATCTGGCTCAAAAACAGCAGGCTACCCGGCTGGAGATCGGTCTGGAGGCTACCTCGGTTTACGGGGTCCACTTGCGCAACTTCCTGGTGGCCGCACCATCCCTGGCCGGTTTGGAAACGAAAGTCTACGAGATCAATCCGGCCCTGGTGACGGGCTTTAAGAAGTCTTTCCCCAAACGGCCCAAAACGGATAGCCTGGACGCTTTCGCCATTGCCGAACGGGTACGCTTCGGCCATCTTACGCCGTTCTCCCAGGAACGGCTGGTGACCGAGCCCCTCCTGCAGTTGACCCGCCTGCGCCTGCACCTGGTGCAGACGCTGGCGGTGGAACAGAACCGTGCCTATAACTACATCTTCCTCAAGTTCTCCAACTACCGCCGGGAGAAGCCTTTTAGCTCGGTCTTCGGTCGCTCTTCCCTGGCCGTGCTACAGGACTATACCCCCGAGGAGCTACTGAACCTGGAACTGGAGGATCTGGCCGGCTTTATCCTGGAAAACGGTAATAACCGCCTGGGCGACCCGAAGGAATATGCCCGTTCCCTCAAGGCTACGGCCCGCCGCGCCTACCGCCTGCATCCCCGGATGGGTTCGGCGGTGGAGACCGCTCTGGCCATGACCATCAGTAATATCGATTTCCTGAAAGGTCAGGTCCGCAAGCTGGACAGGCTCATCGTCCGTGAACTGGAAGCTATCCCGCAGACTTTGACCACCGTCCCCGGCATCGGGCCGGTCCTGGCTTCCGGCATCGTGGCCGAGATCGGGGATATCAAGCGTTTCGCCAGCCAGGCGGCCCTGGCTCAGTACGCAGGCCTTACCTGGAGCAGGTACCAGTCGGGCAACTTCGATGCCGAGGACAGAAGCCTTACCAAGGCCGGTAACCGCTACCTTCGTTACTACCTGGTGGAGGCGGCCAACTCGTTGCGGGTGCACAACGAGGAGTACCGCACCTATTACCAGGCCAAATATGCCGAGGTTACCAAACACCAGCACAAGCGGGCTTTAGTCTTAACCGCACGGAAGTTTGTGCGCCTGGTCTATGCGCTGCTGAGCAAAGGCCAAATCTACGCGCCGGGGCAGGTGAACATTTAGCTTCTTACCTCACTCCTCTATACTGGCACTTATTACCAGCTACCAATTAACTTGTAGTTGGAGGAATTTTTATTGCCTTTTTGCCCTTGTACCCCTACTAAATCCCTTTAATTTCCTCTTGACATTACACCATGAGTCTGTGTTCAGGTGGCCTCCGCGGACATCCGGTCCGCGGCCCCGCCTCATCCCGTCGCCTCGGCCTGGCCCGGCGGCGCTCACTCCAGGTCGCTCCTCATTGTAAAACCGGGGCACATGGAGAGTTTTTCAACACTCTGAGGGTTCCTTATGGAACCCTATGCCGGCCTTTTCTCTATTAAAAAAATTAGAAAGCCTTGATTTTCAAGGCTTTCAGGGATTTTTCTGGTCGGAGCGACACGACTCGAACGTGCGACCTCTACCACCCCAAGGTAGCGCTCTAGCCAAACTGAGCTACGCCCCGACATTATCTTGCTGGCATTATTAATTTTACTGCACCCATAACCCAATGTCAAGGGGTTTAATGTTGCGGATAAAGCCAACCCATTGCAGGATCTCAAAAAGCATATCTATAAATAATATATTAACCAAAAATAAGACGTTTAACAATTCTATTTTGTAGTTGAGGAGGTTATTTATGGCTACCGGTCCCTGTGGTCTGGCCTGCGATGCCTGTGGCCTTTACAACCGGGGTAAATGTGCGTCCTGCGGTCCCGGCAATAGTATTGAAGCCCGCGCGAAGATCAATTTTCAAGAAAAACTGGGGTTTCGTTGTCCTGTTCTGGCCTGCGCTGTTTACCGGAGCATCGATTACTGTTCCCGGGATTGTCCCGAGTTTCCCTGTTCCCTATATGAGCGTGTTCCCTACCCGCTGAGCCTGAGTTTCCTGCAAATGTACAGGCGCCGCTCCGGTCTCCAGCAATAAAAACCCCCGGCCATGGGGCACGGCCAGGGGTGATGCGGTTTGGGTGCACTTTAAATTCCCAGGGCGGCGCGTTTTTTATTGATGTGCTCTTCAATACCATTGGCTGCCTGTACAGGGTCGTCTCCCAGGGCAACTTTGCCACCGGTAATACCTTCCAGATCTTCGGTCAGAAGCTTGACCAGGTCCGGACCTCCGGTTACCGGAGGAGTTGGTGAAAGATGGGTATATAATCCAAAGGCCAGGGCAAAAAGACCGTCAATGGTGGCTTTTTGTTCCAGGTATTGCGGGGCGGTAACGGCTACGGGCAGGGCACTGGTATCAACTCCCAGGTGATTGGCCACGGCAGTAACCAGCATGGAGATGCGCCCCGTGTCGGTACAGGTACCGAAGCTGAGCACCGGTGGGATATTCAAAGACCGACAGATTTCCCGTAATCCCTCACCGGCCTGTTCCGCCGCTTCCAGGTTGGCCAGGCCGGCTACTTCCAGGGCGTGATTACCGCAACCCCCGCTGACGATCAGGATATTACGCCGGATCAATTCTTTGGCCAACCCTACGGTCATGTAATCGTGGGGACCGGTGGAAATAGTGGTGCAGTTGACCAGGGCCACCACGCCATGGTAAAAGGCGTTTTTCCCTGCGCCGTAGCTTTTAGGGTGCGAAAGGCTTCGTAAGCGTGGTGGGTGTAGGTGGCCGTACCCATCACGTTGCGCAAAAGCATGTCCCGCATGGCCTTGGCGTTACGGTCGATACCGCATACCCCCAGGACGGCCCCCACATTATCCGAAATACGGCAGGGGCCGTTGGTGCAAAGCTGGCAGCTCACCCCGCCCAGGCAAAAATTACAGCGAATTTTCTCCTGGGGTTCAAAGCGGTCCCACACGTTGGTCAGACCGTCCCGGCGAATATGTTCGTACATTTCCTGGACCGAATCGTGCACGCTGACCCGGCCATTGAGCTGAAATCTTTCCCTTTTAGCCATTTTTCTTCCTTCCGGTAACATTTTTTTTAGTAATTCCCGGGAAAAGAAGGTGTATACGTGTTAGAGAAATAACTGGCGTCCAGGCCATTAGAGTATTAAACCCTAGGTTGTGTCCTGTGCCTACGGTTAAAATTTCTTCCAATTCAATCCTGTTCAACCGTAAAAGAAACTGGATTGACTTTGATGCCGGCCGCCTGTTGTCCGGCGCAACCCTGCCAGAACTGGCCCGGGAGCTGTGGCAGTACATCCTGGAAGTGGCCTCCGGACTCAAGACCAGGAACGAAATTAACGATTTCCGGGAGATTGCCATTTTCAAACAGGGAGTGACTCTGTAGATATCGTGACAAAATTTAAAAGAGCGGGCCTACCCGCTTTTTTTTACCCGGGAGAGTGAACTCAAGACCAGGAACCTTTTCTTGATTGCCCCCATAAAATATATTGCCTACTTTTTTGGGGGAGGGATACCATGGGGCCTGGTCTGATGGCAGTGGCAGTTTTGTCGTTAATTAACGGTCTGGTGATCCTTGTCTGCCACATAGCCGGGAATAGTTTTCCCAAACCGTTAAGTGAAGAGGAGGAAGCCCTGTATGTAGGAAAAATGTTAAGCGGGGATGAATCAGCCAGGCAGGTGTTGATCGAGCGCAACCTGCGGCTGGTAGCCCATATTATTAAAAAGTTTGATCATACGGGTGAAGACTTTGACGACCTGATTTCTATTGGTACCATTGGTTTAATTAAGGCCGTAGATACTTACAATCCAGAAAAATCTACGCGCCTGGCTACTTATGCTTCCCGCTGCATTGAAAATGAGATTCTCATGCATTTACGGGCCCGCAAGAGAATTCGGACGGAGCTCTCCCTTTATGATCCCATCGGCGTTGATAAAGAAGGTAACGAGATTAGCTTTATAGATGTGCTGGGAACCGATCCGGAAATTGTAAGCGATATCGTAGCCGGACAGATGGAACAGGATCGTCTCTGGAAACAACTCGAGCAATTATCGCCCCAGGAACGTAAGGTGCTGGTTCTGCGCTTCGGCTTGAAAGACGGTGCCCGCCGTACCCAGAGGGAAATCGCCCGGCGCCTGGGAATATCCCGTTCTTACGTTTCCCGTATAGAGAAACGAGCTCTCAGTCGTTTAACCCAGTACTTCGCCTGTGAAGCCGGACGTTAAAAAATTCAAGAATTAAAAATCGTTGACTTTTTCCTGGGTAGTTGTTAGAATATCTATCAGTTAAAAATAAAAAATAAATAGAGCGTGCTCTTATCCAGAGTGGTGGAGGGACTGGCCCAATGAAACCCGGCAACCGCCCTGGGTGAAGGTAAACCGCCAGGCCGCCAGCGGTATTTACCTTGGCCGAGGGAATGGTGCCAATTCCTGCAGAAGTTTATCTTCTGACAGATAAGAGGGTTCGTATTTATGAAGGCCTCTTCTGTTTAGAAGAGGCCTTCTAACGTCTGGAGTAGAGCACACAAGAAAGGGATGAGGTGGAATGAGCGAAAAAACTTATCAGGAAATCAATGCCCGCATAAAAAGTGGTAAGGCGGTGGTAGTAACAGCAGAAGAATTCATTGACATTGTCCGGGAGAAGGGGCTAACCAGAGCATCGCAGGAAGTGGATGTGGTAACCACCGGCACCTTTGCACCCATGTGCTCCTCCGGCGCTTTTCTTAATTTTGGCCACCCGGCCCCGCGTATCAAGATGTACCGGGTCTGGCTCAACAACGTACCGGCCTATACGGGCATTGCAGCAGTGGATGCTTATATTGGAGCTACTGAACTCCCTGAAGATGATCCCCTTAACAGTAATCATCCGGGAGAATTTCGCTATGGTGGCGGCCATGTGATTGAAGATCTGGTAGCAGGGAGGCCTGTACGCTTAAAAGCAATAGGTTACGGCACCGACTGTTACCCCCGGCGGGAGATTGAAACCACCATTACCATTCATGATATTAATGAAGCTATTTTATTTAATCCCCGTAATGCCTATCAAAATTATAATTGTGCAGTGAACCTGTCCAACCGCACCATATATACTTATATGGGGATTTTAAAACCCAATTTGGGCAACGCTCACTATTCCACATCCGGCCAGTTAAGCCCTTTACTCAAAGATCCTCATTTTAAAACTATTGGAATTGGTACACGTATTTTCCTGGGTGGCGGGATTGGATATGTGGCCTGGCACGGCACCCAGCACTTCCCGGCCATACAGACTGATCCCGACAGCGGCAGAGAACTGGGACCTGCCGGTGGCACCCTGGCGGTTATCGGGGATCTAAAGCAGATGAGCCCACGCTGGCTCATGGGCACCAGTTACCTGGGCTACGGAGCTACTTTAAGCGTGGGAATTGGCGTGCCCATCCCGATTTTAAACGAGGAAATTGCCCGTTATGCTGCTGCATCCGATGCTGAATTATATGCCCCCATTGTTGATTACGGCGAGGCTTATCCCAACCGGAAGCCGGGTAATCTGGGTTATGTCAGTTATGCCCAGCTCAAGTCGGGGAAGATTGTAGTGCAGGGCAAGGAAGTACCTACAGCACCGTTATCAAGTTATCCACGGGCCCGGGAAATAGCCGGTATTTTAAAGAAATGGATTCAAAATGGAGAATTTTATCTTGCCGAACCCGTACAATTACTACCTTCTCCTGCCGATGGTTTGACGGGAAAGGTTTTGAAAGGCTAAATATTGAGGAGGATAAAAGCCATGTCGCCCAGGAAAATAGTTTTACGCTTCGGTCCCGAGATCTCCGATAAGCCCATCATTTACCGGCTGGTTAAGGACTACGATCTGGTAATGAATATCTTAAAAGCCAATGTTAACCCTCAGAAGGAAGGTATTATGGTTCTGGAGTTAAGTGGGGACAATTATGAGCAGGGTCTGAATTATCTACGGGAACAAGGTGTAACTGTTCAGGCACTGACCCATGAGGTGGTGCGTAATGAACAGCGCTGCACCATGTGCGGTGCCTGTACCGCCATCTGCCCCACCGGTGCCCTGCACCTGCGAAGGCCGGAAATGGAAGTAGTTTTTGATGGAGATAGCTGTGTGGTCTGCCAGCTCTGCGTGAAAGCCTGTCCGGTCAGGGCCATGGAAGTTAAACTTTAAGGCTTAAGGAGAGTAAGTAAAGAACAGGTTATTGCGCTGCTACCTTTTTGAGGGAGGTAAAGGTGTACTTGGAACGCACCTATCGCTATCGCCACCGGCAGGAAGACCTGATCTATTTTCAGGTGGTGGTAGGAGAAACGGATCTGGATATAGGGGTGCGCAGGGAGCGCTTTTCTCCCGAACTGGTGGAAAAGGTAACGCAAATAGTACGGCAATGCCGGGTTCCCCTGGAAGAATACATAAAGAGGGACCCGGCATTCCTTAAAGCTCACAGTCCTTATGATATATTGCCCGATGCCCCTCCTATTGTAAAGGAAATGGCTGAAGCGGCCAGGATAGCCGGCGTTGGTCCTATGGCCGCTGTGGCAGGAGCCATTGCTGGAAGAGTGGGCAGAGTTCTAACTCGCTTCAGCCGCGATGTTATAGTAGAAAACGGAGGGGACATTTACCTGCGCAGTACCCGGCTCCGGCGGATTGGCATTTACGCCGGAGATTCACCTTTCTCTCACCGCCTGGCGTTAGAAGTACGCCCTCCGGATACGCCCCTGGGTATATGCACTTCCTCTGGAACGGTAGGGCACTCTTTGAGTTATGGTATTGCCGATGCGGTAGTTATCCTTTCTCCCAGCCCGGCTCTCGCTGATGCTGTAGCCACGGCAGCAGGAAACCTGGTTAAAGATCCAGGTATGGTCGAACAGGCGGTAAATTTTGCAGCCAGCATCCCTGGGGTTACCGGAGCTCTGGTTATTTGCCGGGACAGAATGGCCGCGTGGGGCCGCCTGAAGCTGGTACCATCCTGAATTATACGTGCTTAAAAGGCGGTTTTGATATTCTTTTTCCCTTAACCGGTTCTTCATAATTTTGCCAGTGGGAGTTCGAGGTAACTCGCCAAATTCGATAACCCTGGGCAACTTAAAATGGGCAATGCGTTCCCGGCAGAAGTTTAAGATTTCCTCAGCAGTCAGGTTGCTACCCGGTTTGGGAACGATAAAAGCCTTGGGTACTTCTCCCCACTCGGGGTCAGGAACGCCTATGACGGCTACCTCCAGTACATCCGGATGCTCATAAATGCAGTTCTCCACTTCCACCGTGGAAATATTTTCACCGCCACTGACTATGATGTCCTTCAAGCGATCTTTTATTTCAATAAAGCCATTGGGATGCATCACAGCCAGGTCTCCACTATGAAACCAGCCGCCGCGGAAGGCTTTCTGGGTTTCTTCCGGTTGCTTATAGTAACCCAGCATGACGTTATTGCCGCGCATAATTAACTCTCCCATCGTCTTTCCATCAGCAGGTACATCGATCATCTGTCCGGGTTCAACGACACGCACAAAACCGGAATGGATGCAGGCTACTCCCTGGTGAACATTAACCGCTTTTTCACTTGCACCCGGTTGTTCCCAGGATGCTAACCATTGAGAAATGGAATGATGACCGTATACTTCCGCCAGCCCGTAGATAGTGGTTACCTTCGCTCCAATTTCCTCTAAACTTTTTATAGCAGATGGAGGCAAAGGAGCTCTGGCTATGATGTTGAGATCTGCCTTTTTTAATTTATAATCTTTTCCCTTGAGATAACCGGCCAGGGAGTACATCAATACCGGGGTGACACAAAGATGAGTGACCCCCTCCCTTTCAATAATGTGGTATATGTTACCGGGATCTGCCCGGCGCAGGCATATGTGGGTCCCACCCACTGCCGTAACACTCCAGGTAAAACACCAACCGTTACACTGGAACATGGGCAATGTCCACAGGTATACTGAATCGGAACTCATTTTGTGTTCCAAAGCTTCCCCGAGGGCAGTCAAGTATGCCCCCCGGTGGTGGTACATAGCACCCCGGGGTAGGCCAGCAGGACCGCTGGTGTAGTTAATGGCAATGACCTCCATTTCATCCTCAATGGCATTGGGAAAAGGTTCCGGGGAGCCAGTGGCCAGGAATTCTTCGTACTCGGGCCCGTCCAGGGGACGATGACTGCTGGCATCACAGATATTAACAAATAATCTGATACCGGACAGCTCTTTAAGGATAGCGGCAATTAGAGGTGCATATTCATTATCTACAAAAAGAGCCTTGCTATCGGAATGATTGATAATGTAGCCGATTTCCCGGGGAGATAGCTGTGTATTTATGTTAACCAGGGCTGCCCCCAGCATAGGGACCCCAAAATGGGCTTCCAGCATGGGTGGAATATTGGGACATAAAAAGGCTACTTTATCTCCCCTTTTAATACCGGCCTTTTTTAACGCACTGGCCAGGCGGTTAATGCGGCGGCAAAATTCACTGTAGGTATATCGCCTTTCATTATAAATCACCGCTGTTTTATTCCGGTAAACAAGGGCATTGCGCCTTAGAAAACTTAATGGAGTAAGTGGCTCGTAAAAAACTGAACGCAGTGACATAACGCGCTCCCCCCTTAGCGGATTAACCGGAAAACGGGATTAATTTTGCACGAAGTTTTAATCTTGCGTATTATTATTGAATTTTTTGAATTAATATTTTATTAATTCTCCCTTTCCTCCCTCTTCCCTGCTGTGACCCTGAGCGTTCGCTGCCCGCCGAAAGATTTACGTTAACTCATACTCTTAACAGCTTCAGGAAACGCCTCCCAGTAATCCTGAATCACTTCTACTATCGTAAGCTGGCGTTGTTCGGCCAGCTTTATTTCGTAAGGTCTGGCCAGAGGCTGCCTGGAAGGAGAAAATAAAACCAGAACGCGGGGATATAGGGAAAAACCCCGCTCGGTTTCCAGTACCACACCAATTTCACCGCTGGATAACCGCACCAGGCTGCCCGCTGGATAGGCAGCTACATTACTCAGAAAAGCCTGTACGATATCAAAATCAAATAGATAATTACCGGAGCCGGCAATCATTTCATAAACTTCATGTACTGGATAGGCCGGACGGTAAACCCGGTCAGCAGTCAGAGCGTCATACATATCTACAAGGCCGGTAATCTGGGCAAATTCATGAATTTCCGCCCCCTTGAGCCCCAGGGGATAACCCTGACCGTTATGGCGTTCATGGTGCTGCATGGCTACGATCTGGCACAGGAGGTTGGCTCCGGGGTCCTGCTGCAGGATTTCGGCACCGTAAATACAGTGTTTTTTGATGAGCTGGAATTCTTCACTGGTCAGTGGCCCGGGTTTGTTTAAAATTTCAAGGGGAATGCGCGTTTTGCCAATGTCGTGCAGCAAAGCCGCCATGCCAAGGTGAAACAGCTTGGTGCGGCTGTAGCCGAGGGTTATGCCCGTAATTACTGCCAGGACACAGACGTTAACCGAATGACCGAATGTATACTCATCAAGGCTCCGGATATCCACCAGGTTGACCATCAATGAGCGCCGGCTGAGCAATTCGTCAATGATCTCGTTTACGGTGCTGATCATATCCTTTACACCAATTAACGCCCGGCTCGGACCGGTGCTCTGTTGAGTCTTGGAAAGGAGCAGGGCCTTGACTTTGGCTATGGCCTGAGCCCGCGTCTCTTCGGAAATAACGTCCTCAACTTCCACACCTGGAAAATCATCTATGTATACAGCCGGAATGCCCAGCATTTTTAACCTGGCAATAAATCTCTCGGTAAGTATAGTTCCCGCCTGGAGCAATACCTGCCCCGATGCATTATAAACTGCCCGGCCGACCCTTGAACCCGGACGCAGTAAAGCTGTAGGGACTTTGCGCATATCTTACATCCTTTATTATTACTGAATACTTTTGATCTATAAAATTTTAATTTCGACGAAAACTAAGATTTTTCCTATGGCAGCATGTAATAAATTTTTTATATTTTGCGCGGTGCCTTTTGTTTGATCTTTTGTTTGATAATGATATAAAGCAGGCAGATAACCAGAGCTCCTGCGGCCAGTAGAGGTAGTCGGGATTGGATTAGAGAAAATATTGATTCCCAGTGGTGTCCAAAGAAGATACCGATGCCCAGGTTAAACGAAACCCAGCTCAAAGCAAAGAGGAAGTTGTAAAATAAAAATTGCAGAAAAGGTAAGCGGCTGATACCGGCCAGGTAGGGAGTTAGATTGCTGATCATGGGTACAAAGCGACCGAAAATGATGAAAGCAGGCGCCGAACGATATACCCAGTTGCGCGCCTGATCAAATTTATCCGGGGTAACCAGCAAATACTTACCATACCGGAGAAAAAAGGGCTCACCAATACAACGGCCAATGGTGTAAGCCACCGTGGCACCCACGTTAAAACCCAGTACGGCCGCTGCCAGTATATGAAAAAGGTCAAGCTTGCCCTGGTTTACCAGAATACCGGCCAGGAGAGTCATCAGGCCTCCGGGAAAGGGAATACCCAGTGCTTCCACAATTAACCCCAGGAACAACCCGCCTGCCCCCAGAGCGCCCAGATAATCCAGGACCCAGTCTTTCATTAAATTCACCCTCCCGGGCTTTAACATTCCCGAAAAGGGTGCGTTATATAGTAGGCAGAGCAGCCCCAGATTTGCCCTGCGCATCATCTAAACGGACCTGATAACTCATAACACCCTGGCAGTACCCCGGTATACCAGACCGCGTTGACCATCCACCGTTACCGTTTCTCCATCAGTAAGGATGGAGGTAGCCGCATCTACCCCTACAATTACCGGAATACCAAATTCCATGCCGACAATGGCCCCATGGGAAGTCAGGCCACCTGTTTCGGTAATCAGGGCAGCCGCCTTTTCTATGGCCGGAACAAAATCCTTATCTGTAAAGGGAGTAACCAGAATATCACCCGGTTCAACCTTTTCCAGGGCATCTTTTAAAGTGCGGCAGATGCGCACACGCCCGGTTACCGCCCGTGTACCGATACCCTGACCCCGGGCCAGGATATCGCCAACGGTATGTACCTTTAACAGGTTGGTGGTACCGTGGACACCTGCAGGAACACCGGCGGTAATAACCACCAGGTCCCCCGGTTTAATGAGATTTGCCGCCAGGGATGCTTCAATGGCTGATGCAATCATGCTGTCGGTATCCTGGGTACGTCCTACCAGCAGGGGTTGCACGCCCCAGACCAGAGCCAGCTTGCGCAATACCCGGGCTACCGGCGTCACGGCTATGATTGGTGAGCGGGGGCGGTATTTGCTTACCATTTTAGCCGTATAGCCCGTTTCTGTGGAAGTAATAATAGCAGCGGCTCCCAGATCCTGGGCAGTGGTACAGGTGGCATGACTGATGGCATCGGTAACAGTGTGAGCCAGCGCCCGGGCCCGCCTTTGAAGAATATCTTCATAGGGCAGGGATTGTTCCACCCGGCTGGCAATGCGGGCCATTGTTTTTACCGCTTCTACTGGATAATGCCCTGCAGCTGTTTCTCCCGAGAGCATAATGGCATCGGTACCATCCAGAATGGCGTTGGCCACATCGCTGGCTTCTGCCCGGGTGGGGCGGGGATTGTGGATCATGGATTCGAGCATCTGGGTGGCAGTAATAACCGGTTTCCCGGCCAGGTTACATTTTTCAATTATGGCTTTTTGTATTAGCGGTACTTCCTCCACAGGAAGGCCAACTCCCAGATCGCCCCGGGCTACCATAATACCATCGGCCACCCTTATAATCTCGTCCAGGTTTTCCACGCCTTCCCTGGTTTCTATTTTGGCAATAACATCCACATCCGCCCCCTGTTCCTCAAGGATACGGCGGATGGCCAGTACATCTTGAGCCCGGCGGATAAAAGAAGCGGCAATAAAGTCCACTTCCTGCTCAATGCCGAATTTGATATCGCGGATATCCTGTTCGGTAATGGCAGGCAGGTTTACCGGAACTCCAGGAAGGTTCACGCCCTTCTGGCTGGTCAACTCACCCCCATGAACCACTTCACACTCCACTTCGTGGTCATTGACTCCAGTTACCCGTAATTCTATTAAACCATCGGCAATCAAAACGGTATTTCCCGGAACCAGATCACGGGGTAATCCAGGGTAGTTGACAGGCAATCGCTCCGGAGTTCCTTTCACATCCTCGGTGGTAAGAATTACCCGCTGCCCGGCCTTTAGCACTACGGGTTCCTTTTCAAGGTAGCCGAGGCGAATTTCTGGTCCCTTTGTATCCAGCAAAATGGCGATATTCTTACCCACTCTGCCGGCAGCTTCCCGTATGTTGGCGATGCGCCGGGCATGGTCCTCGTGGGTCCCGTGGGAGAAATTAAGCCGGGCAATATTCATGCCTGCCCTCATCATTTCCATGAGGGTTTCAACCTGTTCGCAGGCCGGACCGATGGTACAAATAATTTTGGTTTTTCTCAAGGGCTGTTCCTCCTTAAATGGCTAAAATGCCTGCCAGCCGGTAAACATCCAGGTCAACGGTTTTTCTCTGGCCCAGCACCCGGTCCAAATCGGTTTCCACAATTTTCCCTGCGGCCATACCGACCATTTTACAGGTCGCCCCCTGCATGAGTAATTCCACAGCCCGGGCACCTAGCTGGCTGGCCAGAATCCGGTCAAAAGCAGTAGGGGTCCCCCCCCGCTGCAGGTGGCCCAGAATGGTGACTTTGGTATCAAAACCGGTACGTTCTTTAATCTGTTTACCTATCTCCAGACCGCTGCCAGCTCCTTCAGCTACGACAATAATGCTGTGCAGTTTTCCTCGCCGGTAACCTTTGTACAATTTGTGACAAATTTCCTCGATGCTGAAAGGATACTCGGGGATGAGAATGGATTCGGCTCCCCCGGCCAGGCCGGCGGCAATGGCCAGAAAACCGGTATCACGTCCCATAACTTCCACAATAAAGGTACGTTCATGGGATGTGGCCGTATCGCGGATTTTGTTAATGGCATCAACCGCAGTATTTACGGCAGTATCAAAACCTATAGAGTAATCCGTACCGCTGATATCGTTATCAATGGTTCCAGGAATGGCTACTACCGGGAGCCCGTACTCCCGGTGGAAAATACTTGCTCCTGTAAAGGATCCATCACCACCAATGACCACCAAACCCTCCAGACCAAAGCGCTCAACATTTTCCCATGCCTTAGCTCGACCCGCGGGTGTTTTAAATTGCTCGGAACGGGCGGTATGTAAAATAGTTCCTCCCCGGTGAATGATATCGGCTACCGATCCCAGCCGCATGGGTTCCATATCGCCCTCAATGAAACCGTTAAAACCCCTTTTAATACCGATTACTTCCAGCCCGTGATAAATTGCTTTGCGGACCACCGCCCGGATGGCCGCATTCATTCCCGGCGAATCACCGCCGCTGGTCAAAATGCCTATTCTTTGCAAATAAAATTCCTCCCTGGCTTATCGGGTGAAGTATCATTATTAAGTTACGTCATTGCCAGGTAAATATTCAGGACCAATACGCCTGAATCGTTCAAAACGCCTTCTTAAAAGCTCCTCCACCGAGTATCCCACCAGCTCTTCCAGATGATGGGCAATAGCTTCACCAACCAGCCGGGCAGCTTCATTTTTATCCCGGTGAGCACCACCCAGGGGTTCTGGAATAACCCCATCTATAAGCTGGTAAGCATAAAGTTCCTGGGCGGTAATTTTCATAATTCCGGCAGCATCCTGGCAGCGGGTTGCATCTTTCCACAAAATAGATGCATAAGCTTCCGGGGAAATAACGGAAAAAACAGCATATTCCTGCATCAGGATCCGGTCACCTGAAGCCAGAGCCAGGGCTCCGCCACTGCCTCCTTCTCCAAGAATCACCGAGATCACCGGCACGCGCAGGGTGAGCATACCGGTAATACAGCAGGATATGGCATGAGCCTGTCCCCTTTCTTCCGCTCCCATACCGGGATAAGCGCCCGGGGTATCGATAAAAGCCAGCACAGGGCGCTTGAATTTTTCTGCCTGTCGCATAAGCCGCAGGGCTTTACGGTAACCTTCGGGGTGAGCCATGCCGAAATTGCGGGCCAGGTTTTCCTTCGTATCATGACCTTTCATATGACCAATTACAGTTACCGCTCTTCCACGAAACCGGGCTATACCTCCTACTATGGCCGGATCATCGCCGAAGTACCTGTCCCCGTGAAATTCAATAAAATCGGTACACAGCAGCTTGATATAATCCAGAGTGTTGGGGCGCCCTGGATGGCGGGCAATAAGCACCTTTTGCCAGGGGGAAAGCTGACTGAAAATGGCCTCTTTCAACTCTTTAGATTTTTTTTTCAGATTCTCAATTTCTTTACTCAGGTCAATGCCTTTTTCACCGGCAAAGCGCTGAAGCTCTGCTATTTTTTCTTCCAGTTCAACTATGGGACGTTCAAAATCGTAAACCATCTTAATCGCTCCGGTGTAAATCTAAAATCTGGGCCAGAGTTTTTTTCAATTGCGCCCGGGGAATAACCGCATCAACGAAACCATGCTGCCGCAGGAATTCTGCACTTTGAAATCCCTCGGGCAATTTCTGGCGGATTGTTTGTTCAATTACCCTGGGGCCCGCAAACCCAATCAGCGCCCCCGGTTCAGCCAGTATGATATCCCCGGCAAAGGCAAAGCTGGCGCTAACCCCTCCCGTTGTCGGGTCAGTTAGTACGGATATATACAGCAATCCTGCAGAGGAAAAAAAGGATAGTGCCGCGCATGTTCTGGTCATCTGCATTAACGAGAGAATTCCCTCCTGCATGCGTGCACCACCGGATGCTGAAAAAATGATAAGGGGCAGTCGCTTTTCCCGGGCGCGTTCAATGGCCCGGGTAATCTTTTCCCCCACCACCGTACCCATACTGGCCATCATAAAGCGGGTATCCATTACAGCTATAGCCACGCGATGCCCGGCAATATCACCCTCCCCGGTTACTACTGCTTCTTTCAGCCCGCTCTCCTGTTGTGCCCTGGCCAGTTTTTCACCGTATTCAGGGTTTTGGAAAGGATTTACCGGCCCCATATCCCCGTCCCATTCAATAAAGGTACCTTCATCAATGGTAATTTTCAATCTTTCCCGGGCGGAGAGGCGAAAGTGGTAGCCACACCTGGCACAGACTTTTAATTGCTTTGCCAGCTCCCCTGAATACTGGATTTCATGACAGCGGGGACATTTAACCCACAGGCCATCGGGTATATCCCGGGTTACGGGATTAACCGTTGCATAACGCTGCCGCTGCTTTTTAAAAATATCCAGCATCTCGACTCCCCTGTTATTTTTTAAATTGAATTTATTACTTCCAGTGCTTCATCAACTTCGGCTTCCGGTACCAGGATTTCCACCGAACAATTACACCCACAATGGGATGGCGAAAGTTCCCGCAGTTTTACCAGTATACCTTCACTGGTAAGAATTTCTTTAATCCTGGTTGCTTCTTTTTTATTTGGAGCAATATACACTACCGTCCACAAGGTTCCCACCCCCGGGGCCCGGTTTTATTTTTTAAAATTAACTATAACAATAAGTATATCCAGAGTAATAACCCTGGATACTGTTTTTAGCTTTAAAGCAAATCATCATTGCGCATAACACCATACTTGGTTAGCAATTCGACCTTGCCGCGGATTTTAATCGCCGAAGTATGTTCAGTAAACTGGGCAATCATGATTTCGCCCTTATCCAGCTTCTCTGAATGGTGAAAACGGGTATCCTTGCCACGGGTAAGGCCAATAATAGTTACCCCGTTCTCCAGTGCTTTTACTGCTACATAATCGGCGTTAATTTCCCAGCTTTCAGGCATGGAGGTACCTCCTTTTCAGGCAAAATGCCGCTTTCAGCAGTTACATCATAGCATACCGCCGGAGCTTTGACAAGCTACCTGCCAGGCGTTTCCTTTACTCTCACGTTCTCCGGGCCCAACAGGGCGGCCAGTTCAGTGACCACAGGTGATGACAGGTCAGTCCAGTAGTTCTGTGATGCCCTGGCCAGCTTTTTTTCCAGGGGGAAGTACAGGTAAACCGGTGCGGAACCCGGGTAGCTGCGCAGGATCATCTGCACCCGCTTAATCAGCTGGGGTGTGGTTTCCCTGAACTGTAAATACAGGCTCGACCCGGATTTTTTCTGAAGCGGTAAAACTTCCTCGGCAATGATTTTCAGCGCCTCACCGTTAGAACTCAGTTGACCCTTAATCAACAAAACCTTATCGGGGCTGATGAGTTTGGCGTACTGCTGGTAGACACGCGGGAAGAAGACCACTTCTATATTTCCGGTAAGATCCTCCAGAGTACCAAAAGCCATCGGTTCTCCCCGTCGGGTATTGATGCGTTTTAAGGCTGTAAGCATGCCGCCAACCGTAACCCCGGCAGGTTCACCTTCTTTAAGTTCTGCCACCGTGGCCGTAGTTTCTTCCACCAGCGCCTGGCGGTATTCTTCCAGCGGGTGGCCACTAATATAAAGTCCCAGAGCTTCCTTTTCCAGGGCCAGCATTTCAGCACGGGAGTATTTTTGTACCCGGGGAAGGGGAAGCTCTTCTTCTGTTTCCTGCCAGAACTGCTCAAAAGTTAACTGCCCGTTCTGCCGTTGCTGCTGTGATTGCTGGGCCAGAGAAAGCCCCAGCTCAATACCTGCCATCAACTGTGCCCGGTGGTGGCCCAGGGAATCTAGAGCACCGCTTTTAATAAGATTTTCCAGTACCCGCCGGTTGATGACCCGTGTATCCAGGCGCCGGCAGAAATCGGCAAAGCTTTTAAAAGGTCCCTTTTCTTCCCGGGATTTAATAATAGCCTGTACAGCTCCCTCGCCCACGTTTTTAATGGCTGCCAGTCCGAAACGGATTTTACCTTCGATAACAGTGAAGCTTTCCCGGCTTTCATTAACATCCGGGGGCAGCACCTCCAGCCCCATGCGCCGGCATTCCTCTACATAAGCCGCCACTTTATCCGTGTTATCCCGCACCGAGGTCAACAGTGCCGCCATATACTGGGCCGGATAATTAGCCTTCAGGTAAGCAGTCTGGTAGGCTACCAGGGCATAAGCAGCGCTATGGCTTTTATTAAAACCATAGCCAGCAAAATATTCCATTAGATCAAAAATTTGCCCTGCAATCTGGGGATCAACACCGTTTTTTACGGCTCCCTCAATAAACTGGTTCCTCAATCCGGCAATAATCTCCGGTTTCTTTTTACCCATAGCCCTGCGTAAAAGATCGGCTTCACCCAGGGTAAAGCCTGCCAGGTCGCTGGCTATACGCATAACCTGTTCTTGATAGAGAATAACCCCGTAAGTATCTTTCAGTATGGGTTCCAGCCTGGGGTCCAGGTAAGTAACTTTCTTTTCTCCATGTTTACTTTTGATGAAATCCTCTACCATGCCGCTGCCTAAAGGGCCGGGCCGGTAGAGGGCTACCAGGGCCACAATATCTTCAAAGACTTCCGGGCGCAGTTCTTTTAACAGGGCCCGCATACCGCTGGATTCCAGCTGAAAAACACCGCTCCCTTCACCCCTGCACAGGAGAGCGAAAGTTTTCGGGTCATCCAGAGGTATTTCATCAATATTAATTTCCGGTCCACCGCTTTCCCGGATAAGCCTTATAGTATCGGCAATAACGGTAAGGGTCCGCAAACCCAGGAGATCCATTTTCAGCAGGCCCAATTCTTCAACCTGGTCTTTGGCAAATTGTGTGGTTAACGGACCGTCGGCTGCTTTATAAAGGGGCAGGTAATGAATTAATGGTTCCCTGGTAATTACCACTCCGGCGGCATGGGTGGAAGCATGCCTGGGCATACCTTCAAGAAGGGCAGCAGTATCAATAAGTTTTTTTACCTGTGGATCCCGGTCGTAGAGTTCCTTCAGCTCGCTGGATTCATTTAAGGCCCGCTCGATGGTTATGTGTAGCTCTGCAGGTACCAGTTTGGCTATTTTATCAACTTCTCCATAGGGCATGTTCAGTGCACGGCCAACGTCCCTGATGGCTGCCCGGGCGGCCATGGTACCAAAGGTGGCTATTTGAGCTACTTTATCAGCCCCATATTTCCTGATCAGGTAATTAATTACTTCTCCCCTGCGTTCAAAACATAAGTCAACATCCACGTCAGGCATGGAAACGCGTTCCGGGTTTAAAAAACGTTCAAAAAGCAGGCCATATTTTAAGGGATCGAGGTTGGTAATTCCCAGCACATAGGCTACCAGGCTGCCGGCTGCAGAACCCCGGCCCGGACCCACCGGAATACCGTTCTGCCGGGCATAATGAATAAAATCCCATACAATAAGAAAATAGGCGGAATAGCCCATCTGCCGGATAACTTTCAGTTCGTATTCCAGGCGCTGTTTTACGGGTTCGGTGACTTCCCCATAACGGCGGCGTACTCCCTCCCAGCAGAGCTGTTCCAGGTAACTGTCCACAGTATGACCCGGGGGAACTTCGTAATAGGGCAGGTGTATCTGTCCGAAACTCAGCTCTACATTGCAGCGTTCAGCAATAAAATTGGTATTTTCCATGGCCTCTTTCAGCTCTCCAAATAAAAAGGCCATTTCTTCTTCACTTTTCAAATACAGCTCCTGGGAGTCAAACTTCATCCTGCCGGGATCGTCCACACTTTTGCCAGTTTGAATACAGAGCAGGATGTCCTGCATTTCAGCGTGCTCTTTTTTCACATAATGCACGTCATTGGTTACTACCAGAGGTATATTCATTTCCCTGTGCAGGCGAAGCAGTTCCTGGTTGACCCTGCGCTGTTCAGGAAGACCGTGATCCTGCAACTCTAAAAAGAAGTTTCCGCGCCCGAAAATATCCTGGTAAGTGGCAGCGGCTTCTACAGCTTTTTCTTTTTTTCCGGCCAGGAGGTTTTCAGTAACCTCACCGGCAAGGCATCCACTTAAAGCTATTAATCCCTTGCTGTAACGGGACAGTGTATCTTTATCTATCCTTGGCTTATAATAAAACCCTTCCGTAAAAGCCAGGGACACCACTTGCAGAAGGTTGCGGTATCCGTCCTGGTTTTCGGCCAGCAACACCAGGTGGTAGAGATGGTCGTCCACCCTGGGTGTACGATCCTTCATGGTGCGGGGTGCCACATAAACTTCACAGCCCAGAATAGGCTTAACCCCATGTTCTTGGCAGGCCTTATAAAAATCGACCACCCCAAACATGACACCATGATCTGTAATGGCCAGGGAACTCATGCCCAGCTCCCGGGCACGCGTCACGACTTCTTTTATCCGGGCAGCACCATCCAGCAGGCTGTATTCGGTATGCACATGCAGGTGTGTGAACATATTTTTAACACCCCTGAATCCTGGCTTTATCTTTTTCATTCGTTTAAATTTATAATAAATCCTGCCCCAAAGAGACAGAAAAAGGGGGTAGCCCGCTCAGGCCCCCCTCTGGTTGCCAGACATGATGGTTTCGGTTTATACCTCATCCGGCTGCTGTTTTTCTTCTTCAGATTGCTTTGCCTGGCATTCACGGCAATACCCGTAAAATTCCAGCCGGTGGCGCGTAACCTGCATACCCGTAAGGCTGCTCACTTTCTCCTCCAGATTATTCATCAGTGGGAGATCAAGATCGAAAATACGCCCGCACCCATCACAGACAAAATGGTAATGATTTTGAGGATTACCATCGAAACGGCTGAATGTACTGCCATAATTAAGTTCCATAATTTCTCCAGCCTGTTTGAGGTTATTTAAATTGCGATAAATCGTACCCAGACTGATGTCCGGGATCTGCTTGCGGGCCTGTTCATAAATCCAATCGGCTGTGGGGTGAGTGTTGGTGTTACGCAGGATTTCCAGGATCAACTTTTTTTGCTTGGTCATACGCCTGGGCTTAATCACAACAGCTCACCCCCTCTATTTAATAACAGCTACTTTTATAGCTTTAATATATATCCTTTTCTTTTTTTATGTCAAGTTTTATCTCCCTCGAGAATAATCCTGGCCGCTCGCTGTCCGGACAGGAGCATTCCACCAAACACGGGTCCCATACGGTGGCCACCGCAAACCGCGTTGGCTGCCATGCCTGCAACTATCAGCCCGGGGTAAATTTCACGGGTATTGGCAACGGTAGCCATTTCACCACGTGCAGCCCACATGGGTTTCTCTCCTTCCAGCGTACCGGTTGTGGTTTTTAAAACCGCTCCCATTTTTTTAACTACCATGCCGGCCACCTGAGCATCGTGCCCGGTGCAGTCGATAACATAGGAAGATTGTACCGTCAGAGGATCCACATGCAGGCGACCCAGGTCAACAGGGGTCCAGTTAACGACCAGCCCGGCAACGCGGTTATCCCTTACCATAATGTCTTCTACAGAAATTAAATTAAAGATTTTTGCACCGGCCCGTACTGCACCCAGGGTCAGGGCGGCAACTGCTTCTACGGAACTGGCCGTATAATATCCTTCTTCAAATACCCTGTAAGAGATTTTAAATTCCTCGAGCAGGGGCAGAGCTTCATCCTGAATCACAATCTGATTGAACATCATTCCTCCACCCCACATGCCGCCACCGATACTCAGCTTACGCTCAAAAAGAACTACTTTCTTGTTGGCCCGGGCCAGGTAATAAGCAGCCACCAGCCCTGAGGGACCTCCACCCACCACCGCAACATCAGACTCCAGGGCTTCCAGCAATTCCTCCTGGTATCTCGAAATTATAGCTTTGGAAATAACCACATCTTCAAGGTGCATCATAAACACAACACTCCTTAAACCTGGTCTCATCTGCCATTATATAGCCCGATTAAATAAAACAGCGCACCCACGGAAAGGATGCGCCATTACAGGAATACCAACAGGCTTTTTCCCTTCGCGGGCATTACCCCGAGCAGGTTTAGCGGGTCAGGTGCTCACTAGCCCTTTCTCAGCCCCTAACAGGAGCTCCCCGTTGTCAAATATACATTTTCATGGCAGCTGCCAGAACTATAGCCATATAATTCGACAACTTAAAGGAATTTCCTTCTCCAGTTTTTCATTTAATCCCGTACTGTTTCATCTTTTTGTATAACCAGGCCCTGGATATACCGAGATTCCTGGCTGCCTGCATTTTATTACCGCCAGCTGCAGCCAGGGCCTCCAGGAGGGCCTCTTTTTCTACTTCACGCAATAATGTAGCCAGCGTGTGGTTGAACAGGTTTCTCTTTTTGCCCTGGCTTGCCTGCTGAAGGTAAGGCGGCAAATGTTTAAGTTCTATAGTATTTCCGTCCACGAGGTTAAAGGCCCTCTCCAGTACGTTTTCCAGTTCCCGTACATTACCCGGCCAGTGGTAATTGCAGAATACCTCCAGAACTTCCGGCGATACATCCTGCACAATAACACCAAACTCACAATTAAATTTTTGGATAAAATGATTAACCAGCAGGGGAATATCATCAATCCTTTCCCGCAGGGGTGGAATATAAATGGAAACCACGTTCAAACGGTAGTAAAGGTCTTCCCGGAAGCGTCCCTGCCTGATGAGTTCCTCCAGATCGCGGTTGGTAGCTGCCACCACCCTCACATCCACGGGGCGGGGACGGCTGTCTCCCAGGCGTTCTATCTCCTTCTCCTGCAGGACACGCAATATTTTGGCCTGCATGGGCAGGGGCATATCTCCAATCTCATCCAGGAAAATAGTTCCCCCGTTGGCCAGTTCGAACTTGCCGACCTGCCCGCCTTTCCGGGCTCCAGTAAAAGCGCCTTCCTGATAACCAAAAAGTTCCGATTCCAGAAGGTTTTCAGGTACAGCCGCACAGTTAACTTTAATAAAGGGTCCTTTATGACGGGGAGAATTGGCATGAAGGGCATGGGCCACCAGTTCTTTACCCGTGCCACTTTCTCCACGAATTAATACAGTAGAAGGTCCTTGAGCCACCCGGCTTACGGTTTCCCTGAGCCGGGTAATAACTTTACTATTACCAATCAAGCTATCCACAGTATAACGTACGCTGTGACTGTCGCCAAACGTTGTGGTATGGCAGGGGAAAGTTCGTCTCTGGGAACTGATATTTTCTGCCAGGGCCAGCAGCTGTTCCACATCCTGAAAAATAACTTTGCTCACCGCACCCACCAGCCTGCCCTGGTTATAAAGGGGCATACGCATGACCACCGTTTCCCTGCCCTGGATACGAACCAGTTCCCCGTACTGGAATCTACCGGTCCAGAGAATTTGGGGCAGGCGTTTATCGTGGACTATATCACGAATATGCCGTCCGACAGCTGAATCGATGCTAACGCCCAGCAGCTCAGCCATGGGCTGGTTGAGCATTAATATACGGCCCTCATTGGTGATGGCGAGATAGCCCTCCCGGGTGCTGTGGAAGATACTTTCCAATAAGTCATTTATTTCTTTGACCTCTTTGAGCTCCTGGGCAAGATGTTGTAATTCCGTGATTTCCTGGGCCACGCCAATGGCACCAACTATGGTATTATTGCGAATAATAGGCGTACGGTTAACTACGTAAAGGGCATTACCGACTACAAATTTACGCCCGATGTGCGGCTTTCCCGTTTGCAGCACCTTGGGGAGCCCGGTAAAAGGAATAACCTCCCTGATGTGACGTCCCAGGGCTTTTTCGGCTGGATAATTGAAAACCCGTTCACTGGTGGGGTTGAAAATAATCACCCGCCCCTGATAATCTACAGCAACCACCAGGTTATATACGGAATTAAAAATTGATAATTCATCAGCTAAAAAACTCCTCTCCAGCTTATTAATTTTATTAAGTGCCAAAATCCTGCACCTCCCCCACCTGTAACCGGGATTATATTATAAATATAAATTTTTAACTGTTCTATAAACAAATTCAATCTACCGGTTCTTACTTTAATAACTGCTGGTGCAGAATTGACTCCAGCTGATGCAGGGAATAACACTCAAACATACGTACATGGGGCATAAAAACTTCTACACCCGGCAGGTTGGACCATTGCCTGGCAGGGACGGGATTTAACCACAGGATATCCCGTACTTTTTCCCGTAAAGCAGCCAGTTCACGGGCTGCTTCCCGGGGGGTAATGGTCTTGGTATCACTAACGATAATTACCAGGGTGTCAGCAGTCAGCAGGTGGTGCCACTGAATATGAAAAGTTTTTAAAGCTGTATTAAAATCCGTTGTCTTCCCCCACTGCTGGCTGGCATTTATAAGGTCCGTCATTACCGTCACAAAATCCTCATTTTTCCGGAAATGAGGGGTAATTCGTTCCATGTCTTCGGAAAAAACAAAACTTTCTATATATTGTACTGCATTACTTAAACCGTAAATGAACTGGAGTATGAACCGGGCGTAACGGGCCATGGAAGCAGATACGTCACAAATCAGTATTAACCTGAGCTTATGCCGTCGCCGGGACCTGTAACATAATTTAAGAGGAGAACCACCGTAGGCGATATTACGACGTATCGTCCTCCGCATATCCAGCTTTTGCCTGCGGTTGCTCTGCCGGTAACGGCGGGAAAGCCGGTTGGCCAGCTGCCTGGACAAGCGTTCCAGGGTTAAGGTATACTTTTCCACCTCAGCAAGGCCTATATGTTGCATGTCCTGGTAAAGCAACTGATCATCAGGGTCCCGGTAAAAATCGGCGGCTACTCCGGAAATGACATCATCCAATTCCGTTTCCCCGGTAAGCTCTGCCTCCAGCTGCCTCCTGGCTTCTTCCCCCTGTGTTTTCAGCAGGTAATAGCGCCAGTAATTAAGTGCTGACTGCATGACCCGGGCGATCAGCTCTCCCGGGTTATTCACAGGATTACCCCGCATCCGGCTGATAAATTCCGTTAAACGCTTTTGTTCTTGAAGGGGCATCCGTACAAAAGTTTGAATATCCTCCTGGTTAAATTTAATTTCCATGGACCAGGGAGAAAGAACCTGCTCCAGTTTTTCCCTGGCCTCTGCCAGGCGTTGCCTCTCCATTTCTTCCTGTTGTCTTCTCAACAGGTATTGTTGCTCTTTATCTTCCGGAGGAACAAAGAAACGCTCAAAAGCCAGGTCAAAAATCTGGCGGTCAGGAGCTTTTTTAACCATCACCGCTCGCAGGGCGGCTTTTACCTTTTCCCTGGATTTTATGTCAACCAGCGTTAAAGCACGGTAGGCATCCAGTGTCTCGGCCATACTCACCCGCATTCCCAGATGGCGCAAAATATGAGTAAAGCGCGCCAGGTTATGGTGCAGGGTGTTCTCGCCCTTTTCTTCACGGCCTGCCACCCCGGTAACCGGATTGATACCCATCCTGTTCCCTCCGCTAACGGTGATGGTGAATGCACTGACAGCAGGTTCCTTCATCACCCTTTGTACCCAGGCTTTTTTCCACCAGCCCCCTTAACCCTATCTCTCTCTTTAACATCTCCTGATCATCACGATTCTTCAGGAGCAGATTTAAAGTCTGCCCAACAATTTCGGGGGTCAGGGCGTCAGCATGCATGGCCACCAGGGCACGGGTCCAGTCCAGGGTTTCAGCAATGGATGGTTTCTTTTTTAAATTCAACTGCGAGCGAATGAAATTCACCGCCTGGACCACCTGGTACACCAGTTCCTTACGGGCCTGGGGTACTTTAACCTGTAAAATGCGTGCTTCCTTTTCCACTGTGGGATAATCAATGTACAGGTAAATACACCGCCGCTTCAACCCGTCGGATAATTCTCTTTCACCATTGCTGGTTAAAACTACCGCCGGTATCTGCCTGGCTTTGATAGTACCCAGTTCCGGTATGGATACCTGAAAATCGGACAGGAGTTCAAATAGAAAGGCTTCAAATTCCGGGTCGGTTTTATCAATTTCGTCAATTAATAAAACAACTCGCTTGTCTGCCCGGATGGCTTTTAAAAGCGGCCTTTCCAGAAGGTATTCCATATCAAAAAGATCCTTTTCCAGGGCAGAGGGTTCACAGGTACCCCGGGCAATTTCAATTTTCAGCAACTGCCGCTGGTAGTTCCACTCGTAAAGGGCACGGTTTTCGTCTAACCCTTCGTAACACTGCAGCCGGATTAAGTCCGTATTCAAAGCTCCAGCAAGGGCTTTGGCCACCTCAGTTTTTCCCACGCCGGGAGCCCCCTCAACCAGCAGGGGCTTGGCCAGTTTTAAAGACAGGTAAAGGGTGATCACCAGATCTTGATCGCATATATAACCCTGGGTTTCCAGCCTTTCTTGAAGGCTTTCTATGGTTAAATCCATAAGCTTCTCCCTTCTTCAAATCGTTAAACCAGGTGTAAACAATAGTATTCGTTCCGGGGAAAATAAAATCCTTCAGAAATTTTTTAGAAATTACATAATTTTCGCGAATGGAGCACCGTTTACCTGAGGCCGGGAAATCCTTGCTGGCGCAAGGCCTCATACAGGACCAGGGCTACAGAATTGGCCAGATTTAAAGAACGGGTAGAACCTTCCCGCATGGGAATACGCAGGGTAAATTCCCGGTTGGCAGAAATTAAATCAGCAGGCAATCCCCTGGTTTCCTTACCGAACACCAGAAAATCATCCGGTCCATATTTTACTTCATTATAAAAGCGTATGCCGCGGGTAGTCAAAAAATAAAAGCGATTCCGGGGGTATATGCGGCGAACTTCTTCGAAAGAATCGTGATAATGTATCTCCACCAGGTACCAGTAGTCCAACCCGGCCCTTTTGAGATGCCTGTCATCAGTGGAAAAGCCCAGCGGACGAACCAGGTGGAGGATGGTACCGGTGGCTGCGCAGGTACGGGCAATGTTACCGGTATTGGCAGGAATTTCGGGTTCAACCAGAACAACATGCACTGGAATCGGCTCCTTCAAATTTAAGTATTCAATTTAAATATACTTCTTATAGTTTACCTTTCCCCGGTGTTTCTGAAAAACTCCAGTTGTGTTTATAAAACTTGACATGTGCCGTTCTATAGCCATCATTTCCGGAAAACATTAAATCCCTCCCTGCCACTTGTGTTTTTATTTAAGCCATTCCCGTCAAAATATAACCATTTATCTGAATGCAAAGAATTTTGCCATCATTATTGCAATAATCTCTGGCAGTAGCATTTTTATTGCAGAAACGTGGGAGGAGGTGAAATTAGAGTTTTAAGAAAAAGAAATCGCAAGGTATTTAGAACATTATTTCTGTTGCTTTGTACCCCAACACAAATTACCCGGAGGAGGAAGGTAAATGTCGGCAAAAGGACACGATTGGGCCAATCCTGGCCCTGCCGGGCTGGTTGCCCTGGCCATGGCCTGTTTCACTTTCTATGCGGTTTTTACCGGTAAAGTTGACCACAGCGCAACCCCCCTGCTGGGAATCTGGCTTTTGGGAGGATTTGTCATTCAACTCTGTGTGGGATTAATCGAGTTAAAGGAAGGTAATACCACCGGTGGCAACGTTTTCACCTTTTTCTCTGCCTTTTTCATGCTGGTTACCGGCCTGGAACTAATTTTTAAGTTCTTCGCTGCTGTTAACGGCTGGAAAATTGATGCCCGCATCGATGGCTGGGCCTGGCTTGCCCTGGGTATTGCCTTACTCACCTGGACACCCGCATACTTTAAATCGCCTCTTACTTTGATGGCAGTGGTACTGGCTCTAGATCCTGCCATATTCATCATTGCCCTGGCTGACATGGGCGTCATTTCCAGAACTTTACTGCCCCTTGCAGGTAATTTATTGTTGCTGGCAGGTATATTTGGTCTTTATACAGCTATGGCTGTAATTTTAAATACCGCTTATGGACGCGCAGTGGTTCCTTTCCCCGGGCCAATTATAAAACCCGTACAACTGCCGGCATCAAGCCAGCAACATTAAACGAGTTATGCCCTATAAGACTCCCGCTTTTTGAGCGGGAGTTTTTGTCTGGCCATGCACCATGACAAAGCTTGTTCAGGTGGTAACCCTCTTTTCCTGTATACTCCTGCTTGGGCATAAATAGGCCAGGGGGCAGTTGCCGCACCGGGGGCGGCGGGCGGTGCAGATAACCCGTCCATGGGCGATAAGCTGGTGGTGAAACGCCCGGCGGGCATTTTCCGGAATAATGGCCAGCAATTCTTCCTCGGTTTTTTCGGGAGTTCTGGCCCGGGCCAGGCCTAGACGGTGACTGACTCTAAAGACGTGGGTATCCACCGGAAGGGTGGGCTGACCAAAGGCCACATTCAGCACCACATTGGCGGTTTTACGGCCTACTCCAGGAAGAAGTTCCAGCTCTGCCAGATTTTGAGGAACCCGGGAGTTATATTTTTCCACCAGTATGCGACTGGCAGCTATGATGTGCTTGCTTTTACTCCTGTATAACCCACACCCTTTAATTTCCCGGGCCAGTTCTTCAGGAGTTAATAAGGCGAAATCCCGGGGTTCACGATAACGTTTAAAAAGTTTTTCCGTAATTTTATTAACCTGCCGGTCCGTAGTTTGAGCAGAAAGCATGGCTGCCACCAGTAGTTGAAAGGGCGTTTCAAAACGAAGAGCTGTTCCCGCATCGGGGTAAGTCCGGGATAATACAGCCAGAATTTCTTCCACCCGGGCCGCCCCGTTTGTTTTTTCTTCCCGCAGGTTTTTTAAAAAAGAACCTGTCAACGGCTGTTATCCCCCAGCAGGCGACGGTGCTCAACCATCAAGCAGCGGTCCATGACCACCGTCAGTCCATGGGCACGTGCTTTCCGGGCAGCCTCCAGGTGTACTACACCCAGTTGCAGCCAGATTACCGGCTGGAAGTTAAGTTCCAGTACGGCTTCAATAACCTGCGGGACCTCTTCTGGCCGCCGGAAGACATTAACTATGTCTACGGGATATGGTATGGCCCGGAGTTCCGGGTAAGCTTTTTCACCCAGGGTTTCACTGATTCCGGGGTTAACCGGTATAATTTCGTATCCATGCTCCTTCATATAACTGGCCACCCGGTAGCTGTCTTTTTCCGGCTTGCTGGACAGGCCAACCACAGCTATTCGCCGGCTCTTTGCCAGTATCTCCCTGATAACGGTATCACCGGGGTTTTCAAACACAAAAGCCACCTCACTTTTATGCACTGATCTAATTATTAATTATATCTTAAGTTTGGCCTTCTTTTGAAATAAGTTTAAACAAGCAAAAGGAATAAAGAAAAAACTTAAGATGAAAATTTATGCAGATCATACTCATTTTAAGTTCATAAATCCCGGCATCAGGGCAATAATAAAAAAAGCTTTTATACGCTCCTTTCTTTTTCACCCACTCCTGCACCGGTGTTATCTACGCTAAAAGGAGGTTCTTCCATGAGCGCTGTAGCTCCGCTCTTTTTCGGGATCGCCCTGGTGGTCCTGTTGCTGGTTATTTTTTTATGGATTCCCCGGCGCAAAGCGGTCCAAAAGGCGGAACCCGCGGAAAAATTCATCCCCCCCCTTTTTACCGAAGAGGTTGCTGAAGAACTGGCTTTACCTGTCCCTTCAGCAGCCGAACCGTCACCACCGCCGGTCCCTGAATTACCCGCCCGCTACGGGGTGGATCGCCTGGTACTTATGGTCCGGGACCCGTACTGGCTCTACGCCTACTGGGAGATAACTGCCACCCGTCAGGAAGAATTTAATGCTACTTACGGACCCCGGGCATGGAATATTACCCGTCCAGTTTTAAGGGTTTATGATGTTACGGGGGTTGCTTTTAACGGATCCAATGCCAACAGTTTCGTGGATATTAACGTCCCGGAAGAAGTGGACAACTGGCATATACCCGTAGGTCAACCCAACCGTTCCTTCTGCGTGGACCTGGGCCGCATGTTTCCCGATGGGCGTTTTGTAACTCTTCTGCGCTCCAATGTGGTAACCACCCCCAGGTCAACCCTTTCAGAATGCCTGGATGAAGAATGGATGTGGATCGAAGAAGTATACAGGTCCTATCGATTCCAGTTTGGTGTCAGCTCACCCATGCTGTTCCATGAAGCAGCAGGCCGGGCAGCAGCGGTTCCCCTGGGGATAAGTTCTCCCGGATTTGGACCTCCGGTGCCGGAACCAGAAGCGGAAATTAAGGATTAAAGGAGGTACCGGCTAAAGATGGCCAAAGGATACCTGGCCCTGGTCTTGCATGCCCATTTACCCTTTGTGCGCCACCCGGAACATGAACATTTCCTGGAAGAGCGGTGGCTGTATGAAGCCATTACCGAAACCTATGTACCCCTCCTGCACGTATTCGAACGTCTGGTGAGGGATGGTATACCCTTTCGCCTTACCATCTCCCTTTCGCCCACGCTGGTTTCCATGTTAACCGATCCTTTACTGCAGGAGCGTTATTCACGCCATCTGGGGCAATTAATGGAACTGGCAGATAAGGAAGTAGAACGCACACGAAACACTCCCTTTCATGAAACCGCGTTAATGTACCAGAAAATGTTCCGGGAAATTGCCCATACCTATCATCATGTTTATGGCCGCAACCTGGTTCAGGGATTCCGGCGCTTTCAGGAGTTGGGCCGTCTGGAGGTTATTACCTGCGCGGCCACCCATGGTTACCTGCCCCTGCTCATGATTAATCCAGAAGCAGTAAGGGCACAAATTGCCGTAGCCGTGGACCTGCACCGCCGGCATTTTGGTGCACCTCCCCGGGGACTCTGGCTACCCGAGTGTGCCTATGGACCGGGCATTGATCGTTTTCTTAAAGAATTCGGTATCCGTTATTTCTTTACCGACACCCATGGTGTTTTATTTGCTTCCCATCGTCCCCGTTACGGTGTTTTTGCGCCCATCTACTGCCCTTCGGGAGTGGCCGCCTTCGGCCGGGATGTGGAGTCTTCCAAGCAGGTCTGGAGCGCCCAGGAAGGTTACCCCGGTGATTTTGATTACCGGGAATTTTACCGTGATATTGGCTTCGACCTGGATTATGATTATATCAAGCCCTATATTCATCCTGACGGTATAAGGGTACATACCGGTATCAAATACTACCGCATTACCGGACGGACAAACCATAAAGAACCCTATGTACCGGACTGGGCACGGGAAAAAGCCGCTATTCACGCGGGAAATTTTATGTTCAACCGGGAACTGCAGATTAAATATCTCAGCCAGCATATGGACAGACCACCCATAATTGTAGCGCCATATGATGCGGAACTTTTTGGCCACTGGTGGTTTGAAGGTCCCCTGTGGCTTGAATTTCTCATCCGAAAAATCCATTTTGATCAGGATACGGTGGAGTTGATTACTCCCGGCGACTACCTGCAGCGTTTCCCCTGTAACCAGGTGGCCAGGCCCTGCCCATCCAGCTGGGGGAATAAGGGATACAATGAAGTCTGGCTGTGTCAGGCCAACGACTGGATTTACCGTCATTTACACATGGCCGCTTCCAGGATGGTTGAGCTGGCCAATATGTATCACAATGCACAGGGGGTCCTGCGCAGGGCTTTAAATCAGGCGGCCCGGGAACTGCTTCTGGCACAGGGAAGTGACTGGGCTTTTATAATGAGTACGGGCACGATGGTTGATTATGCGGTAAGGCGAACCAAAACCCACCTGTCCAATTTCCTGCGCCTGTATGAAGAAATTAAGGGACAGCGTATAGATGAGGGCTGGTTATCCTGGCTGGAATACGCCAACAATATTTTCCCCGACATCGATTACGCCTGGTACCGTACCAGAAAGGAAGACATGATGGTTGCCGGATAAAAAATCCCCGCTAAAAAGCGGGAATTTTTTTATCCGGTAGCTTCAACGGAACCTGCAATTTTACTAATTTTATCAATATAAAAATCGCTTAAGGAGCGGGCAATTTCCATGGTCGCCCCTTCAGTGAATATCCGGCAAACCGGTTCATCGGGGTCGGGGAGCACCAGCGCCCATCCCTGGGGATGAAAGACCTTCACCCCATCCAGCAATTCCATCTGTGCCGCAGGGGGATCTTCTATGAGGCGACGGATAACCCTGCCTTTTGCCTCCCAGGGTACCGGTACTTCCTTCTGGTCCATAAAAAAGACCGGGATCTCATCAACCAGCTCGCCCAGGGTTTTTCTCTTCTTAGCAGTAAACTCCAGAATACGGGTCAGGGCTCCCAGGGCATCAAAATTAAGTAAAAATTGAAATTCGCCCTGCCCCAGGACTTTTTCTACAAAATCACAAATTGCTGTTTTGGTCCGAATGACCTGTCCCCGATACTTTTCAGCCAGCGCATCAACCGCCCGGGGTGCTGTAACCGGGACCACCACCGGCCCTCCCCGTGCCTTGAGAGTTATCAGTGCTAACAGGGCGGTGAGCAGGTTATCCTGGATCACCCGGCCCCGTTCGTCTACCAGTACCAACCGGTCGCCGTTGGCATCCAGGAATGCTCCAGCGGCAGCACCAATTTCCGGTACCCGCCGGCCTAAAATGGACAGAATTTCCTGGTAGTTGTTTTTATGGAAAGTCATGCCCCCCGGCAGGTCCAGGTTCTCCACATAAACGCCCAGTCTCCCCGTTAAATCCTTTAGATACTGGCCCAGATTATTCTGGTCGCAGGCTACTACCAGCCGGAATTGCGCCTTCTCCAGCGCTACCCGGTCAAGATCCCGTACCAGGGCTTCAAGATAACTTTCGCCAATGGTGCAGGCGAACTCGGGAGGAAGTATGGCCTGTGGTTCAGCCCGGTAAAAGTCTTCCCGCATAAGCAGGTTTTCTACCTTTCGCTCCATACTGCGGGAAATATTTCCTCCTTTGTCGTTAAGAAAAACGAGAGTTACTTGTTCAGGACGATAGGAGGAAAGTTTAACATGTACCCCTCCAGCCAGATCCAGCTGGCGCACTGCAAAGCGGTGCATGGGGGTAATTCCGGTACCCAGCTCCACCACCTGTGCACCGGCCGACTGTAAACCACAGATCAGGGCATTTTTAATCATTTGTGAAGCTGGAGAAGCATCGCTACTGACAGCCAGCCGTACCCCCCGTCTCCCCATGGCCGAGGCAAAGGCCGCCCCCACCCGGCAGGCAAATTCCGGTGTCAGTTCCACATTTACCAGCCCGCTAATGCCTTCAAGGCCGAAGATTTTCTTCGGGCAGCGCGTACCCCATACCAGACTGTTCTGAACCACGGTACCGCTTTCCACCAGTTTGCTGGGCCATAATTTTACGTCCGGCTTTATGACACTGCGTTCCTGAATTATCGAATCACTACCTATTACTGCTCCTTCATAGACCGCAGCGCCAGCCCGTACCTGCACCCGGCTGGCCAGGATAGCCCCCCGGAGAGCAGATCCCGCTCCTATATAAACGTTATTCCATAGAACGCTGCGCTTTATAGAAGCCCTTTCCTGGATCAGGCAGCCATTTCCCAGGACACTGAAAGGCTCAATTACCGCCCCGGGTCCAACATAACAACCGTCCCCAATCAGGACAGGACCTTGAATACGGGCGCTGGTGCTGATATCAACCCCGTCGCCTGCCCAGACCCCCGGCTGCAGTTCCCTGCCCGGCATGGTAATTTTAACGCGACCCGAAAGAACATCCTGGTGAGCCTGCAAATACTGTTGCAGATTGCCTATATCACACCAGTAGCCGGGAAGTACTACCCCAAATAAGGGTTTCTTTTCCCCTAACAGTAAGGGAAAAAGATCCTTGCTGAAGTCAACCATACGCCCGGCTTCTATGTACTCCAAAACCTCAGGCTCCAGGATATAAATTCCTGTATTGACTGTATCACTGAAGACCTCCCCCCAGGCAGGTTTTTCAAGGAACTGGACAATGCGCCCCTCCGGCGTGGTAATAACCACACCGTATTCCAGGGGACAGCTGACCCGGGTGAGCACAATGGTAGCCATGGCCCCCCGCTGGCGGTGAAATTCGACAGCCCGGGACAAATCCAGATCGGTGAGGGCATCCCCGCTAATTACCAGGAAGGTTTCATCCAGAAAATCCTGGGCATTCTTTACACTGCCAGCAGTACCCAGGGGTGAATCTTCAATAAAATACTGCATATTAATTCCATACCGCGCGCCACTGCCGAAGTAATCTCGGATGGCTTCCGGCATGTACTGCAGGGTTACTGCCACCTCGGTGAAACCATGGGCTTTTAGCAGGTTTACTATATGCCACATCATGGGCCGGTTGGCCAGTGGAACCATTGGTTTGGGCCGGTTACAGGTAAGAGGACGAAGGCGAGAACCTTCTCCCCCGGCCATAATGACTGCTTTCATTAAATCCCTCCTAATTCTAAAGATTTTATAAACCGCTCTTTTACCCGGTTAGGCCCGGGCAAAAAGCCTGGACATGCGAGAAAATAAACGATTACCGCGCGAATAGGGACCATACCAGGGAACGCGGCGGTATTCATTCCAGACCTGCTGGTATACCCGCCTGGTGGCCTGGGCGATATCGTGCCAGTTGAATTTTTCCAGAACCTTGCGGTAAGCTCGCTGGCGCAGATTTTGGGCCAGCTGGCGGTCCTTTAACAACCAGACGATCATATCAGCCAGGGAACGGCTGTTACCGGGATAAAATTTCAGCCCGTCCACTCCATGTTCCACTATTTCGCTCAAACCACCGGTATCTGCCACCACCACCGGGGTTTTGGCGGCCATACCCTCCAGGGCGACAATGCCAAAGGGCTCATAAAGGCTCGGGAAAACAGCCACGTCGGCCCAGCTGTAAAGAGTATTGCGCACTTCATCATCAATATATCCGGTAAAATAAACCCGCTGGGCTATTCCCAGGTTAACGGCCTGCCGGTGCAGCTCCTCTGCGTAAGGGCCTTTACCCGCGATAATGAATTTGGTTTGCGGGTGCCGGCTTAAAATTTGCGGAGCAGCATCCAGAAGGACCTGTACACCTTTTTCCCGTACCAGGCGTCCCACATAAAAAACAATGCTCTCGTCGGGAGCAGCAAATTGATCCCTGGTTACCCTTATGGTCCGGGTGCTGAAATTGGCCGGATTAACCCCATTTACGATAACCTGGATCTTATCTTCCGGCACCTGAAAAACATGGCGCACTTCATTTTTCATGTACTGGCTGCAGCAGATTACCTTCCAGGCCTCGTAAGTCAGCCACCATTCTATATCACTGATATGTCGCTGGATGTCGTTATGCAGGCCGCAATTGCGGCCATATTCGGTGGCATGAATGGTGGCCACCAGGGGCAGCCGCCAGGCATGTTTTAAAGCCCGGGCTGCATATGCCACCAGCCAGTCATGGGCATGAATGATATGCACTCCTCCCAGTTCGGAAAAAAGCGGTATGGCCCGTTCCAGCATGGCTATGTTCAACTGAGCAACCCAGGTAACAAAATGGGGGGCAGATATCTGGTAGTTTTGAAAGCGATGCACGTGTACACCGTTAACCTGCTCGTAATCGGGAACACCCGGAGCACCACAGGTGAGCACATGCACCTCTTCCCCGATTCCCGCAAGGGCACTGGACAGGTCGTAAACATGCTGGGCCAGCCCCCCCACAGATCGGGGCGGGTATTCCCATGAAAGCATCAGGATACGCAAAAAGCTTTTCCCTCCCCGGTTTGTTATTTGCTTTTTAATTAAAATGAAATCCCTACCGGGCTCCGGCGGTAGGGATTCAGGGCATGGTTAAAATCGGCGGGAACCTTTAAGCTTTTCTCCTGGAGGTCAAATATTGCGCTGGCCGTTATGGATTTCAAAGCTCCAGTTGAGCCCGTTATTGTTATCCCAGTTATAGGCATTGTCCCGGAAACAAAAATTGAAACGGCTTTCATCGGGCATTTCCAGCGTTTTTACAAAACCCCAGCCGGTGCGGGACATACGTAAATCCTGAACGTTGTGCCAGTTACGGGGGTCCCCGAATCCTACATGCAGGTAAACCTGTTCGGCGCCGCTTTTGGCCAGCAGCCCATTGTAAAATACCGTAATCTCATCGTAAGCTGTTATCGGAGTGGGATCCACCACAACCCCATCGGGAAAGTCAGCATCATGCATGGCTTTCAGTCGCCCTTCACCTTCACCGAAATTGCTCGGGTGTGCCAAAAACATCACCTCCTGGCTGTAACGGTAAACGCGGAATCAGGCCACAGGCTTATTATTATGCCGGCCGAAAATTTTTATGCATTGGCCATAAAAAAAGCCGGAAACCAGCGATAGCTGGCTTCCGGCACCTTTAATATGGTAATTTATTACTGCATCTTGCTTATAATAGCGTCGGCCATTTCACTGGTGCTGGCGCTGCCCCCCAGATCATAAGTCAGTGTTTTCCCTTCACGCAGTACGGCCAGCACGGCCGAGTATATGCGCTCAGCGGGTTCATTTTCACCCAGGTGCTGCAGCATCATAACTCCGGATAAAATCATGGCCAGGGGATTAATGCGATTCTTGCCGGCATGCTTGGGAGCACTGCCGTGGACGGGTTCAAATACAGCTACATCCCGGCCGATATTTGCCCCCGGGGCGATACCAAGCCCGCCCACCAGGCCGGCACAGAGATCGCTGACAATATCACCATAAAGGTTAGGTAACACAAGAACGTCGTAGTTTTCAGGGGACTGGACCAGTTTCATACACATGGCGTCCACGATCATATCTTCAAAAACGATATCCGGGTACTCGCCGGCCACCTTTCTAGCGCATTCCAGGAAAAGGCCGTCCGTTAACTTCATTATATTGGCCTTATGAACAGCAGTAACTTTTTTGCGCCCCTGTTTGCGTGCCAGATCAAAGGCAAAGCGTGCAATGCGCTCTGATGCCCGGCGGGTAATGATTTTAATACTTTCTGCCGCATCGTCGCCCACCCGGTGTTCAATGCCCGCATAAAGATCTTCCGTGTTTTCCCTTACCACCACCAGGTCCACATTCTGGTAACGGGTATTAATCCCCGGCATGGTGCGGGCAGGGCGCACGTTGGCGTAAAGGTTTAGTTCCTGGCGCAGAGTGACATTGACACTCCGGAAACCGCCGCCCACAGGGGTGGTAATTGGACCCTTAAGAGCCACCCGGTTCCGGCGGATGGACTCCAGCACATATTCCGGTAAAGGAGTACCATACCGGGGAATTAAAGCTTCCCCGGCTTCAACCACTTCCCATTCGATATTTACCCCGCTGGCGTCGATAACCCGGCGTGCGGCCCGGGCTATTTCAGGACCCACGCCATCACCGGGAATTAAGGTTACTTTATGTGCCACTGCTTGGTAACCTCCCAGGTATAGTCCCTCTACTTTTTCGTCAATCCTGCCGGATAATCCACCAGTTACTAACCGGAGATAGGATGGACCCGTTTCATGATCGGATCCATCAATTCTTTCCAAAATAATCTTCATAAATATACATGAGCTCCTTGTCAAAAAGAGGCCGCTTTAAAGCCACACAGTAGGAGCGAACCTTGGCCAGAAGTTCCTGGGCGCGAAACTCACTTAAATGAATACCATACTCGGCAAACTTGGCCTTTAAAGCTGCCGTGCCGGAGTGTTTGCCGATAACTATCTGGCGCTCCAGACCCACCTCTTCCGGCTGGAAAGCCTCATAAGTTTTCGGGTTCTTCAAAGCGCCATCGGCGTGAATACCCGATTCATGGGCAAACATGTTGGAACCTACAATGGCCTTCCAGGCCGGCAGCTCCCGCCCGGAAGCCCGCGATACATATTCAGCAATTTCCCGGAACATTTCAGTTTTAAACCCAAGATCGATACCCATCAGGTGTTTTAGCGCCATGACCACTTCCTCGAGGGCAGCATTTCCTGCCCGCTCACCCAGGCCGATCACAGTAACCCCCACATGGGTAGCACCGGCCCTCACGCCGGCCAGGGCATTGGCGGTGGCCATACCAAAGTCATTGTGTGTATGCATCTCTATATCTATATCTACATTCTTAAGTATGGTCTGGATCCGTTCATAAGTGGTAAAGGGATCCAGGATCCCCACGGTATCACAGTAACGCAGCCGGTCGGCACCGGCCTCCTTGGCTGCCCTGGCGAACTGGATCAGGAAGTCCATATCGCTGCGGGATGCATCTTCAGCATTGACGGAAATATACATCCCTTCTTTTTTAGCAAATTCCACGGCTTTCACCATTTGCTCCAGCACCCATTCCCGGCTGGTTTGCAGTTTATATTTGATGTGGATATCCGAAGTAGAAATAGAAATGGCCACGGCGTCTACCCCGCAGGCCAGGGAGGCTTCGATATCTTTGATTACCGGGCGGTTCCAGCCCATTATGCTGGCTTTAAGGCCCGCCCTGCAAATCTCCTTAATGGCTTCCATCTCGTCGCCGCCCATTACGGGGATACCCGCTTCAATCTGGTGGACGCCAATCTCATCCAATAATTTGGCTATACGTACTTTCTCCCGGTTGGCAAAGACCACTCCTGCCGTTTGCTCGCCGTCCCGCAGGGTAGTATCAACAATGATTATTTTTTTCTGTTCACTTTTCCCGGTCGCATTTTCTGCCAATTTTTCATTCATTTTCCTCACCCCTGTTCTAGCGTAGCACATTGCGACACAAAATTATACAGATTTAATCATATCATGAAATCAGCCAGCTGAAAAGCATTTCTTTATAATGTTCATTAAATCTGGCGAAGCAATTCCTCCCGGCGGCAATTCTGTGACACCCAGCGGTCAAAATCCGGCCGCGGTTAGAAAGCCATAACCTGTCAAAGTCATTCTTATTTATCTGAACATAAAGAAAACCATTCAATCTATGGTTTTGTCTGTTGCCGGAAAATTTATGTTCTCTAACGGTCAAAGAAAGTAAAATAAAGAGAAAGGCGGAGGTATGCCGCAGGGGGGATGCTATGGCCGGCAAAAGAGCAAAAGGTTTAGTGAAAAGCAGTAATTGAAAATTTAGAAATTTGAAATAATGGAGGTGCATACTATGAATCAGCCCAATCAACCCAGTGTAGCACGGGCCTGGGCAGTCACCTTTGCCGGTATGGGCATAAACCTGGCCCTGGGTGTCTTATACACGTGGAGCGTTTTTGCCGCTGCATTGATAGACCAGTTGAACTGGACCAAAACCCAGTCCCAGTTCCCTTACACCCTGGCCTGCGTCATGTTCGCCCTGTTCATGGTCCCGGCAGGCCGGATGGTGGATAAGTTCGGCCCCCGGCTGGTTGCTACAATTGGTGGCATCCTGGCGGGAGCAGGTATGATCATCTCGGGAGTTACCCAGTCCCTGGTGGGTATAACCATTGGTTTCGGGCTTATCGTCGGTGCCGCCCTGGGGTTTGGATACGGCGCTCCCACCCCGGCAGCGGTAAAATGGTTCCAGCCCCATAAAAAAGGATTGATCTCCGGGCTGGTAGTGGCCGGTTTCGGCCTGGCTTCAGTTTACACCGCCCCTCTAACCAAATATTTCCTTACCAATTATGGAATATCCAGGACCTTTATTTACGAAGGAATTATCTTCTTTGCCGTAATCATTATTCTGGCTCAGGTGCTTACTTTTCCACCCCCGGGTTATGTACCTTACGGCGGCCCGCCTCCTGCTACCAGGGCAGCTTCAGCAGCCAGCTCCAAGTACGATTTCAGCCCCCGCGAAATGCTGGCCACACCCCAGTTTTACCTGCTCTGGTTAATGTTCTGCTTTGCAGCATCGGCGGGACTGCTCATCATTGGACACCTGGCCAAGATTGCCCAGATCCAGGGGGGAATTGACTGGGGCTTCCTGCTGGTAGCCGTCCTGGCCGTTGCCAATGCCGGTGGTCGTATCCTGGCGGGGTGGTTAAGCGACCGCCTGGGCCGGACCAACACCATGCTCCTGGTTTTTGCCATCCAGGCGGCCAACATGCTGCTCTTTGCCTCTTATAAGAGTGCGGTTACCCTGTTTATAGGTTCAATTCTCACCGGAATTGCTTATGGAGCCAACCTTTCCCTCTTCCCGTCAGCTACTTATGACTATTTCGGGTTGAAGAATGCGGGCATTAACTATGGCCTGGTCTTTACCGCCTGGGGCGCCGGCGCCCTGATTGGACCGATCATTGCAGGACGGGCGGCAGACCTGACCGGTGGCTATAATGCCAGCTACCTGATCTCCGCTGCCCTGCTGGTGGTAGCCGCCATCCTCAGCTTTGTCACCAAACCCCCTGTAAAACCGGTATCCGATGGGCAGGCAGTAAAAGCATGAACCGGGGCGGGTTTCCACCCGCCCCTTGCTCACGACTGGGAGTGAATTTTTTCCCTGAGCAGGCGGTTGACCAGCTCCGGGTTGGCCTTGCCCCGGGTGGCCTTCATTACCTGGCCCACCAAAAAGCCAAAGGCCCGATCCTTTCCTTTCAGGTAGTCCTCCACCACCTTGGCGTTGCTGGCCAGTACTTCATCCACCACAGCAGCAATGGTCCCCTCGTCGGTAATCTGCACGAGCCCCTTCTCCTGTACAATCTGTTCCGGGTCCTTGCCGGTGGCAAACATCTCTTCAAAAACCGTTTTGGCTATCTTCCCGCTGATGGTACCCCTGTCCATCAGCTTGAGCATGTCGGTCAGCTGCCGTGGCGAAACCTTACATTGGGTAATATCCATATTGTGGGCATTCAACAGGCGCGAGAGGTCTCCCATCATCCAGTTGCTGACCGCCTTGGCGTTGGGATAAAGGGCCACACACTCCTCAAAATAATCGGCCATTTCCTTGGTGGCGGTAAGTACGGTGGCATCATAAGCCGGCAGATCGTAGCGTTTGATGTAGCGGTTGCGCCGCTCGTCGGGAAGTTCGGGTAGTGTAGCCCTGATTTCCTCCACCCAGCGGCGGTCAATGATCAGGGGTACCAGGTCCGGCTCGGGGAAGTAGCGGTAATCGTGGGCCTCTTCCTTGCTGCGCATGGGCAGGGTTACCCCTTTACTCTCATCCCAGGTACGGGTTTCCTGGATGATGCGGCCGCCTTCCTCAAGGACGGCAATTTGCCGTTCCACTTCGTAAGCCAGGGCCCGCTGCAGGGCTTTAAAGGAATTCATATTTTTAATTTCCGTTTTGGTTCCGAACTCGCGGCTTCCTTTGGGACGTACGGATACGTTGGCATCGCAGCGTAATGATCCTTCCTCCATTTTGCAGTCGGAAACCCCGGTATACTGGATAATGGTCTTCAATTTTTCCAGGTAAGCCCTGGCCTCCTCGGGAGAGCGCATGTCCGGCTCGGAGACTATTTCAATGAGCGGTACCCCGGTGCGATTATAGTCCACCAGGGAATAGGGAGAAGTGGCAATGGTACCCTGGTGGATCAGCTTTCCCGCATCCTCTTCCATGTGGATGCGGGTGATACCTATTCGCTTGGTCTGCCCGTTCACTTCAATGTTCAGGTAGCCGTTTCTGGCCAGGGGCAGGTCATACTGGGATATCTGGTAATTTTTAGGTAAATCCGGGTAATAGTAGTTTTTACGGTCGAACTTGGAGTACTCTGCAATTTCGCAGTTCAGGGCCAGGGCCGCCCTGATAGCGTATTCCAGCACTTTTTTATTTAAAACCGGCAGCACTCCCGGCAATCCCAGGCAAACCGGGCAGACATGGGTATTGGGATCTCCACCAAATTCCGTCGAAGACGGGCAAAAAATCTTGCTTTTGGTTTTTAACTCCACATGTACTTCCAGACCGATAATGGTTTCATATTCAGTCAAGGCTTGCTTCCCTCCCTATAGAGACGGCCGGCGGCGGTTATAATCCGCATGCTGCTCGAAAGTGTAAGCTACCCGCAACAGGGTGCCCTCATCGAAGGGCTTGCCAATTAACTGCATGCCTACGGGTAAGCCGTCCACAAACCCGGCCGGAATAGATATTCCGGGTATGCCGGCCAGGTTTACCGCCAGAGTGCAGATGTCAGACATGTACATCTGAAGGGGATCATCCATTTTTTCTCCCCGTTTAAAAGCTGGAGTCGGGGTAGTAGGAGCCAGGAGCACATCAAACTTTTCAAAGGCCCGATCAAAATCCTGCTTGATCAAGGTGCGAACCTTTAGAGCCTTCAAGTAATAAGCATCATAATAGCCTGCAGAGAGGGCGTATGTACCCAGCATGATGCGCCGCTTGACTTCCGGACCAAAACCCCGGCTGCGGGTCTTCATAAACATGTCCACCACATCCCGGGCGTCTTCCGCCCGGTAGCCGTAACGGACCCCGTCATAGCGAGCCAGGTTGGAACTGGCTTCCGCCGTGGCAATCAGGTAGTAGGCAGGCAGGGCATAACGGCTGTGGGGCAGGGTAGTTTCTTCGATTTCCGCTCCCAGGGAAGCCAGCAATTTTAAAGCCTGTCCCACAACCTCTTTTACAGCCGGGTCAATGCCTTCCCCCATATATTCCCGGGGCACGCCAATTTTCAGACCCTTTACGTCATCCTTCAAGCAGGACGTGAAGTCGGGAACATCACCCGGTGCCGAAGTGGAATCCAGGGGATCGTGCCCGCTAATGGCGTTCAGCATCAGAGCGCAGTCGGTAACATCCCGGGTAAAGGGACCAATTTGATCCAGAGAAGAAGCAAAGGCCACCAGCCCATAACGGGAAACTGCTCCATAGGTGGGTTTCAAGCCGATTACCCCGCAAAACGCGGCCGGCTGGCGGATGGAACCTCCCGTGTCGGAACCAATGGCGGTAATGGCTTCTCCAGCCGCTACCGCTGCGGCAGAACCGCCACTTGACCCTCCCGGCACCCTTTCCAGGTCCCAGGGATTGGCGGTGGCAAAGAAACCCGAATTTTCCGTGGAAGAGCCCATGGCAAACTCGTCCATATTGGTTTTTCCCACCATTACCGTCCCGGCGGCCTCCAGCTTTTCCACCACCGTAGCATTATAGGGGGGTACGAAATTGTAGAGCATCTTAGAAGAACAGGTGGTACGAATACCGCGGGTACATATGTTATCCTTGATGGCTACCGGGATACCGGCCAGGGGTGGGATCTCCTCGCCGGCAGCAATCTTACGATCGATTTCCTGCGCCCGGGTAAAGGCCCTTTCCCTGGTCAGGGTTACATAGGCTTTGACTTTTTCTTCCACGGCATCAATACGGTCAAAAACGGCGCGGCAGATTTCTTCGGCACTGACTTCCTTTTTTAGGAGCAAATCGTGCAGTTCGTGGGCGGTGAGGTAATATAACTCCAACAGGACTCCCTCCTTATACTATCCGCGGCACTTTGAAGAATTGTCCTTCCGTTTCCGGAGCGTTGGCCAGCACTTCATCGGGTGGCAGGTGTTCGCCCACTTCATCTTCCCGCCAGACATTTTTCAAGTGCAGTACGTGTGCGGTGGGTGGTACATCATCGGTGTTAAGCTCGTTAAGCACCTGGGCGTATTCCAGGATAGCGTCCAGCTGTTTGGTATACATTTGCTTTTCTTCTTCGCTCAATTCCAGGCGGGCCAGAAGGGCCACATGCTCCACGTCCTTGATGGTTATCATACCAGCACCTTCCTTAATTTTAAGACTTTAAATGACCATATTATAGCGCCCCGTGGGGGTGGTTGCAACTTTGACTGTTCCATCGCCCTCATGAATTCCTACTCAAATTTTACATGGCCTGCTCCACCAGGCGGCGGAAGTCTTCTTCCCGCAGGATGGGGATGCCCAGGGCCAGGGCCCTCTCATATTTACTACCAGGCTCCTCTCCCACCACCACGTAATCGGTTTTCCTGCTCACACTGGAGCTTACGCGCCCGCCCAGGCGCTCAATCAGTTCCCGGGCTTCCTGCCTGGTAAAGTGCTCCAGCGTGCCGGTAAGGACAAAAACTTTCCCCGCCAGGGGCTTGTACCCGGGTTCGTCAACCACCTCCTCACGGGTATTGACACCGGCAGCCACCAGCTTTTCCAGCACCCGGCGGTTTTGTTCCTGGGCAAAGAAGGTAAGGATGCTATCAGCAATTTTGGGTCCGATTTCCGGAATTGCCAGCAATTCTTCCCGGGTAGCCCGGCAGAGCCGATCCAGGGAACCGAAACGCCGTGCCAGAATGCGGGCGGCCCTTTCCCCCACGTGACGGATGCCAAGGGCGAAAATCAGGCGGTAAAGAGGGTTGGACTTGCTCTTTTCAATGGCCTCCAGGAGGTTTTGTGCCGATTTTTTACCCAGGCGTTCCAGGGGTACCAGATCTTCCAGGCGCAGGGCGTAAAGATCCGCCGGATCCCGTACCAGCCCGGCTGCCAGCAACTGGCCAATCACTGCCGGCCCGAGGCCGGCAATATCCATGGCGTTGCGGGAAACAAAATGCAGCAATCCTTCCCTCAGCCGGGCCGGGCAGGCGATATTGGTACAGCGGGTTGCCACCTCCCCCGGCGGGCGTACGACTTTTGCACCGCACTCGGGACAATGGTGAGGCATGACAAAAGGTTTTTCGTCCCCGGTTCGCTCTTCCGGGATTACCGCAACCACTTCCGGGATTATATCGCCGGCTTTCTGAACGATTACCATGTCTCCAATTCGAATGTCTTTCTCCCTGATTATATCTTCGTTATGCAGTGTAGCGCGGCTGACGGTGGTGCCGGCCAGGCGAACCGGTTTTAGAATGGCAGTAGGAGTCAGTACTCCGGTACGTCCCACCCGCAGGATGATATCCTGCACTCTGGTTCTGGCCTGTTCGGCCGGAAATTTGAAGGCAACGGCCCAGCGGGGACTTTTCATGGTGGCCCCTAACCGGGCCTGCTGCTCCAGGGAATTAACTTTTATAACCAGGCCGTCAATAACATAAGGAAGGTTGAAACGCTCTTCCTGCCACCGGCTGCAGTAATCTATAACTGCTTCAATATCGGGCAGAAGGCGGTAGTGAGGATTAACGGGAAAACCCAGTTCCTTGAGCAGGGAGAGAACTTCAGCGTGGGTATGTACATCAACTCCTTCCACTTCCCCGAGGCCGTAAGCAAAGATGCTCAGCTGGCGGGAAGCCGTTACGGCCGGGTCCAGCTGGCGCAGGCTGCCTGCAGCAGCGTTACGCGGGTTGGCAAAAAGGGGCTCTCCCGCTTCCTCCCGGGCCTCATTCAGGTGCCTGAAGGCATCCTTGGACATGTACACTTCTCCCCGTACTTCCAGCAGGGGTACGGTTTGACGCAGGCGCAGGGGAACAGCACGAATGGTTTTCAAGTTGGCAGTAACATCCTCGCCCGTTTCCCCGTCCCCCCGGGTGGCCCCGGCAACCAGCTGGCCGTTTTCATAGCGCAGGGAAACGGCCAGCCCGTCTATTTTCAGCTCCACCACATATTCCACCCTCTCCCCGGGCAGGGAAGAACGCACCCGGCGGTCAAAGTCCCGCAATTCTCCTTGATCAAAAGCATTGGCCAGGCTGAGCATGGGGATGCGGTGGCGAACGGTGGTAAAGCCTTCCCGGGGCTTCCCCCCCACCCGCTGGCTGGGTGAGTCGGGAGTGACCAGGGAGGGGTACTTGCCTTCCAGCTTAATCAGTTCCCGCATCAGGGCGTCGTAACGTTCATCGGAAATTGCCGGATCATCCAGGACGTAATAACGGTAATTGTGGTATTCAATTTCCCGGCGCAACTCTTCAATCCGCCGGCGGGCTTTTTCCAAGGCGCTGTCCAAAAATACACCCCCCAAGAGAAACCGGATTCAGGTAATCAGCTCGGCAACAAAACGGATCAGCAGAGCCCCGGGAATAAAAAGCACCTGGGCTAAAAGGGTACCTGCCAGTCTGGTTAAGGCCAGGTAAACAGCCATTTGCTTTACATCAGCCTCCGGGCGCACCCCGCGCATGGCCTGGTCGGTAATCATGGCTGCCGTGGGATCCACCACAGTGGCCGCCAGAACAGCGGCCACGCCGTTCACAATCCCCGAAGTAAGGGTGGCCGTAGAGCGGAACTGGGGTATTAATGCCCCTGCATACAGGGCTGATAGCACGCCGGTAGTCCAGATGCCGGTGATTAATATGTTGGCCAGCAGAAAGTAACGCGGTATTTTCAACGGCCCCCGCAGGGCATCCCGGAAATGGCCCGCCCCGGGTAGCTTAACCTTCCTGGCCATGGCTAAAAGCTGCCGCGGGGATACGATCATTTTATAAATCATCCGCGGTACAGAACCCAGATCCTCCAGGAGCATAATCCCCCGGGTGAATACACTGACAAAGGTGGGTATCAAAAGCCCCCCCATAATGGTTCCCCCGGTGGCAGCCAGGATAACCAGGCGGATTTCCATATTCAACCTGGACAGCTGGGCCTGGTAATAGGGGTCGGCCAGGAGATTCCCCCCTCCCGCATGTTTTAAGCCGGCATTAATGGCATGTTCAACAATGGAGGACATCAGGGGGGCCTGAATTAAATTTGCTGTGCTGGCAATCAGAAAGATTACCTGGAAAAGAGAGAGAGCCGTGGCCAGACGCTGGGTGCGGACACCGGCCAGGCGAACGGAATAAATGAGAGTGTTAATCATATGAATAATGGCCGTCAGCAGGGCCACAATCAGCAGCCGGGTCATTTAAAACCTCCATAGAAGTTTCGAGCATATCTATATTATTGCCCTCATGACTGCCGGGCAGACTTTAAAGCCGCTCCAGGGGAGCATAGCGGGCCAGAAGGGTTTTGGTACCCAGGTTGGGAAATTCCACCTGTAATTCTGCATTTTCCCCCTGTCCCCTGACATTGACCACCGTACCCTGGCCCCACTTCCGGTGCCTGACCCGGTCACCCGGGCTAAAGGCACAAACCTGACGGCGGGCCCTTTCTCCGGCCGCCATCCGGGACGGCCCGGCCCCTTTGGAGATGATCTGGACCCGGTCTGCCCCGTAACCGCCATCAAGGGGGTCATCGGCCGTAACCAGGTGTGGCGGTATCTCCTCCAGGAAGCGGGACGGGTCATTATGACGGGTAGCGCCATAAAGGGTGCGCTGCCAGCAGTGGGTTAAATAAAGCCTTTCCCTGGCCCGGGTAATGCCCACATAGCACAGACGCCTCTCCTCTTCCAGCTCCGCCGGCTCCACCAGGGACCGGGAATGAGGAAAAACCCCTTCCTCCATTCCTATAAGAAAGACCACCGGGAATTCCAGACCCTTGGCGCTGTGCAGGGTCATCAGCACCACCTGGTCGGCCTCCCCGTCGTAGCCGTCAATGTCGCTCACCAGGGACAGCTCGGCCAGGAAGGTGCTCAAATCCCGTTCCCCCTCCTGGCTGTCGAAAGCCCGGGTCACCGAGAGGAATTCCTTCAGGTTTTCCTGCCGGGTGCGGGACTCCACCGTATTATCAGCCAGAAGTTCCTGCCAGTACCCCGACCTCTGGAGCACTTCCCAGGCCAGGTCGGTTATATTTAACTTGCCCTGCTGTTCATAAAGCCAGCCGAAAAGACGGGCCAGTTCCAGGCAGGCCGCCCGCACGCTTCTGGTCAGGCCGGGAATTTCCTCCACCCTGGCCAGGGCTTCCAGAACCGGAATTTCCCTGGACGCGCTGAAGTCGAGCAGCCTTTTCAGGGAAGCCTCCCCGATACCCCGCCGGGGCACGTTGATGATGCGCCTCAAGCTTACCGTATCTGATGGATTGACCACCAGCCGCAGGTAGGCCAGCAGGTCCTTAATTTCCTTACGGTCATAGAAGCGCAGGCCGCCCACGATAGTATAGGGGATTCCCCGGTGCAGCAGGACTTCTTCCAGCACCCGGGACATGGCGTGGGTGCGGTAAAGCACCGCCATGTCCCGGTAGGGCACTCCCCGGCGGTGGAGCCGGGTAATGCGGTCGGCCACGTAATTGGCTTCGGCCCGCTCGTCATGGGCCAGGTAGACCACCACCGGGCTTCCCGCACCGGCAGCCGTCCAGAGCCTTTTTTCCCTGCGTCCCCGGTTGCGGCGGATAACGTGATTGGCAGCATCCAGAATGGTCTGGGTGGAACGATAATTTTGCTCCAGTTTAACGATCCTGGCATCGGGGTAATCCTTTTCAAAGTCCAGGATGTTCTGGATGTTCGCCCCCCGCCAGCTGTAAATACCCTGATCCGGATCCCCTACCACGCAGAGGTTACGGTGCTCCCGGGCCAGGAGGTTCACCAGCACGTACTGGGCGTGGTTGGTATCCTGATACTCGTCCACCAGGATGTAACGGAAACGGTTCTGATAGTAGCGCAGAACCGCGGAGTTTTCCTGGAAAAGGCGCACCGTGAGCATGATCAGGTCATCAAAATCCAGGGCATTATTGCGGAACAGCTTGTCCTGGTACAGGACGTAAATGCGGGCCACCTGCCGGGAAAAGAAATCCGAGGCTTCTTCCTGGTAGGCATCGGGATCCAGCAGTTTATTTTTCGCCCCGGAAATGGCTGCGGCTACAGACCGGGGCGGAAACTTTTTCTCGTCCAGGTTTAACTCTTTCAGGCAATCTTTAAGAACGGTCTGCTGATCATGCTCGTCGTAAATCACAAAATCACCGGCATAACCCAGAAAACGGGCTTGTGTACGCAGGATGCGCAGGCAGGCCGAATGGAAGGTGGAAACCCACAGGTCCCGGGCAGCATGGGGAACCATGGCCTCAACCCGCTCCTTCATTTCCCGGGCCGCTTTGTTGGTAAAGGTGATGGCCAGGATATGGTGGGGTTCCACCCCCTGCTGCAGGAGATAGGCGATACGGGTGGTCAACACCCGGGTTTTACCGCTGCCCGCCCCTGCCAGCACCAAAAGGGGGCCTTCCATGTGCTGTACCGCTTCCCTTTGCGCTGCATTTAAATTCTTAAGCAGATCCATTTTGGCGATCACTTCCCATCCAGGGTGCATTATACCACAGCCCCTGCCCTTCCGGTACCATCAAAAGAAAAACCCGGCGCATTTAGTAGCAAGACCGGGAAAAATTTTTTCATCAGGCCATAAGGCCCGTTACCAGCAACAAAACCAAACCTTATCCAATTAATCATCCTTCCGCCGCCCGGCCAGCTCGGCAAAAACCTCCGCCGGCGTTATCCCCTGCTCGGCCAGGACCACCAGCAAGTGGTAGAGAACATCGGCGCTTTCCTCAATAACCTCTTCCCTGTCCCGGTTTTTGGCCTCTATGATCAGCTCGGTGGTTTCTTCTCCCAGTTTTTCGAGCATTTTATCCAGGCCCTTGTTAAATAGTTTGGCGGTATAGGAACCGGGGGGGCGTTTCTCCTGCCGTTCTTTAATTACCCGGTACAATTCTTCCAGAATCCGGGCATCAACTGCTGTTTGATTTTCCTTGCCCTCTTCAGAGTCGTCCTGTGATTCCTTTTCCAGGGCAACAGGAGACGGGCTGCCGCCCTGTCCCGACTCCGAAAGGTCAGCCTCCGGCCGGGTTCCCAGGCCGTATACCTCCTCCGGGTCAAACTGCCGTTCTCCTATCACTTCCACCTGTCCTGTCTGCGGATTCAGGCGGTAGTGGAAGCAGGTGTAATAACCTTCGTGGCAGGCGGCTCCTGTTTGTTTGACCTTGACCAGAAGAGTATCCCGGTCGCAGTCATAGGTTATCTCCTGAACTTTCTGCACGTTCCCCGACGTTTCTCCCTTATGCCATAATTTTTGCCGGCTCCTGCTCCAGAACCAGGTTTCGCCGGTGGCCATGGTTTTTTCCAGCGCTTCCCTGTTCATATAGGCCATCATCAGCACGGTACCGGTACTGCCGTCCTGAATGATGGCCGGAATTAAACCATTGCGATCATACTTCAAGCACCCCGGATCAAAGGTCATTGTTTTTCCTCCTGTCCTCTTTCATCATAGTGTACCCCGATCAAGTCAGTCGCACGGGTACTCCCTTCTCTTTAAGATATTCCTTCACCTGCCGGATGGAATACTGGCCAAAGTGGAAAATGGAAGCCGCCAGGGCAGCATCGGCCTCACCGGCAGTCAGCACCTCGGCAATATGCTCCAGAGTACCCGCTCCACCGGAAGCTATTACCGGAATATTTACTGCCCTGGCCACAGCGCGGGTTAACTCCAGGTCATAACCGTCTTTTGTACCATCCCTATCCATACTGGTAAGCAGGATCTCCCCCGCACCCAATCCTTCTACCTGCCGGGCCCACTCCACGGCATCAATGCCGGTGGGTGTGCGCCCGCCGTGAATGTACACTTCCCATTTACCCGGTGCCACCTGGCGGGCATCAATGGCCACCACAATGCACTGGCTGCCGAATTTCTGGGCCGCATCCGCAACCAGACGGGGGTTTTTTACCGCCGCGGTGTTGATGGACACCTTGTCCGCTCCAGCAGATAAAATGGAACGGATATCCTCCAGGGAGCTTATTCCTCCTCCCACGGTGAATGGGATGAATACCTCCCCCGCCGTACGGTATACCATATCCAGAACCGTTTTACGGCCCTGGGCTGAAGCTGTGATATCCAGAAAGACCAGCTCGTCGGCCCCCTCCCGATCGTAAAAGGCGGCCAGCTCGACGGGATCCCCGGCATCCCGCAGGTTTATAAAGTTGGTTCCTTTCACTACCCGGCCATCGGTTACATCCAGGCAGGGAATAATACGCTTGGTCAACACACCTGCCCCTCCAATTCTTCACTGGTAATTTCCAGGGCATCCCGTAAATTAATGGCACCCTGGTAGAGAGCCTTGCCGATGATTACCGCTTCCACCCCTAGAGGCTCCATAGCTTTTAGTGCCCGCAGATCGGAAAGGCTGGAAACCCCGCCGGAAGCAATAATTTTCAATTGCGTGGACCGGGCTACTTCTTCTACTACGGCCAGGTTCGGGCCTTTAAGCGTCCCGTCCCGCCAGATATCGGTAAATACTACCCGTTTGATTCCCAGGCCTTTCATCTCGCTGGCCAGGTCCAGGGCATTCTTTTCTGCCGTGACTCCCCAACCTTCAATAGCCACCTTGCCGTTGCGGGCATCGATACCTACCACGATGGACTCCCCGTACCGGCTGCAGGCTTCCGCCACCAGGCCGGGATTGATAATTGCCACCGTGCCCAGGATGACGCGGGCAGCCCCCATTTCCAGCAATTGCTCGATTACCTTCATGTCCCGGATGCCTCCCCCCACCTGCACGGGTATGCGCACAGCTGAAAGGATACCCCGGATCATTTCCCAGTTTTTGGGCTCCCCGGTGAAAGCCCCATCCAGGTCCACCACATGCAGCCAGCGGGCCCCCTGATCCTCCCAGAGACGGGCTACAGCAACGGGATCATCGGAGTACACCGTTTCCCTGTCCAGCCGCCCCTCAACCAGTCGTACACATTTGCCTGCCCGCAGGTCAATTGCCGGGATAATCAACATTTGGCCACCAACTCCCCAAAGTTTTGCAAAATTTTTAGCCCCAGGGTGCTGCTCTTTTCCGGGTGAAACTGGATGCCAAAAACGTTACCCCGATTGACCATGGAGGTAAAGGGCTGCCCATAGGTAGTTACCCCCGCCACCAGGTCCTGTTCCCCCGGGTCCACATAATATGAATGTACGAAATAAAATTGCGCCCCATCGGAAATCCCCCGTGTTAAGGGAGTCTCCTTTTGAAAATATACGCTGTTCCACCCCATATGGGGAATTTTAACTCCCCAGCGGAGGCGGCGTACCCAGCCGGGGAAAATACCCAGCCCCGGCGTTGAGCCAAATTCCTCACTTATTTCAAACAGGAGCTGCAGCCCCAGGCATATACCCAGAAAAGGCTTACCCGCAGCAACCGCCTCTTTAACTGCCCGGTCCAGGCCGGCAGCTTTAAGATTTTCCATGGCGTCCCGGAAAGCCCCCACGCCCGGCAGGACTATCCCCCGGGCCTGTCCCACCCGGCCTGGTTCCTGTACCACCTCAGCCCTGTAACCTACTTTTTCAAAAGCTTTCTGCACGCTCCGCAGGTTTCCCATTCCATAATCAATAATAGCAATCAAAACTTTACTCCTCCCCCGCCATTACCCTACAGCAACCCTTTCGTGGAAGGCACTCCTGCCATCCGGGGGTCCAGGGCGACGGCAGCTTTCAATGCCCGGCCCAGGGCCTTAAAAATGGCTTCAATAATATGATGGGTGTTCCGGCCGGCCAGGAGGCGCACATGCAGGGTAAATTCCCCGTTCATGGCCAGGGCCCGCAGGAATTCTTCCACCAGCTCCGTATCAAAATCTCCCACCCTGGGTGAAGGCAGGGAAACTTCACAGGCCAGATAGCCCCGGCCGCTCAAGTCCACTGCCAGGAGCACCAGGGCCTCATCCATGGGTAAAAGGGCGTGCCCGTAACGGCTGATGCCTTCTTTATTACCCAGGGCCTCCTTTAATGCCCGCCCCAGGCAGATGGCCGTATCTTCCACCGTATGATGGGCATCCACTTCCAGATCCCCCCTGGCCTCCAGCTCCAGGTCAAAGCCGGCATGCCGGGTGAACAGGCAGAGCATGTGGTCAAGAAAACCAACCCCCGTTTTTACCCGGTAAATGCCCTGACCATCCAGGTTCAGCCGAACCTGGATTTCCGTCTCTCCGGTGCGGCGCTTAACCCCGGCCACTCTCTGCTGCAAATTTATTTTCTCCCACCTCCTGCAACCCCAAAATCATTTTTAGCTTTTCCAGGAATAGCCGGTTTTCATCCTTTTTTCCAACAGTTACCCGCAGGCATTGTTCCACCCCGGGTCCATGTACATTGCGAATTAATATACCGTTCGCCAGCAGTTCCTGGTATACCTGCTCAGCTGGCCGCAGGGTGCGAAAAAGGATAAAATTGGCTGCGCTGGGATAAACCTCGACCCCGGGCAGGGCAGCCATTTCCCGGTACAATTCCTCCCGGTCCTGCCGAATCTGCCCGACCAGCCGGTTAAATTCTTCCCGGTGCTCCATGACCTTACAGGCAGCCAGCTGGGAAAAAGAGTTCAAATTGAAAGGCTGTTTGGTGCGCAGCAACTGTTTAATTACTGCCGGATCGGCCAGCAAATAACCAACCCGCAGGCCGGCCAACCCGAAGGCTTTGGAAAAGGTGCGCAGAACCACCAGGTTGGGGTATTCCCGCAAAAGGGGTATGCTGCTTTTCCCGCCAAATTCCTGGTAAGCCTCGTCCACCACCACCAGGGCACGGGTGTTCTTCAGTATTTCAGCCACCTCTTCCAGCGGGGTGGCGTTCCCGGTGGGGTTGTTGGGAGAGCACAGGAAGATGACCCTGGTTTCAGGATGCCCGGCCGCGGCGATAATAGCCGGCACGTCCAGGGCAAAATTCTCCCTGCGGGGTACGTCAACCGGCCTGGCCCCTGCTATCCGGGCGTGTACCCCGTACATGGAAAAGGTGGGAGGGGTGATAATCACCCGGCCTCCAGTACCAAAAGTTAAAAGCAACGTAAGGATTAATTCATCGGAGCCGTTACCTGCCAGGATGCCTTCGGCCGGTACACCGGTGTATGCGGAGAGCCGGGCCACCAGTTCGCCGGCCAGGGGATCGGGGTAACGGGTCAGGGTAAGGTTCACCAGTTCCCGCCCGATTTCCTCCCGGACAGTTGGCGGAAAATCATAGGGGTTCTCATTGGCATCCAGTTTAATTACATTATGGTGGATGTGTACTTCATAGGGCACCAGCCCTTCCAGGTCCGGACGTACCAGCAAGGCGGGATTAAAGACGTCATTCATTGTTCTCACTCCCCCGGCAGGCCCCGCCCAACCTCACTTCTATGGCCCTGGCATGGGCATCCAGTCCTTCCACCCGGGCCAGGCGGATAACGCTGGGGGCCATTTTCAGGAATGCGTCCCGGGAGCAGGAAATGACGCTGATCCTTTTTAAAAAGGCGTCCACCCCCAGGGGGGAGTAAAAACGGGCGGTACCTCCTGTGGGCAGAACATGGCTGGGGCCGGCCAGATAATCTCCCAGCGGCTCTGAAGCATAGGTCCCCAGGAAAACCGCTCCCGCAGAAGTAATGCATCCCAGCCAGGAAAAGGGCTCCCTTACCATCAGTTCCAGGTGTTCCGGGGCAATGCTATTGGCCAGGTCAACGGCCTGGGCAATGTCCCGGGTCAAAATAATAGCCCCGTGACTGGCCAGGGAACTGGCGGCAATTTCCCGCCGCGGCAGAACGCCGAGCTGGCGCTCCAGTTCCTCCCTGACGGATTGTGCCAGCCGCTGGTCCGGGGTGAGAAGCATGGCCCGGGCCAGGGTATCGTGTTCGGCCTGGGAAAGCATATCTGCGGCTACATAGCGGGGATCAGCCGTATCGTCAGCAATTACCAGCACTTCACTTGGCCCTGCCAGCATATCTATGTCCACCAGGCCGAAAACCTGCTGCTTGGCCAGGGTAACATAAAGGTTCCCCGGACCGACGATTTTGTCCACGGGCCGGATGGTTTGTGTCCCATAGGCCAGGGCGGCAATGGCCTGTGCCCCGCCCACCCTGTAAATTTCCGTTACTCCTGCCACACTGGCCGCTGCCAGGATATACGGGCTGATTTTCCCCTCGCGGTTGGGGGGTGTAACCATCACAATTTCTTTAACACCGGCCACCCGCGCGGGAAGGGCATTCATTAATACCGAAGAAGGGTAGGCCGCCGTACCTCCAGGCACGTAGATCCCTACCCGGGACAGGGGCCGAACAAGCTGGCCCACCAGAAGCCCTCCCGCATCCGGCTCCATCCAGGAACCGCTTAGCTGGCGCCGGTGGTATGCAGTGATATTTCTCGCAGCTACCGCCAGATCCTCTAAAAAGCTTTCTTCAACCCGGTCTTTGGCCTCCTGAATTTCTTCCGGTTTAACTTTAAGTTCCCCGGGAGTAAGGGTAACCCCATCAAAAAGGGCCGTATAGCGGCAGAGAGCCTGGTCCCCGCTCTCCCGTACCCCGGAAAGGATCTCCCTTACCCTGGCAGCAGCTTCTTCCTGACCGGCCGGATGACGGGTCAGGTGCTGTTCCAGAGCCGGATCGTCAGCAGAAAAAATTTTAATCAACCGCCAGTCCTCCTTTTAACCTGCCCGGAGTCTATCTAACTCCACTGCTTTAACTAGTTAAATTGTTATTATGATATCATAATAAATTTACGGGGCCTTTATGTCAATACTTATTTCTGCCTGTTCTGATCCCCACCGGCCAGCCGGGCCAGAACCAGTTTATAACCGTCGGCTCCGTAATTCAGGCAACGCTTAACCCGGCTGATGGTGGCCGTGCTGGCTCCTGTTTGAGCGGCGATTTCCGTATAGGTACGGTTTTCCTGCAGCATCTTGGCTACGGCCAGGCGCTGGGCCATGGCTTTAAGTTCGGCAACGGTGCAAATATCCTCGAAAAACTGGTAGCATTCATCCACATCCCGTAGTGTAAGGATCGCTTGAAATAACTCGTCCAGTGACGGGTCCTTCAGTTTACCCGTATATGCCATTGGCCACTCCCCCTGGTCTCATTCAGATTATTCCCAAAGGGAACAGGGTTCTTTCCAGTGGACTTCGACAGGCGGGGAAAAAATCCTTTTCTTCTTTACAAAATTAAAGGGGCACCTTCATCCTTCGGTACCCCTGAAAACTCAAATAGAGCCGGTCATTTACCTCAAAGTTGCAGCACTTTAATATTACAGGAGCTACGCCCGTAACCCCAGGGCTTTGTGCCCGATATCCCTGCGGTAGTGCATACCTTCAAAATGTATTTTTTCCACAGCGGCATAGGCCTTCTCAATAGCCTCGGGCAGGGTTTCCCCCGCAGCGGTTACCCCCATAACCCGGCCGCCGGCGGTAACCACCCGTCCATCCTCCAGGGCTGTGCCGGCATGAAAGACCACTACATCCGGAGGCACCTGTTCCAGGCCGAAGATGGGATAACCCTTGCGGTAAGTGCCGGGGTAACCTCCTGAAGCCAGCACCACGCACACAGCCGAGCCCGGCCGCCAGCGAATTTCCTTACCAGCCAGGTTTCCCGACAGCACGGCTTCCATAATTTCTACCAGGTCGGTTTCCAAAAGCATGAGCAGGGGCTGGGCTTCCGGGTCACCAAAACGGGCATTGAATTCCAGGACTTTGGGACCTTCGCCGGTGACCATTAGCCCTGCGTAAAGCACCCCCCGGTAAGGCCGCCCTTCGGCAGCCAGAGCCCTTACCGCAGGGGCGAGGATATCCTCCAGGACAACCCGGTAATTTTCCGGCGTTAAGACGGGAGCAGGAGCATAGGCACCCATACCGCCGGTATTGGGACCCCGGTCGCCGTCGTATACCTGCTTGTGATCCTGGGCAGGCAGCAGGGGAAGGACTGCTTCCCCATCGGTAAAAGCGAGAACGCTTACCTCCTGGCCGGTAAGGTATTCCTCCACCACCACCTGCCTGCCGGCATCACCAAAGGCACCCTCCACCATAATTTCTTTTACCGCTTGCAGGGCTTCTTCCACCGTCTGGCAGACAATTACTCCCTTACCCGCAGCCAGCCCGTCAGCTTTGACCACACAGGGAGCGTTTAGCTGCCTGATATAGCCAGCCGCCTCCCCGGGATCGGTGAAGGTGGCAAAACGTGCCGTGGGAATACCATACCTGGCCATGATTTCCTTGGCCAGCACCTTGCTGCTTTCGATGGCAGCGGCACGGGCGGTAGGGCCGAAAATGGCCAGTCCTGCCCGGTTAAAGGAATCCACAATGCCCCGGGCCAGGGGACCTTCCGGTCCCACCACCGTCAGGTCAATTTTTTCCTCCCTGGCAAAAGCCACCAGGGCGGGGATGTCCTCCGCCCCGATGGGCACGCAGCGGGCCAGGGAAGCAATGCCGGCGTTGCCCGGGGCACAGTAAATCTCCTTCACGCGGGGGCTTTGTCTTAATTTCCACACCAGGGCGTGCTCCCGGCCGCCGCCGCCCACCACCAGCACTTTCATGTATCCAGTCCCCCCATTTGGCACTAGTGTTTGAAGTGACGCATACCGGTGAAAACCATGGCAATACCGTGCTCATTGCAGGCGGCGATGGATTCCTCATCCCTTACGGAACCTCCGGGTTGAACAATGGCTGCAATCCCGGCTTTAGCCGCCTCGTCCACCGTATCCCGGAAGGGGAAAAAGGCGTCGGAGGCCAGTACCGCACCCCTGGCTTTCTCGCCCGCCTGTTCCAGGGCAATCCGGGCCGCTCCCACCCGGTTCATCTGCCCCGCTCCCACACCGATAAGCTGGCGGTTCTTGGTAATTACTATAGCATTGGACTTGACATGTTTAACCACGGCCATAGCGAAGGCCATTTCGGCCAGTTGCTCCGCGGTGGGCTGTTTTTCCGTAACCACCCGGACCTCATCGGGGCGGGTGAGTTCCAGATCGGCCTCCTGAATGAGTAACCCGCCGTTAACCTTGCGGATATCCAGCCGGTCGCTGGAAGGCCCGGTTAGAGGGCCGGTTTTCAAAAGGCGCAGGTTGGCCTTCCGGGCCAGAATATCCAGGGCTTCCGGGGTGAAATCAGGAGCAATTATGGCTTCCAGGAATATGGAGGCCATCTGCCTGGCCGTTTCCTCATCCACCGTACGGTTGCAGGCCACAATGCCACCAAAGGCAGATACGGGGTCGCCTTCATAGGCCAGGCGGTAGGCTGTGGCCAGCTCATCAGCACTGGCCGCCCCGCAAGGGTTGTTGTGCTTGATAATTACCACGGAGGGATCGATGAATTCACGCACCAGTTCCAGCGCGGCATTGAGGTCAAGGATGTTATTAAAGGAAAGTTCCTTACCGGAGAGTTGTACGGCATTGGCCACACAGGGGCCGGTAACAGTGGGATCACGGTAAAAGGCGGCTTTCTGGTGGGGGTTTTCCCCGTAACGCAGGGGCTGAACCAGCTCAACGGACATGTGCCAGGCCGGCGGGAAGGGCTCATCCCCCTGGCTTTGCTTCTGCAGGTAAGCAGCAATGGCGCTATCGTAAGCCGCAGTATGGGCAAAAGCCTCCCGGGCCAGTTCCAGGCGCAGCTCCGGACTGATATTTCCCTCTGCCAGGGCTTTGAGCACCTGGGGGTAACGGGCCGGGTTAACCACCACCAGCACGTAACGGTGGTTCTTTGCTGCTGCCCGGACCATGGCCGGTCCGCCGATATCGATGTTTTCAATGGCTTCCTCCAGGGTTACTCCGGGACGGGCAATGGTTTCCCTGAACGGGTACAGGTTGACGGCTACTATATCAATGGGCGTAATGTGATGAGCCTCCAACTGGTTCAGGTGTTCCGGGGTACGCAGGGCCAGGATACCCCCGTGAACGGCGGGGTGCAGTGTTTTCACCCGGCCGTCCAAAATCTCCGGAAAACCGGTCACTTCAGAGATATAGGTTACAGGCAAACCGGCTTCTTTCAGGGTCCGGGCGGTTCCCCCGGTGGAAACGATTTCCACCCCCAGTTCGACAAGTCCCCGGGCAAAATCCACCACCCCTGTTTTATCCGAGACGCTGATCAGGGCACGCATATTGAACCTCCTTCACGATTCCTTAATATACACCCGCTTGCCCCTCAATTCCAGCCGGCCAGCGGCAAATAAAGCTATGGCTTCGGGATAAATGCGATGCTCCTGCTCCAGAATACGGTCGGCCAGAGTCTCGGGGGTATCGCCGGGTAAAACCGGAACCACGGCCTGCAGGATGATGGGGCCGGTATCCATCCCTTCATCTACAAAGTGCACCGTACAGCCGCTGTACCGGACACCGTATTCCAGGGCGCGCTGCTGGGCGTGCAGCCCGGGAAAAGCCGGTAAAAGGGACGGGTGAATGTTCATAATCCGGTTGGGGAATGACTCCAGCATTACCCTGCCCACCAGGCGCATGTACCCGGCCAGGCAGACAAGTTCAACCTGGTGTTTTTTTAGCGTGTCCACAATGGCTTCCTCATAAGTATGTTTATCAGGAAATTGGGCCGGGTTAATATGAATGGCCGGTATGCCGCGGAGACGGGCCCGTTCCAGGGCCCTGGCCTCCCCGTTGTCACTGATCACCACCACCACCTCGGCCGCCAGCTGCCCGGCGTCAATGGCGTCCAGGATGGCCTGGAGATTGGAACCCCTTCCTGAAGCCAGGACGCCCAAACGCAATTTTTTCATATACCTCCCCCCGACTCAAACATATTTTACTTCCCGCTCGCCCCCGGCTATTTCACCCACAAGGTAGGCTTTTTCACCCCTTTGCGACAGATATCTCAGCAGAGCACCGGCCTGCTCCTCCGGTACAACCATCACCAGACCCAGGCCCATATTGAAGGTACGCAGCATTTCTTCCTCCGCTACCCGTCCGATGGACTGGATGAGGGAGAATACCGGGGGTACGGGCCAGGACCGGCGCTCCACAACCGCCGCTGTACCCCGGGGCAGGATGCGGGGTATGTTTTCGGTAAGACCACCACCGGTTATATGGGCCATCCCCCGGATGTCGAACTGTTCCAGCAGCGGCAGCACCGTGCGAACGTAAATACGGGTGGGTTCCAGCATTTCCTCGCCCACCGTGCGCCCCAGATCCTCGTGGTAGGTTTCCACGCCGTACCCGGCCACCTCCAGCAGCACCCGCCGGGCCAGGGAATAACCGTTGCTGTGCAGCCCGGAAGAAGGAAGGCCGATCAGCCGGTCGCCGGGGCGGATGGAAGAGCCGTCGATAATGCGCTCCCTTTCCACCACTCCCACGGCGAACCCCGCCAGGTCATACTCCCCGGGAGCGTAAAAGCCGGGCATTTCCGCTGTTTCCCCGCCGATCAGAGCACAACCGGCCTGCCGGCAGCCCTCGGCCACCCCGGACACAATAGCCGCCACCTTTTCAGGTACGAGCCTGCCCACGGCCAGGTAATCCAGAAAGAACAGAGGTTCGGCTCCCTGGACCAGGATATCGTTGACGCACATGGCCACGGCATCTATGCCAATGGTGTCATGACGGTCCATGAGCATGGCAATTTTCAGCTTGGTGCCCACCCCATCGGCGCCGGATACCAGAACCGGGTGGCGGTAGCGGGTGGTGTCCAGGGCAAAGAGCCCTCCGAATCCCCCGATTTCCGCAAGCACTTCCGGGCGGAAGGTGCTGCGCACGCTCTCCCTCATCAATTCCACCGCCCGGTTACCGGCGGCGATATCCACTCCCGCTTCGGCGTAGGTAAGCCCCTGCTTCTTTTCCGGGGACACAGCGCCTCGCCTCCTATTCCAGGCTGAATTTTCCCGCTTTTCCGGGCTGCGTTACGGCTACCGGGTAATCTCCGGTAAAACAGGCAGTACAAAAGTTGTCGCGGCGTTCACCAAAAACGGAGAGAAGGCCTTCAATACTCAGGTAATAAAGACCATCGGCATTGATCAGGCGACGAATCTCTTCCAGCGGCATGCGGGCAGCAACCAGTTCCTCTTCGTTGGAGGTGTCAATGCCGTAGTGGCAGGAGTGCACCACGGGAGGAGAAGAAAGGCACAGGTGCACCTCTTTCACCCCGCAGTCCCTCAGCATGGCGATCAGCTTGCTGCTGGTTGTGCCCCTGACCAGGGAATCGTCCACCATGATCACCCTCTTGCCGGCCAGCACTTCCCGGATGGGGTTGAGCTTGAGCCTTACTCCCAGGTCCCGCAGGTCCTGGGTGGGCTGAATGAAGGTCCGTCCGATATAGCGGTTTTTCATCAACCCCTCTTCAAAGGGTATCCCCGAGGCTTCAGCATAACCCCGGGCAGCGGCTATTCCCGAGTCCGGAACGGGGATGACCAGGTCGGCATCTATGGCATATTCCCGGGCCAGCTGTCGTCCCATCTCCCGGCGCACCCGGTTGACGTTGAAGCCGTCCATCAGGCTGTCGGCCCGGGCAAAATAAATATATTCAAATATACAGTGGGCCCGCCGGCGGGGAAGCACTCCCTGCAGGCTGGCCAGCCCGTTTTCATCAATGATCACTATTTCCCCCGGGGCCACATCCCGGACCCAGCGGGCGCCCACGGTATCCAGGGCGCAGGATTCCGAGGCCACCACATGGCCTCCGCCGGGGAGGGTACCCAGGCAAAGGGGGCGAAAACCGTGGGGATCCCGCACTGCCAGGAGTTTATCGCCGGTGAGGATGACCAGGGAATAGGCCCCCTTGAGGTCGATCATGCATTTCATGATGGCATCAACCAGACTGGCCTGGCCGTAACGGGCAAGGAGATTGACAATAACCTCGCTGTCGGTGGAGGTCTGAAAAACAGAACCCGTGGAAGCCAGCCTGGCCCTTAATTCACCGACATTGGTCAGGTTACCGTTGTGGGCCAGGCCCAGCATGCCCCCGGCATAGCTGAAAACCAGGGGCTGGGCATTTATAGGTGAACTGGAACCCGTGGTCGAATAACGCACATGGCCGATGGCTATATGGCCCTTCAATTCATTCAGATCCCTTTGCTGAAACACCTCCGGCACCAGCCCCATGGCCTTGTGCAGCCGCAGCTGCCTGCCGTCACTTACGGCCATGCCGGCGCTTTCCTGCCCGCGGTGTTGCAGGGCATATAATCCATAATAAGTGAGGCGGGCCACATCCTTTCCGGGGGCGTAGATCCCGAAAACACCGCATTCTTCCTTTGGTTTGTCCTTCCACCACATTCCTGCGGTTCGCACCGTTCTCCCTCCCCCCGTTTTTGCGGCCGGCCGGTTTAACCAACCAGCCGACGCCAAACTTCCTGATAGGCCTCCTCAACACCGCCCAGATCCCGGCGGAAACGATCCTTATCCAGCTTTTCCTTTGTCCGGGCATCCCAGAAACGGCAGGTATCCGGAGAAATTTCATCTCCCAGGAGAATTTTTCCTTCATGGCGGCCAAATTCCAGTTTAAAGTCCACCAGTTCCAGGTTGCGCGGAGTCAGGTATGAGCGCAGGATTTCGTTGACCGACAGGGCTACTTTTTTAATGGCGCTCATTTCTTCCCCGGTGGCCAGGTTGAGCACGGCAATGTGATCGTCATTTATCATGGGATCGCCCAGTTCATCACTTTTATAGTAATACTCCACCACCGGGCGGGGAAGGGCTGTACCCTCGTCCAGCCCCAGGCGCCTGGCCAGGCTCCCGGCAGCTATGTTGCGGACCACCACTTCCACCGGGATAATCTCCAGCGCCCGGACCAGCATTTCGCGCTCGCCCACCTGCTCCACAAAATGGGTGGCAATTCCCTTCTCTTCCAGAAGGCGAAAGAAGTGGGCTGAAATTTTGTTATTTAACTCGCCCTTGCCGGAAATGACACCCTTTTTCAAACCGTTGAAGGCGGTGGCATCATCCTTATATTCCACCAGGTAGACACCGGGATCGTCTGTGCGGTACACCTTCTTGGCTTTGCCTTCGTAAAGCAATTCTCCCTTTTGCATGCCAATCCTCCCCATTGAGCAAATTTAAAGGCCGAAACGCCGGTAGATGTCGTCAACGTGACGCAGGTGATAATCATAGTTAAACAGGGACTCTATTTCCCGGGAGGTGAGAACAGAAGCAATATCCGCATCCTCCATTAAAAGCGCCTTAAAGCTGACGCCTTCCCGCCAGGAGCGCATGGCGTTGCGCTGAACCAGCTCGTAGGCCCGCTCCCGGGACAGGCCTTTTTCCACCAGGGCCAGGAGCACCCGCTGGGAGAACAGCAGGCCGTGGGTGCGCTCCAGGTTCCGGCGCATTTTCTCCGGGTATACCAGGAGGTTCTTCATGATGGCCGTCATCTTGTGGAGCATATAATCAAGGGTGATGGTGCTGTCGGGAATGATCACCCGTTCCACCGAAGAATGGGAAATGTCCCGCTCATGCCAGAGGGCCACGTTTTCCAGGGCAGCCAGGGCATTACCCCGCAGGATGCGGGCCAGGCCGCTGATGCGCTCGGCGGTGATGGGATTGCGCTTGTGGGGCATGGCCGATGAACCCTTCTGTCCCCTGGCAAAGTATTCCTCCACCTCCAGGATATCTGTACGCTGCAGGTTGCGAATTTCCGTGGCAAACTTGTCCAGGGAGCTGCCGATGACGGCCAGGGTGGTCATAAACTCGGCGTGACGGTCCCGCTGAAGGATCTGGGTGGAAATCCGGGCCGGGCGCAGGCCCAGGCGGCGGCAGACATGGGCTTCCACCCGGGGGTCAACATTGGCATAAGTACCCACCGCCCCGGAAATTTTGCCCACGCTGACAACATCGATGGCCCGCTTCATGCGTTCTATATTCCGCTCCGTTTCGGCCACCCAGAGGAGCATTTTCAGGCCAAAGGTAATGGGTTCCGCGTGCACGCCATGGGTGCGGCCTATCATCAGGGTATGGCGGTGCTCTTTAGCTTTCTCCAGGAGTACCTCCCGGAGCTCTTCCAGGCGCTTCAAGATCTGCTGGCCGGCTTCCTTCATCAGCACGGCCAGGGCCGTGTCCAGTACATCGGAGGAGGTGAGGCCCAGGTGGATATACCTGGCTGCATCGCCCACATACTCCCCCACACAGGTGAGAAAGGCAATGACGTCGTGGTTGACCACGGCTTCTATTTCTTCAATCCGCTTGACGTTAAATCGAGCCCGCTCCCGGATTTGCCGGAAGGCTTCCTCCGGGATGAGCCCCATTCCGGCCATGGCTTCGCAGGCATAGATTTCCACCTCGAGCCACTTGCGGAACTTGTTTTCCTGAGACCAGATGGCTTTCATTTCCGGCAGGGTGTAACGCTCGATCATCTCTTAGCCCCTCCCATTTGCTCCAGATAACCGGCCACACCCAGTTCCTCAAGCCGCCGGGCTTTTTCCTCCACCGCCCGGGCCAGCTCCTCCTTGTAGCGCTGCACCTTTTCCCGCACCTCCGGATTGCTGGCGCCGATAATCTGGGCTGCCAGGATAGCCGCATTCCGGGCTCCGTTGATGGCTACCGTGGCCACGGGAATACCCGGGGGCATCTGGACTATGGAATAAAGGGCGTCCACCCCGTTTAAGGGGCCGCTTTTAATGGGCACGCCTATGACGGGCAGAGGAGTCTGGGCGGCAATAACCCCGGGAAGGTGGGCGGCCACACCGGCAGCAGCGATGATCACCGCCAGGCCCCGTTTTACTGCCGAGCGGGCGTATTCGGCGGTGAGCTCCGGCGCCCGGTGGGCAGAAGATATTTTCACTTCACAGGGCAGGCCGAATTTCTCCAGCATGTCCACGGCCTCTTTCATCACGGGCAGGTCGGAGTCGCTGCCCACAACGATGCCAACCAAAGGTCTGGTCATGGTTTCACCCCCATATCTACAAAATTAGTGTTCGGCCAGGAACAGATAGCGGGCCAGCACCAGAACGGTGAGGATCCACATCAGCCAGTGCACTTCCCGGGTCCGCCCGCTTACCACCTTGAGCAGGGTGTAAAAGATAATCCCGGCGGCAATACCGTTGGCAATGCTGCCGGTAAAGGGCATCAGGACTATGGTCAAGAAGGCCGGCATTCCCTCGGTGAAGTCTTCAAAGTTAATTCCCTTGATGGCCTGGGCCATGAGCAGGCCGACGATGATCAGCGCCGGGGCGGTGGCCGCTCCCGGTATCAGGCCGGCAATGGGCGCCAGGATCAGGGCCAGCAGGAATAAAATACCCGTGGTTACGGCCGTAAGACCGGTGCGGCCACCTTCGGAAATACCGGCCGCGCTTTCAATGTAGGCGGTAACGGTACTGGTACCCATGAGGGCACCGAAAGCCACCCCGCAGGCATCAACCATCATGGCCCGGCCCAGACGGGGGGACTGGCCGTTTTCATCAAGAAGCCCGGCCCTGCCCGCGGTACCGACCAGGGTACCAAAAGTGTCGAACAGCTCGACAAAAGTGAAGGTGAAAACCACCGTCCAGATGCCCACGTTCAACGCGCCGGCCAGATCTAGCTTGCCCACCGCCAGGCGGGAAAAGTCAGGCAGGGCAAAGGGCTGGAAATTGGCCGGTACCTGGGTAACGCCCAGGGGAATGCCGATGAGGGTGGTGAGGATAATCCCCAGAAGCAGGGCTCCCTTAACCCTTTTGGCCATCAGCAGCGCGGTTATGACCAGCCCGATCAGGGCCAGCAGGGCAGTCGGGTTGGCAAAGTTGCCCAGGAAAATGTTCCACTCAAAGAAATGCAGGGTGGCGATGCCGCCTTCCCGGGAAAGAGCTTCCATGGTGGGCGGGATTACCGGGCCGGCTTTAATAACCATGAATTCGGCCATCTTCAGGCCCAGCATGGTGATGAACAGCCCGATGCCGGCAATTATGGCCTGCTTGATGGAATTGGGAACGGCTACCACCAGCAGCTGGCGGATCCGGGTGGCGGTAAGGAGAATAAAGATGATACCGGAAATGAATACCGCACCCAGGGCCACCTGCCAGGGCATACCCACGTGCTGGGCGGCCACGGTGGCAAAATAGGCGTTCAGGCCCATGCCGGGTGCCAGGGCGATGGGGTAATTAACCAGCAGGCCCATGGCGATGGTAACCAGGCCGGCACTGACGGCAGTGGCGAAAAAGACGGCGTTTTTGTCCATGCCGGTGGCGGCCAGAATGTTGGGGTTGAGGAACAGGATATAGGCCATGGTCATAAAGGTGGTCAGACCGGCAATAACCTCCGTACGCACACTGGTATTGTACTGGCGCAGTTTAAAAAATTTTTCCAGCACTTCCATACCTCCTCCTTTTAAACTGGATTATGGCTTGTCCCGGCAGCCCTGCCTCCCCGCTGCAAACGTCCCGCACCCCGGACCAAACAAAGAACCCAGGCGGGCAGGTTTCCATGAGTGTGAGAAACCTACCGCCTGGGCTTTTCTCCCTGCCGGTGTAACCCGGAAAATAACTCCTCCGGGCCTGTACCGCTCGGACCGAACCACCCTCCCCGGGTGTGGAACCCTAGGTACACTTTCTCGGGCTTTATTTTTCACGGGAAATATATCCACCCTTCAAGGGTATCTTAGCAAGGCAGGAACGCGGTTGTCAATAACCTTTTTACTCCCATTCAATGGTGGCCGGCGGTTTGGAAGTGATGTCGTAAACCACCCGGTTTACCCCTGCCACCTCGTTGACGATGCGGCTGGATATGCGCTCCAGCACCTCATAGGGCAGGCGCACCCAGTCTGCCGTCATGCCGTCCTGGCTGTGGACGGCCCGCACCGCCACGGTATAGGCATAGGTCCGGCCATCCCCCATCACTCCCACGCTGCGCAGGTCGGGCAGCACGGCAAAGTACTGCCAGATCTGCCGGTGCAGGCCGGCCTGGTAAATTTCCTCCCTGACAATGGCGTCGGCGTGGCGCAGGATCTCCAGTTTTTCCGGGGTAACTTCCCCCAGTATACGCACGGCCAGTCCCGGCCCCGGGAAAGGCTGGCGCCACAGCACTTCTTCGGGCAGCCCCAGTTCACTGCCCAACTCCCGCACCTCGTCCTTGAAAAGCCAGCGCAGGGGTTCTATCAGTTCCAGCTGCATGTTCTCGGGCAGGCCGCCCACGTTGTGGTGGGACTTGATAACCGCCGCCGTGGCTGTGCCGCTTTCCACCACGTCGGGATACAGGGTCCCCTGGACCAGGAAGTCCACCTCGCCCAGTTTGGCAGCCTCCTCCTCAAAGACCCGGATGAATTCCTCGCCAATGATCTTGCGTTTTTGTTCCGGGTCGGTTACTCCCTTAAGGCGGCTCAGAAAACGCTGGCTGGCGTCCACATGGATCAGCGGGATGTGAAACTTCCCCCGGATGACCTCAACCACCTGGGCGGCTTCGCCCCGGCGCAGCAGCCCGTGGTCCACAAAAATGCAGGTCAACCTGTCGCCGATGGCCCGGTGAACCAGCACGGCAGCCACCGAGGAATCAACGCCCCCGCTGATGGCGCAGATGGCGCGCCTCTCCCCTACCCGGGCGCGGATTTCCCTGATGGACTCTTCAATAAAAGAGCCCATGGTCCAATTGCCCTGGCAGCCGCAAACGTTATAAAGGAAGTGGCGCAGGATATCCTGGCCCCTGGGTGTATGGATGACCTCCGGGTGGAACTGGACGGCATAAAGCTTGCGCTTCCGATCGACCATGGCGGCCACGGGAGCCTGCTCTGTGCGGGCGATGACCTCAAACCCCGGCGGTGGGGCTTCCACCCGGTCGCCGTGGCTCATCCAGCACTGCTCGACAGGCCCCAGGCCGCAGAACAGATCCTGGCTGTCAATTATCTCCAGGTCGGTTTTGCCGTACTCGTGGTGTTCGGCCCGGGTGACGACCCCTCCCAGCTGCCTGGTCATCAATTGCATACCATAGCAAATGCCCAGGATGGGTATGCCCAGATCATATATGGCCGGATCCACGGCAGGTGCTCCCGGCTGGTAAACGCTGGCCGGCCCCCCGGAAAAAATTATTCCCCGGGGCCGGTGCCCCGTTATTTCTTCAAGAGGCGTGTTATAGGGGAGCATTTCACAGAAAACCCTCAATTCCCGGATGCGGCGGGCAATGAGGTGACTGTACTGCCCCCCGAAGTCCAGGACAATAACCATCTCCTGCCGGTCTTGAATGGACATGGTGTGGATAACCTCCCGGTTCCAGAGCTTAAAAAATCTCCGGTTTAATTCTCGTCCTGCTTTTTACCGCTGTAGACTTCCCGCTTTAAAACCAGAATATCCCGCAGGTGGCGGTAGCGGCCGTCGTAATCCAGGCCGTAGCCGACCACAAACTCATCGGGGATCACGAAACCGTTGTAATCAACCTGCACATCAACCTTGCGCCGGCTGGGCTTGTCCAGGAGAGTGCAGATTTTCAGGCTGGCCGGCCCGCGGGTGAGCAGGTTTTCCCGCAGGTAGTTCAGCGTCAGGCCGGTGTCGACAATATCCTCGACGATCAGAACGTCCAGCCCCTCGATATTCTGCTCCAGGTCCTTTAATATGCGCACCACCCCTGAAGACTCGCTGGAAGCACCGTAACTGGAAACGGCCATAAAGTCCAGGCGTACCGGGATGGTCAAACAGCGCACCAGGTCGGCCATAAAAATGACGGCGCCCTTCAAAATGCCGACCACCAGCAGCTCCTTTCCCGCATAATCCCGGGAAATTTCCTCCCCCAGCTCACGCACCCGCCGGGCAATTTCCTCTTCAGTAATCAGTACTCTTTCCATATCCCCGTGCAAGTAAAATCACTCCTGAAAATAAAAAATGCAGCAGCAGTGCCGCTCATTGAAATCCTTAATTTATAATAAAAGAAAAATGGGGCAGCGTCAATTATTCGTCGAAAATTATACCGGCGGGTTGATCTGCATCTCCCGGTCATAATCCCACAGCTTCAGGCCTACCGAAAGGCCCGCTTTATTATCCGGCCCCCTGGCCTCCAGGACAGCCTGGCGAATGCGGTGGTCCCCGGGATCAATCCATAACTTGCAGTAAAAATTCGTGTATTTCAATTCCAGGTAAGAATTATCCAGAAGGGGCTGGCATTCCAGCACCAGCATCTGCCTGTCCTCCAGCTTTTCCCTGCCCCCGTAGCGGGTTCCGGCCACATCTTTAAATTTTAAAAAACCCAGGGGATTAAATTCGGCCACAAACAGCTCCGATTGGACCAGGCGGTTTCCCTCCAGGGTGAGCCAGTTCCGGGTCCACAGATCCCGCATGTAGGTGGTATCCCCCACCTGAATGAACTCCACGGGGCTGTTGTACATGGTACCCTTGATATGTATGCGATCCGGAGCCTGCCGCTCCCCTTCCACCCGGCTGAGAACCCCGTCCTCGCCCAGCCTGGCTTCCACCCGGTAGCGAAAACTTTTGCTGGAGGCCGTTTTCTCCAGGGCTTCTGCCAGCAGCTGTTCGGGAGCTATTTCCGGCTCGGGAGCCAGTCCCCCCCTCAGTCCCCAGAGGGCCAGTAAAAAAAGAAGCAGGCCCAGAATAAACAGCAGGTACTTGCGGCGCAAGATCAACCAGCGCGGACCCCCTGCTGATTCCATGGCTTTTCCCTCCTTCCTGCTGTGTAAACAATATGTTCCGGCAGGGGAAAATATGACCATCTCTTGAATAATATGGCCCTAACTGTAAAACCCGCGTAAATAACTCTTTTCACCCGGGGTCCGGCGGGTTATAATGGCAAGGGTAAGGGCCGGTTAAAACCACTGCTTCAAACGTCTAAAAAACTACACGTGGGAGAGATTGGTGTGGAAATCAGGGAAATGCAGCAGGAAGTGGACCGCTGGATCAGCCAGTTTGAAGAAGGCTACTGGCACCCGCTGTCCATGCTGGCCCGCCTGACTGAAGAGGTGGGCGAGCTGGCCCGGGAGGTCAACCATCTATACGGCCAGAAACCCAAAAAACCCGGGGAGCCCCCGGGGGACCTGGCCCTGGAGCTGGCCGACGTGCTTTTCATCATCGTTTGCTATGCCAACTCCCTGGGCATTGACCTGGAAGATGCCTTTCTCCGCATGATGCAGAAATACCGGCAGCGGGACAGCAACCGCTGGACGAGAAAAAAACAGCCAGACAAGGAGTGAGAAAAATTGGCCCAAGTTAAACCCTTCAGGGGACTGCGCTACGCTCCCGATGCAGGGTCCATGGCTGATCTGGTGACCCCCCCTTACGATGTCATTGATGCAAAAGCCCAGGACGGCTACTACCGGCGCCACCCATACAACATCATCCGCCTGGAATACGGGAAGGTTTACCCCGATGATAACGAAAGCAACAACCGCTACACCCGGGCGGCGGCTGATTTTAACGCCTGGCTGGAAAAAGGCGTGCTGGTGCCGGACAAATCACCGGCCCTCTACCTGTACGAGCAGGAATTTGACGTGGGGGGAAGGCGCCTGGTGCGCAGCGGGATGTTCTGCACCGTGAAGCTGGAACCCTACGAGAAAGGCGTAATCCTGCCCCATGAAGAAACCCTGCCCAAACACAAGGCCGACCGGCTGGACTTGATGCGGGCCTGCCGGGCCAACTTCAGCCCCATCTTCGGCCTTTACGCCGATGAGGAAATGACCGTGGACGGCCTCCTGCGCCGGGAAAGGGACCGCCAGCCTGAACTGGAGTTCACCGATGAAAACGGCCACGGTCACCGGATGTGGGTAATTTCAAATCCCGCTATTATTGAGCAGGTGCAGCAGGCCATGGCCGGCAAGCGCATCTACATTGCCGACGGCCACCACCGCTACGAAACAGCCCTGGCCTACAGCCGGGAAAGGCGGCTGGAAGAAGGCGACCCGGAGGGCGCAAGGCCTTACGATTACGTGATGATGACCCTGGTCAACCTGTACGACCCCGGCCTGGTGGTGCTGCCCACCCACCGCCTGGTGCGCAATGTGGTCAACCTGGATGTGGAGGAACTCCTGGGCAGGATTCAAGAGCACTTCCAGGTGGAGGCCTTTACCCTGGCTCCTGACCGCAGCAATTTTACGGGCTTCATCAGGGAACTGGCCTCCCGGGGAGGCTTCACCGGGGATGTCCGGCCCGCGGCCGACCCCCGCACCCGCCGCCACTGTTTCGGCCTGTACTGCGGCAGCGGGCGGCTGTACTTCTTAACCCTGCGGGATGAAGGAGCATTAACCCGCCTGATGCCCGCCGGTCATTCCGCCGCCTGGCAGGGGCTGGACGTTTCGGTGCTGCATCACCTGATCCTGGACCGCCTGCTGGGCATCGGCGGCGAACAGAGGGCCAAAGAAAGCCATCTCACCTACACCAGGGAAGAAGTGGAGGCACTGAAAGCCGTGGATGAAGGTGAATACCAGCTGGCCTTCTTTTTAAATCCCACCCTGGTGGAGGAAGTCACGGCTGTAGCCGCCAGCGGCGAAAAAATGCCCCAGAAATCCACCTTCTTCTACCCCAAGCTGATTACCGGCCTGGTCATCAACCCCCTCTTTGCAATCAACAGCTAGAGGGCCAAAATAAAGGGCGGCGACCAACCCCGGCACTGCGGGGTGACCGCCGCTCTCTTGATTTGCGGCCCAATGGTAGCATCAGGGAAGGAACCGCACTTCTTACGCCTTTCCTCTGGCTGCCGGGCGGAAACGGCACAGGATGTTCCGGGCCAGTTCCAGGGCGTAGTGTACCTCGCCCACCCGCAGCAGCCAGCAGCCCAGGAAGTAAAAACACCCCCCGGCAGCGATAAGTACCCCCAGGCGCAGGCCCTGCAGCACAAAATCGCCCGGGCTGCCACCCATGAATTGCCCCGCCAGCCCTTCCAGCAGCGGCCAGCCCGCCAGAGCCAGGCCCCGCCCGTCCAGCCACCACACAAATAGCCCCATCAGCAGGGAGGCCACCAGAACACGCCCCACCTGCCCCACCAGGACCCTGCCGCCGATATACCCCAGCCGCCGGCGGAGCAGCCAGAACAAAAGAAAGCAGCCCACCCCTGCGGCAGCGGAAGTGGCCAGGGCCAGCCCGGCCAGGCCCAGGTACCGGACCAGGATCAGGTTCAGGGCAATGTTCACGGCTACAGCCACCAGGCCGGTGGTCATGGGAGTCCAGGTATCCTGCAGGGCGTAAAAAGCCCGGTTGAGGAACTCCCGCCACATCAAAAAAAGCAGGCCGGGAGTGTAAAAGAAAAGGGCCACGGCCGTCATGGCGGCGTCCCGGCTGTCAAAGGCGCCCCGCTGGAAGATAAACCGCACCAGGTCTTCCCGGAGAACCATCATACCCACCGTCAGGGGAACCAGCACAAAGGCCAGCACCCGCAGGCCCCGGACCAATCCGGCCCGGAACCCGGCGGCATCCTCTAAAGCCCTGCGCTCGGTCAAAGCGGGGTAGAGGACGGTAATCAGGGGGACGGCAAAAAGACCCTGGGGCAGGTTCAAAACCCGCTGGGCGTAATTCAGGGCAGAAATACTGCCCTCGGCCAGGCCGGAAGCCAGCATGCGGTCCACAATTACGTTTAACTGGTTGGCCCCCACCCCGATCAGCACCGGCCCGGCCAGCCAGAGCATTTTTTTCAAGGCCGGGTGGCGACGGTTGAAGACCGGGCGGTAGGTGATGCCCCGCCGGTAGAGGGCCGGCACCTGGATGAAAAACTGGCTGGCCGTGGCCAGCACCGTGGCCCAGGCCACACCGGCAATACCCCCGTAAGCCCCGGCCAGAAGGATGCCTGTGATCATGATGATGTTGTAAGGGATGCCCATGAAGGCCGGGGCGGCAAAGTGCTGGTGGGCGTTGAGCACCCCCTGGGCCCAGCCCACCATACCCATGATCACCACCATGGGCAGCAGCACCCGCACCAGCCGGGTGGTAAGCTCCGCCTGCTCCGGGCCGAACCCCGGGGCCAGGATGCCCACCAGCCAGGGAGCCGCCGGTATTCCCAGCAGGGCGATGACCAGCAGGATGCCGGTGACGGCATGGAAGCAGGTCCAGATCAGTTCCGGCAGCTCGGGCCTTTTCTCCGCCCGGTGCAGGTACTCGCTGAAAAAAGGGATGCCCACCGTGGTAATGGTGGTACCCACCAGGCCGAAGAGAAGAGCCGGGATAATCATGGCCACCAGGTAAGCATCGGTGGCCGCGCTTGCGCCGAAGGCCGCCGCCAGGACCGCTTCCCGGCCAAAGCCCATGATTTTGCTCAAAATGGTAGCGCCCATGACCAGCGCCGTGGCCCGGGCGATCCGTCCTCCGTCGGTCAGTGTGCTAGTTCACCTCGTTTCCAGCAGCGTGCGGGATGTTTAAAATGTTCTCCACGGCTGGCTTTCCCTTCCGGTCACAATTCGGCAGGGGGCCGGCGATTCCTGCCGAAAATAGGAGCAATTCTGTAACGGCTGGCTGTCAGGATAGCCCCGCTGACAACCGGAGGGGGTGAATTGTCTTCAGCAGCAGGTAATGTTATAATTTTCATAAAGGTTCCAGGGGATGTGTACATGTTGTGTGCCGGCTCTAACTTTAATGGTAGATCGCCAGCTGTTAAATGCCCAGGATTTCCCTCAGGGGCTGCCGCAGTTCCAGGGGAATGGTGGCAATTTTAACCCGGCGACCTTCCAGCGTAGCTTTACCCACCATCACCAGGCCCAGGGACCACAGGAAACCCAGCAAAGATTCCGGTTCCCGCTCCTGCCAGAAATAGCCGTCCCCTTCTAAAGAGCCGAATTTGCGGGTAACAGCATTCAACCGGCTCCAGCCGCCCCGCTGCAAAAGGTATTTTAAAAGCTCTCTTTCCTCCTCTTCCAGTTCCCCCACCGCCTTTTCCAGGTTATCGCGTCGGGAAAGAAATTGCCGTAGTTGCTCTTCCCGCTGCCGGCGCTGCCGCGCGGGCTCGAAGCCGTAATATATGCAGGCACCCTCCAGCCAGTGGGCGGGCATGTTTTTCAACCCCCGGGAGAGGGGAGCGTCCACGGGCAGAGGTTTCTCTTCTATTTTCCGGCGCTCATCTTCCTCATACGCCCGCATAATCATTTCCGACATTTCCGACAGGAGAACAGCATTTTCCTTACGCTCTATTTCCCTTTCCAGAGCTTCAAGCTTTTCGGCATGCTCCTTTTCAAATTCCGGATCATCGATTCTGGCCAAATACTGACGGGCTTTCGCCACCTCTCCCTTTTCCAGCATCAGCAAAGAAAGGTTAAATAGAAGGAACGGGTTGTCCGGCTCAAGTTGCTCCAGCATTTCCATTATGTTTAGAGCCTCATCCAGATCGCCCTTCAAGCGCAGAAGGTTGGCGAGGGTCACCATGGCCGGGGGGTAGAACTTTCCTTCCCGGAAGATACCCAGCAGCATTTCCACAGCTTCCTCTATTTTCCCTTCGCCCTGCAGCTTAATTGCCCGGTTCACCATCCCGTCCAGTTCTTCATCCGGTTCCGGCAGGACGGGAGTCGTTTCGATTTTCACCAGCCGCCGCTCACCATCGATAACCATGGGAACGGGCTCGTCTTCCCGCAGGATGCCCCTGGCGGTGAGGGCCTCCGCCGCAGCAATTTTCAGGGCGGGAGAAAACCCGGAATCATTCAGCACCTGCCGGCCCAGCTTTTCGCCCCACTCATCGCCGTAGTAAATCAGGTCATACATCCCCCGGAAAGCTTGCGGGGAGTTACCCTCCAGCAGCCAGGCAAGCAGCATCATGCGGAAAAAGCCGTCCTGCATGTACTGCCGGCGTGCTTCCTCACTGGCCGCGGCTTCTTTTATCATTGCCTGCAATTTTTCCTTGGAATAGAATTTGTAACCCATCTGAAAGGGCGGAATAACCCCCCGTTCCACCAGGAAGGCCACCTGCTGCATGCCGGAAAACAGCCCGGATATCTGCGCCAGGGAAGACCAAAGGTTTGCAGCCCGCCTGTACCGGCCCAGGTTGAAGCAGGCCACTGCAGCCAGGAGTTTGTTTTCCCAGGAAACATGATGGGATTCCCAGCGGCGGTAAAGTTCAAACACCTGCCGGTGCTCTCCCAGTTCGGCGGCCGCCAGCATGATGGCCACCGTATACTCCCGGAATGAATGCGGAACCTGCCCCTGGCTCCGGCGCAGATCTGACAATCCCATCTCGAAGCTCTGTACGGCCTGCTGCAGCCGCCGGCGGGCCTGGTCCTCCTGGCCCAGGGAACAGTGAATCCTGGCAGCCAGGGCGAAAGTATAGGGGTTTGCACCCGTATCTTCCTTTTCCGGGTCCAGGCATGGCTTCAGAATCTCCAGGGCGCGCCGGGGCTCTCCGGCCATAAAGACAGCCAGCGCCAGGTTGTTGCGTGTGGGAACAGCGTTATCCTCTTTCAGGGCTGCGGCAAAGGCCTTTTCCGCGGCCCGGAAGTCGCCCTTCTCCAGAAACTCTCTACCTTTTAAAACAAGTTCCTCAGCTTTATTGACCTTCATTATTCCGTTGGATTGCCTCCTTAAAACTAAATATTTTGTAAGGTGGGAACTGCTGAGGGCATCTCCCCGCCGGAAGTGCTATATCCGGCCGTAGACGCGCTGACGCGCGTCTCCGTTAACTTCTCAGGGGTGAGGTCCCTGCAGGATACCGGTGAATGCGTACCGGGTAATGGGTACACGAGTACCGGGTAGCGGCAGCAATCTCCTTGGTGAGGGCGGGATAGAGAGATACTATTTAACAGGTGCGAAGCATGCTATTCACCTGCAATCCGGATCTCCATAACCACGCCGGCTCCATCCAGCCACAACTCAATCAGGGATTTGATGTACCGGTCCAGGTCGGAAAAGGCAATTCTGTTGCCCGAGGGATCAGTTACCCTCACCGCGGGGTCCACCTCATACTCCTTGTCCTTTTCCAGGACAATGCGGTAAGTCCCTCCAGTTGTTTTGATGGCCTGCAGTTTACCCGTTTGTTTTTTCAGGCCGGGACGGGAGGTTATCTTAATCTGCAGCACCCGTTCGTCCTGGATTTCCCCGGGGATGGGATCGAGGTAGGTAATTTCCACCCGGTCTCCCCGCATAACGCCCCCGGCACGCCGGTCTTCCCTGTCCACTATCCTGGCCCGGTCCCAGTAATCGAAGCGATCCGGGTTGCCCTTCTGGCCGGACCTGCCCAGCAGCCCCAGCGTTTTGCCGGTGAGTGTACCTACGGTACCCGAGATCTTTTTTACCTCGAGCAGGGTAACCCGCTTTACCTGGCCGCCGTCAAGCTCCACTTCCACGAAGTCGCCCGGTTTGAGGGAGCGGAAATCCTGTTTGGCCCTTTTCCCCATCAGCACCGCATCCCAGGCCAGAGAAAAAATGCGATCCTCGCAGTTCAAATCGTTCAATACCAGCAGGTTATCTTCACCCAGGACTACGGACTTCACCGAACCGGTTATTTTCTCTGTATTACCTGCTATCTTCCGTTCCTCCAGCAGGTTGACCCAGCGCACCTGCCGGCGGCCGTCCAGGATAACTTCCACCCGGTGGTTGCCGGCCTGGAGCAGCGTGCATTCCCTGCCGCCGGCGAAGCAATGATAATCTGGACTTACCCGCAACTTCTGCACCCCGACCAGGGAGGTGAGCTCCAGTTCCAGGCCTTTCGGGTCCATACGCACACTGGAAACCCAACCCTCCAGCCGACGGCCCGCCGGCACTTTAACCCAGTTGCGGTCCAGCAGGCTGGAAAGAATGACCGCCATCTCAGCGCGGTTCAATATGTGGGCGGGACGGAAAGTGCCGTCGGAATACCCGGACATGATCCCTGCTGCAGCCACGGCCCGGATGTAGGGTTGGTACAGGGCGGGGGCCCGGTCGATGTCGGGAAAGTCGCCGGTGGAAGGGGCACTGCCGGAAGTGCTTCCCTCTTCCGGTACGGGCAGGTAAAAACTCCGGGCCAGTAAAGCGGCCACTTCGGCCCGGGTTACCGGTTTATCCGGATTAAAGGAAGCCACCCACTCCGGGGGCAAAAATTCCTTTTTTACTGCAAAGGTAAAGGAATCCTGGCCCCAGGGCACCCGGGGGATAGGACTTCCAGCAGACGTAGGCGTGCCGGAATCCTCAACGGTGCGTCTCCGGGTTCCCCGGCGGGCCGCCTCCGCTGCGGCCTTTTCGAAATCGCCCACCCGCATCACAAGGGCCACCAGCTCCAGCCGGGTGAGGGGGCGCTGGGGCCGGTAGGTGGCATCGGGATAACCCCGGACCAGATCCAGGGCGGCCAGGCGCAGGATGTGGCTTCTGGCCCAGTGGTTCCGTATATCCTTAAACCACTCTGTTCCGGCCGACCCCCCCGCTGCCACCCGGGGAGGTAAAATAAACATAATCCCTGTAATAATTCCCGCCATCAGCAGGACAAACTGGAAATGAAATCGCCTCATATCAAAACACCTACTTGAACAGGCGCCAGGAATTGCCGGCATCCAGTATTTTGTACAAACTCCCTTTGTCTGTGACTATGTACAGGTAACCGTCCGGGCCCACAAGCGGCGGCCTGCTGACGGCCCCGTCCAGCTCCAATTCCCAGAGCAACCGCCCTCCGGTATCGACCGCCAGCAGGCGTTTGTCGGAAGTTCCGGCATAAATCCTGTTCCGCCTGCCGTCCACCGCCGGGGCTGAAATCAGATTCAAGAGCGGCTGGTACCATTTTTGCTGCCCGGTTTGCGCATCCAGGGCATAAATGCGTCCCCCGGCAGTGAAATAAAGGGTTTTATCCGGGGAAAGAACAGGGGCGGTCAGGTCGTCGAAGGGTATGGTCTGGCTCCAGGCGGGCCGGCCGCTGTCCTCCGGCCGGAAAGCATATACCTTCCCTTTATTCAACTTGTCGAGTTTCGACGGATTAACCGTTGCATAGAGAACGCCGTCGCCTCCCGGAACCAGGTGGACCTCCTTTATCTCTCCCAGCCAGTAACGCCAGAGGATTTTCCCGGCACCGTCCACAGCCAGCAGGGTCGATCCAGCCTGCCTGCGGCTGCAAACCACGTATACCGCCCGCTCGTCGCCGGCACAACCGTCAATTGCCCGGTCTTTAAGGGGGACGGCCCGGTACAGATCACCGGCATCCCAGTGTAACAACGCCCATTTATACCGGCCAATGGTGTCCACGGCGTACAATGCCGCAGGCAGGGGCAGGTAAAGGTAACCCCGCGGACCTGAAGACAACCAGGCAGGCCCGGATGCCGTGGAACCCTGGAAGGCACTGAAACTCCACCCCGCCGCCCCGTTCATTTTTATTTCCTGCACCACGGTACTCCCCGGTAAAAAAATAGAACCGGCGGGACCGAAAACCGGCCGGCCCATCCTCCCTCCCGCCGGACCGGCCGCCTCCCAGACCACCCGCCCCCGGGTGTCCACCGCCGCCAGCTTGTTGCCTACGGGGAGGTATAAAAGGCCGTTGGGGCCAACCATTATGTCCCCCGAAAGGCGGCCCACACCGGACAACTGCCAGATAAACTGCGCCGGTTTCCCCTTCTGTTCGGCTGGGGAATAGACGGTCAGTTCCCCGGCGGCCCGGGCGGGAGAAGGAGCGATTAGATGAAAGATAAGCAGCCCAAGGACAAGCCGGGCTAATAATTGCTTCGGTACTCCACACATGCCGACCACCCTTTACTGGTTCAGTCATTTCCCCAGCGTTAGCAATCACCACCCGGATACCGCAAGCTCCGCCGCGGCCAGCGGCGTCTCCAGGAGTCCGGCGTTTTTTAAGGGCACGAACACAGAATACGGGGGGGTGAGAGTCCGCTTCTGATCTCAATCTCCGGTCGATTCCAGCGGGTTGCCGATTCTCAACGCGGGGAAATATCTTTGCGGGATCCCTTTATCTGCCGTAAGCAGCAGGTCTGCCCGGTGCAGGGCGTGGGCGGCGACCAGAAAGTCCGGGGGTATATGACGGGGAAACCCTAGCATCTTACCGCAATCGGGGCATATTACGTTTATCTCCCTACCGCAGGTGCAGTGTTGAATCGTTTTGCCGCGGCGGCGGTTTTCGAGGTAACGCGCGAAAGCATCTGCCGCTGCAGACCAGACCTCCGCTGTCTGCTCCCAGTCAATTAAAATCCGGCTATCTTTCAGAAAAGAGTCAAGCTTTTTTGTACCGATCAAGACCTTTAACTCTGCCCAAACTATAGGGGAAATAAGCAACTGGCCCTGCCCATCGTACTTGATCAGTGCCTGTGCAACAAGTTCCGCCTGATCTGCGGGCTTTCCCCGAAGAAGGATGATCAGCAGGTTGGTATCAATGGCAGTGCGCATAGGATCAGGCTTCTCCCGCCTCGGATTCCCGGCCGCGCAACTCCCGGACAAAGGCCGCAGCGTCGTTCACGTCCGCCAGTTCCTCGGCGCAGCAACCTATATACTTCTGAATAGGTGGCGGCGGCTTGTGGGGCAGGAGACGAAAACCGTCTTCCTGCGCAACCAGCTTCAACTCCCGGCATACGCCTTCGACACCGAGCATCCGGCGCACTTCCAATGGAATGGTTGCCTGTCCTTTTGGGTTGAGCTTCAAAACCCACTCCCTCTTTTTTGCTTCCCTGTACGCCCGCTTACCCGGAGACTTTGCGTGGACTTTTGTTATCTTCATCGGTTATCCCTCTTCTCGCGAAGTACAGCTTTATGTACAACTTTGAAGACGTACCTGTTGGTACAATTTTAGCCTTTCCTTGTTTCAAATGTCAACACTTTACAATTACCCTGTAACAGGGAAGGTTAACCTGGCCAACTTTCGAAGATGCTTTCCAAACGAATGGTGAGCCCGGAAAGGACACGGGAGGAGATTTCGCCTGTCTGCTCTGCCTCCTGGTCGAGAACGAACCTGCCCTCCTTGAGCAGAAAAACCTGTATCGATTTTTCTTCCGGGTCCACGATCCAGTATTCTTTGACGCCGCACCGCTCGTAAACCTTGAATTTTTTCCGCAGGTCGTAATAGGCGGTGGTCGGGGAGAGAATTTCCACCACCAGGTCGGGAGCGCCGTTTATCCGCTGCGGTTCGATGATATTCATTCTTTCCCGGGCGATAAAGATGATGTCCGGCTGGTAGGTTTCGGTTTCACCGAGGTAGACGTCTATAGGGGCGTGGAGTACAAGCCCCAGGTTTTGCCGGGTCACAAAGGTCACTATTTGAAATTCAAGTTTCATGGAAATAATCTGGTGGTACGTAGACGGCGCAGGAGTCAGGACAAATTCACCTCCAATGAGCTGGTAGGGTGCCCCCTCGGGGAGCTTACAATAGTCTGTGTAGGTGTGTTTTTTTTCGCCGGCAGCGGCGATCTCTACAAGTGCCGCCTTCATCGATTTCACCTCCCTGGATGCTTGCGGGAAAAGGCCCTGACCGGCTCTTTTGCGGCATTATTGTAACACCACCTCGATCTCATCCCCTCGCTTAATGCAGTGCGGATTATGGCTTGTTTTCAGGCACCACCTCAAGCTCCACAGCGCACAGGGCTTCCCATAACCGAACGTCCCAGCAGGCTGCTATGACCCGGCTTTTAACCTGTGTCTTCAGGGTTACCGCGGCAGCAAGATGTATGGCGTCAAAACCCCTCAGGCGGTGTTTCTCGGCCAGTTCTCCGGCAAGCCAGGCAAGGGAATCCGATACTTCCAGGGCGAGATACCTTGGCCAATCGTGCTGCAGGGCCGCCACAACCAGGCGGTAATCCTTTTCCCCCAGCAGACCCTCACGGAAACCCCGGGCAAAGGCGGCCCGCGCTTCCGGGTAAGCCACCTTGCTGGTAGCTACCACCGCAGCCGCGTCCACCAGTTTACGCACAGTCTCCGAGCCCTGTTCGTGCACATAGAGCTTCACCAGTGCGCTGGTGTCCAGGTAACAGATCACCGGCGATCCTCCACGACCAGCGCTGCGATCGAGGCAGTGCCGGGAACCGCCGGCGGCACTGCTGCACCGCGTGGCTTACCCCCCTGCCAGGAAGCCACTTTCTCCTCCACCAGGGTTAAAACGGGAAGCTGCCCTTTTTCCTGAACCGGCACCAGCCTGGCAACGGGGACGTTACGCTCGGTGATGACAATTATTTCGCCCTGCTTAACCCGCCTCAGGTATTCGCTGAAGCGGTTCTTGACTTCCCTGATACCCGCCTTCATGGAATCACCTCCGGTAGCCACATTATAGCACGCAGGAGGCTACATGGCAAATAGTTTCGACCTGAAGCTAAAGCCTTACCACCCGAATACTGTGGAAAATTTTCCCATAATCAAAACGGGAACCTCTATCTTTTTACAAAATCCCGCCTGCTTGCCGGCATCTCCCGGCTAATATTCCCACTCAAAATCCCCCACCCGGGGGTGGGCGGTAATGGCTTTTTTCATCAAGTCGCAAATTCTTTGCAACCCTTCCGGTGTCCTCGCCTCGCAGCGGGCTACCAGCACGGGCTGCGTGTTGGAAGCGCGCACAAGTCCCCACCCGTCCTCAAACAATACCCGGGCACCGTCCACGTCAATAACTTCGAACTGGCGCTGAAACTCCTTGACAAGTTGCTCTACAACAGCAAATTTAACCTCGTCCGGACAGGGTACGCGCGTCTCCGCCGTGGAATAGTATTGCGGTACGTCGGCCAAAAGCAGAGAAAGAGGTTTTTCCGTATTTGATAAAATACGCAAAAGCCTCCCGGTGGCATATAGCGCATCGTCGTAGCCGTAATATTCGTCGGCGAAAAACATGTGGCCGGACATTTCCCCTGTAAAGGGGGCGTTTAGCTCTCTCATTCTGGCCTTGATCAGGGAATGCCCGGTGCGGGAAAAAATGGGCTTCCCCCCAAGGCGGGCAGCCTCCTCCACCAGGCTCTGGGAGCACTTGACCTCCACCAGCACCGGGGCGCCGGGGAAGCGGGGGAGAATTTCGCGCCAGAAGAGGATCATCAGCCTGTCTCCCCAAACTATGTTACCCTGTTCGTCTACCACCCCCAGGCGGTCGGCGTCACCGTCGTAGGCCACGCCCAGATCCGCCCCCTCCTCAAGAACTTTCTTTTGCAAATCGCGGAGGTTGGCCGTTTTTACCGGGTCGGGGTGGTGGTGGGGAAAGGCCGGGTCGGGAGTACAATAAAGCTCTATCACGTTACAACCCCAGCGGCGCAGGAGCTGCGGCGCGAAGTAACCCGCCGTACCGCTGCCGCAGTCCACGACCACTTTTAATGGGCGGGGACCAAGCTTAATTTTATCAACCAGCATATCCAGGTAGGCGGGAACAACGTCAGCAGTTTTAATTTTCCCCCGGCCGGCGGCAAAGGAACCGAGCGAACAAATCTCCCTGAGCTTCTGGATTTCTTTCCCGTAGATCGTTTCCGCGCCGCCCGCAGCGAGCTTAAATCCGTTTTCCTCCGGCGGGTTGTGGCTGCCGGTGACCATCACAGCACCCTTTACGCCCAGGTAATGGCGGGCGAAGTAAACCACGGGGGTAACCACCAGGCCCAGATCAAGAACATCACATCCCGCCGATAACAGCCCGGCGCATATGCCATCCCGCAGTTCTCCGGAACTGGCCCGGTTATCCCGGCCCACCAGCACCTCTTTCAATCCCTGTTCCCGCAGATAGGTGCCGAAAGCTATTCCCAGAATACGGGCGGTTTCATAATTCAGGTCTTTTCCCGCCACGCCCCGGATGTCGTATTCCCGGAAGATGGAGGGGTTCAAGAAAGGAACTGTTTCCGGCAAGAAAAAATCGCCTCCTGGGAACTTATAAAAATCTCTTAATAATTCTACACTGCTTATAAGACCGATTTCCTATAGATCACTCAGTCTTTACTACCCGCTGTAACCTTGAATTCCTCCACCGACGCAACTTCCTGCCGGCCGTTGACCAGGGCGTGAATGGCTGCGTGTTTTGCCGGGTCCTCTTCACTCTGACCCCTGGCCGACTCACCCCCCAGAAGAACGGGGATGGTCTGCAGCAGGATCTTCAGATCCAGGAGCAGAGAATAATTTCTTATGTAATAGAGGTCGTAACGCAGCTTGTCCGCCGCGGAAGTGGTGTACTTGCCGTAAACCTGAGCCAGCCCGGTGAGTCCGGGTTTTACCAGATGGCGGTAGTGATAGTCTGGTATTTCACTGGCAAACTGCTTGACGAAATAAGGACGTTCGGGCCGGGGTCCCACCAGGCTCATGTCCCCTTTGAGCACGTTGAAAAGCTGCGGCAGTTCATCCAAGCGGGTGGCCCTCAAGATACGGCCCACCGGCGTAATCCGGGGGTCTTTTTCCCCCGCCAGGACCGGGCCGGTATATTTTTCCGCATCCTGGATCATAGTGCGAAATTTGTACACGCGGAAGGTCTTACCGCAATAACCTGTCCGCTCCTGGGTATAGAAGACGGGGCCGGGAGAAGTAATGGCTATGGCCAGGGCACAAAAGATCATTACCGGAGCCGCCAGAAGCAAACCCAGGCCTGCCACCACTACATCCATAGCCCGCTTGGCGACCCGCTGGGGCCAGGTAAGGCGTAATTCCCGCACCTCCACCACCGGCAGGTCATCCAGCTGGGTCATGTCGGCCCGGATCAGTAAAATATCGTACAAATCGGGCACCACGAAGACCTCCCGGCGGGTCTTCAGACAGGCCCCCACCACTCCGGCTTTATCCTCCCGGGAAAGGGAAGAGACCACCAGTACCGCATCCACTGCAGGCAGCCATTTTTTTAAATCTCCCAGTTCCTCCGGCGCCAGCACCCGGCGTACCCTGAACCATCCCCGGGGGAGTTCCAGCACCTTGCCCAGAATTGCTGCCACCTCCTCCGGCGGCCCCACCACCAGCAAGTCCCGCCGGCCGTGAACCCGGCGTTCGAGATGCCAGAAAAAGCACCGCCACAGGCAGATCAGTACCGCCTGGATGGGTGGAGCCAGCAGCAAAACGCTGCGGGGAAAGGCGAAACCCCGCAGCCAGAAGGTAAGAGCCATAGTAGCTACAGCCACGCCGGCTATGCCGGTCAGGGCCGCCCGCAGCACGGGCATGAAACCATTGTAACTCTTCTGGTAAAGGCCCAGGGCGCCGAAGATCCCCCACGTAACTGCCCCGATGCCCGGAAGCGCCTTCAGAAAGGCCTGCCAGTTTTCAGGTGGCAGCACGCCGGCAAAGCGCAGGATAAAGGCCAGATAATAGCCACCCAGAACCCCCAGCGCATCCCCGAGCGCCAGCAGCCACGGGAATAACGGTTTTAAAATACGCAGGAACTTTTCCATAGGCGAAACATCAATTAAAAAGTTTGTTTTCTCAATCCTTTATCACTTCATTACTTTTGACTTACTTCGACGGCTGGAGCGTTTTTCCTCCAACGGGGTTCCGTAGTATTTCTTCGTACAGCAGTGTATAATCTTTTACCATCCGTTCTACCGCGAACCTTTCGCAGGCCAGCCGGCGGGCCTTTTCCCCCATCCGCCGGCGGAGTTGGGCGTCCTCCAGGAGTTTCTCCAGAGCCGTCACCGCCCCCACCGTGTCCCCGGGCGGGACCAGATAGCCCGTCTCCCCGGGAACGACCAGTTCGCCCACCCCGCCTACCGCCGCGGCTACCACCGGCTTTGCTGCGAACATGGCCTCGATTATCGTAAGGGGCAGGCCTTCCCAGAGCGAAAAGAGGGTGAAAACATCAATGTCGCCCAGAAGGGAAGGAGCATCTTCGCGGCCACCCGCGAGGAACACTTTTCCGGCCAGGCCGTGGCGAGCTATAAACTCCCGGCAAACAGCCATTAAAGGCCCGTCGCCAATGAGCACAAAATAAAGGTGGTTCGACCATTTCCCCGTGGAAAGCAACGCCCGGGCCGTTTCCAGGAAAAACAGAGGATCCTTTGGCGCGCGCAGCCGGCACACCATACCCACCAGCAGGGCGTCCTCGCCCAGGCCCAGCTCCCGGCGCAGGGCGCCCGGCCTGAGGGGAGGCTCCGGCAGGCCGTTATGAATAACCGCCAGCCGGGAAGGTGGAGCCAAACCCTGCTCAAGGCCCTTTTGGAGGTCGGCCTGCGAAACGCAGACCACCCGGCTGCTCAACCGCCCGGCCAGCTTTTCCGCCAGAGTAAATAACATCCGGACCGCCCCGGACTGGTAATCGTTTATTCCCCAGCCGTGAACGGTAAAGACGATGCCCGGCACTCCGGCCAGTCGGGCCGCCAGACGACCCAGGATACCTGCCTTGGAGCTGTGACAGTGAACGATGTGGAAGCGCTCCCGGCTCATGAAACGGCGCAAGCAACATAGGGCGGCCAGGTCTTTTAAAGGCGACACCTCCCGGCACAGATACGGCACTTCCACGATCCTCACACCGCCGCATCCGGTAAGCCAGCGCACCAGCTCCCCGCCTGGCGCACAGGCCACCGTAATCTCAAAGCGCTCCCGGTTCAATCCGGTCACCAGGTGGTATAGCACTTTCTGGGCGCCGCCCAGTTCGGAAAGGGTGATTAGCTGGAGGACCCTGACCTTTCCCATGATACCTTATCCCGCCCGTTTCAAGCACCGTTAGTACTAGAAATTGCTTGTCTCTTAGTTTTCGATTTTGAAATCTTACCTGGCCTGGGAATGAATATTCTCCCGTTCAATTAACACCGGTGAGCCGGGATCATGATGCAGATAATTTTTGCTGGCTCCGGCACCCGTACTGGCATAGCAGTAAATACAACCGTGGGGGCAGGTATTGTACACGCCGATGTCCACGCTTTCCCAGCACCCGCACTGGTTGCGGGTGGGCCTGAACCTGTAGAACCCTGCTTCCAGATTAAATAAAGAGGCCAGCAGTTCCACGTCCACACAATGAGCCTTTTTTACCAGTCCGCCGACTAAATGGTCGTTGCAGCAGCTGTAAAGCTCGATGCCGTGTTCGGCGGCGATTTCGGCCAGCTGCCGGGCCAGGGCAGCCTGTTCCGTTTCTGAAACCGCCAAAACCTTTATCCCCTGCTTCTCCAGCGCCTGCAGCCGCCGCCTGACCTTCGGGTAGAGACAGACAAAACTTATATAGCACCTGGTTGTATATCCGCTCAAAAGCCGGCACAATTCCCGGAACCGCCGGAGGTGGTATTTTTCATCCGTCACGCTGGTCAGGAAGATGGGATCGTAACGCCACTGCACATGCCCGGGGGAAAACATCCTGGAAATTGCCTGCAAGGCAGCAACAGTCACCCCGGTATCCGGCACCCGGCTTTCAAATATTCGGGGCAAACCAGTGATGGTGAAAAGAAATACCATCCTGTAGCCCAGCGTTTTCAGTTCGGCCAGGTAAGGCAGAAAGGGGGCAAAGTTCTTCGACCAGAAAACAAACGCAGCCACATCTTCCGGCCGCAGCGAAACCCGGATTGCCCGGCGGCTGAAGGGATTCTGGCTCACCGCCCATCCCTGGCGGACCCGCTGCCTGAACCATTCCCCGTAAAAGGCGGGAATGTCGGTGCGCCGGCTCACTGAAACGATCCGGGGAATGCTGAACAGCGCCATCTTTTCTTCCATCGGGCTAGTCCGACCCCCTATGTCCGACAGACACCAGAAAGCATTTTTATTAACAGGTGCCAGCAAAGAATCTATCCCTATAGCCCGGCTTGCAATTATAAGGCAAGTAACATTTTCTTTTTGTATTTGATGTAATATTGGTATAGATGTATAAGTGCACTTAAGAAGCTAATATCTGAATTCTACTACTCCAGGTAGCGGCCTAAGATAACGTTCACCTACGACAGAACTTTCTCCGAAGAGTAATCCTCTCTCAATAAGGTTGAAAAATCTTCGTTAATCTCACAATTTCAGCCATTTTCATTTTTCAGCAGGGCTATGACTGATAATGATGCCCAGTTATGCCTTTGTCTGGAAGGTGGT